>JAJRQY010000022.1 GCA_024280015.1 Actinomycetes bacterium
CCAACTCCTGAAAGATGACGCCCTGGTTGAAGCAATTGAGGCCGACTGGCAGTCGGCGGAAATCTCGCCCCAACGCCAAGCCATGCTGCGGTATGCAGTCAAGCTGACCAGAGAGCCAGCGGCAATGTCAGCCAAGGATGTGGAGGTGCTCCGAGAAACTGGCTTCAGTGATCGCGATATCCTGGACATTGTCGAGGTCGTCGCCTACTACGCCTACGCCAATCGAATCGTTGACGGCCTGGGAGTCCCTCTCGAATCCTGGATACCGGAGGGCTAACACCGCGAGATCGTGGTTGGATCACCCGAGCTGTTGTAGGTGTTAGCCAGGCGGCGTTGTTTGGAAGTGACCGACATTGGTCCCGGTCGTGTGTGGGTGTTTCCACCCCCGGAACCAACGCCGATCGCTGGCTGAATCCTTGGTTGCCGCCAAGATTCGCCAGGTGCAGGTCGAAGCCTGTTCTAACATTCTCGACCAATGTCGGTGCTTGTATAAGGAACGACACTGAACTGACTGGATGATGGATGCCTGGCTCCTCTGTCCCAGTAGAACCACCCACGGAAGAGAACGAGAACCCGATTCTCAACTAGTCTGCGGGCATGTGGACGATTACGCGGTACAGCCACTCATGTGTTCGTATCGAATCGGCAGGCTCGGTCCTGGTCATTGACCCCGGTGTCTGGAGCGAGCCCGAGGCCATAGCCGGCGCCGATGCCGTCCTTCTCACTCATGAGCATGTGGACCACATCAACCAGCAACTCCTGGCCGCTCTTGAAGGTCCTGTCTTCATTCCCGACCATTCCAATATCTCCGATGACACCTATTCTCGAGTACGACTCGGAGCAACCTTCACCGCAGGAGGCTTCACCGTCGAAGCCGTTGGAGGAGAGCATGCCCGAGTGACTCCAGGCCAAACATCGTGCGCCAACCTCGGCTTCATCATCGACTCCGTCATCTATCACCCCGGCGACTCGCTTCATGTACCCGTCCGGCCTGTCACCGATCCGGCGTTCGAGGTCCTGTTTGCCCCCATGCAAGCCTCATGGCTGAAGACCATTGAGGTCATCGACTTGATCAACAAGATCGCCGCTCGTCGAACTATTGGTGTTCACGACGGACAGATGAACGAGCGGGGTCGCAACGTCATCACCAATTGGCTGGAACATCAAACCGCGGTCAGTTTTTCGTGGCTGACTCCGGGAAGCGTGGTCACTGTCGATGAGCGAGCGGACCTTCCGATCGCCTAGCTCATGCAGACCTGAGCCTGAAATCAAGCGCCGGCCTCTCGTTCTATGACGAACCGCTAGAGGCCTTTCAGGGACTCCGGTAGCGAAAAGAGGCTGTCGTCGCTGGCGGGAAAGGGAACGGTCGAGATCACGGCTTCCAACTCGATAGGCCCGTAGACATGGGGAAACTCAGTCCCTGAGCCATAGGAGTCCTCGATGACCAAAGCGCTACTGAGGATCGCGGGGTCGATGACCAACAAGAGGAGATCGCTCTGACCAGAAAAGAGGGCGTTGGCGGGCAACAAGACCTGGTCGGCATAGGAGCAGTGGATGAAGCCCTCCGATTCAAGTGATGGGTCGATGAGCTCGCCCAACTCTCTCGCCCGCTCCCAGTTTTCCTGCGAAATGATGTGGAGCAGAGTCCTTGTGCTTAGCTGATCGGCCTGGGTCATCGGCCAAGCCTAGATCAAGCCCCTAGTGATCCAAAGCATGGACTGCGTCGCCCACCACTGAAGTTTAGCAGAACGGCTCGAATAGGTTGTAGCGCAACAGGATGGAGGCAGGCACACTGGTTCGGTGCCAGCATCCAGTCGCTCCCCCTACCAAATAATTGAGGTGGATCCAGCGTGCACGAGCGATGAGCTGAGGGCTGCCTATCGGGCCAGGGCCAGAGCTCTGCACCCAGACGTATCAGGCATGAACGATGATGGTCGCTCTATGGCAGAACTCAATGATGCCTGGCGAGTTCTGAGCGACCCTGCCTCTCGACTGGCCTATGACCAACAGGTCGCCCGCCCCTCGGACTCCCCTGGTCCATCATCGTCTTCAACCCACCAGCCACCAGATCCTCCCGACCCTGCACGTCAGGGACAACAATCGAATGTAGGCCGTGGGGCTGCACCTGGTCAGACCAGTCGAGAGGCGTGGGCCATTGGAGTGCAGGCCCAGATACGACGCCTGTCGGAGATGGCAGGCCGAAGCGCCACCCAAACCCTCCTACTAAGGTCACCACGCGCTCACCGTCAGGTGTATGACGGCCTCGTAGGCCTCATTGTCGAGGATCTCGTAGTCGATACGCAGGCTCGCGTCCGAGCTGCTCGGGCTGCGGGTGCAGCTCCATTGGATCTCGGCGTCGCCGCAACATTGATAGGAGTTCGGACTGTGGCCGATCGGATCCGAAGACAGGCATCATTGGGGGTTTCCACCGAGCTGCTTATGACGGCGGAACTACTGGATCGCATGTGGGACGTCCTGGCCCATGAGTTGCCGACGGTTCTTGAAGTCGCACTTGGCTCGAACCCAAATGTGGCCAAGTCATTGGCCCGTTAGCAAACAGATTTCGGTACCGGGTCAGCCGTGCTTAAGGTCGGCCATCTGGCCAAACAACCCAATGACGCCGGGTGAGGTGTGCTTGGCGTCGAGCTCTCCATACACGGTGTCAACATTGATGGCGATCCGCTCCCAATCTGACCACTGATCGTAGGATCCGAGCTCTATGTCTTTGGCTGCTTCGACTGCGGACAGACCGGCGGCGTGCCGTTTCGTGGTCTCTTCGACGACGAAACTGAGGTAGTCCCGCACCGCTCGCACACCACTAGCGTCGGTGAGAGGACCATGCCCAGGGACGATGACCGAGCAGTCAAGGGCCAGAATGCGGTCACAGGCCGCTATCCAGTTGCTAACCGGGCCATCCCAAACCAGGGGTGTGCCGTTGATGAACAGGATGTCACCGGTGAAGATCACGTTTTCCCGGGGAAGGTGAACGAGGATGTCCCCCGCGGTGTGGGCAGGACCCACCTCTACCAGGTCGACCGTTCTTCCTCCGACATCGAGGCTTAGTTCGCCACTGAAGGTTCGATCAATTCGTGGAGGCTCGATCCCGGTGAAGGTGAAGGGACCAAAGGATTCCTTCAGGTAGCGATTGGTATTGTCGCCGAAGTCCATGTCCATCATGGCAGCTAGAGCCGCAGCAGGCAGTGCTTCCATTTCGGCTGCGGAGGCGGCCGACGTGATGACCTCAGCGCCAGTGACCAGTTGATTCCCGTAACAATGATCGCCATTGGCGTGGGTATTGACGAGTGTTCCAATCGGAATCGAGTCGGTGATTGCGGCCATCTCATCCAGCATCGACTGGGTCAATTTGAGGTCAAAGAGCGTGTCGACGAGCATCGAAGCTCCATCGCCTGCGGCCAACCCTGCGTTGCTCCACCCCCAACCGCCGTCAGGCTGCAGATAGGCAAAGATGCCATCGGCGACCTCGTGCAAGCCCTTGCTGTACGGCACGCTTCCACCTCCGACCGAAGCGGCATTGGTAGGCTGACCCATATTGTTCCCCAGACTAGGTTGTTGGTGTCAAAGGGTGAAGATATCAGTTCTGTTTCCACCGCTGGCGGCCGCCTTGTTTCCGACCGCTTCGAGGCGGGAGACAATTCGTTCTATCGAGGGCCGTTTCGGACCGATAGAAGCAACCATGACGCTGGCGGTGAAGGAGACCAGACCGCCGTCAAAATCGACCGGGAATGACACCTCAGAGCGCAAGCGGTCCGCGATGATCCGGAGTTGCTCCAGGTCAGAGTCGGTAGTCAGGAGGGTAAGGAACGCCGCATCGTCGAAACGTCCGAGCAAGTCGGGGCCACGCAAGCGGGTTTGGATACGTTCGGCCACCTGTCGACAGACTCGGTCAACAACCCGGCTGCCGCGGTCTGCTTGCAGCTCACTGAGGTCGTCGATCCAGATGCCAATCAATGCCAGTGGCTGGGCTGGTGTCACAGAAATTCGATCGTGGAGGCGTTCCAGCACATGGTCGCGATTGGGTAGGCCGGTCACCTGATCATGGGTGAGCTCCGCACCGGCTGCTGCGGACAAATCATGCTCCAAAGCCATACTGCGAAGACCAACCATGTGGATCTGGGATGTGATGGAGCGAAAGGCAAGCTCGACCGGCGCCAGTCCAGCGTTGAGGCGAGTAGCCAAGCGATGCACACCCTCAGTCTCGCTGGACATGCATGCCACTACCGCCTCCTTGTCGCCGTCGATAGTTAGCTCGGTTAGGGGAACACCAATCAGGTGCTGGCGGGGAATACCGCTCACACCGATGGCTTCTCCGTTTGCGCCCTTGACCACGCCGTCCTCAACGATCAGACACGCCCCAGGGACGTATCGGAGGACATTGGCGATTTTCTTAGCGTCAGTTACCACAAGGTCTCCACTGCATCGTTCTCACTCAAGGATGCGCGCCCGTGGCAGGATTCCAGCAGGCGTTTACCACAGTATCGGTCTGAGATCCTCCCATCCTGAGCCAAATGCCCTGTTTAGCTCGTTTCCGGCTCACTGGCTCGGTGGAGCGTCCGCTGCCGCCAGGAGCGCGTTCTCAACTACCTCTGTCAGGGCAGGATGAATATAGAAGACCTTTGTCGCCAGGTCAGAGGCTGTTTGAGCGAACTGCATGGCCTGTATCAACGGCTGGATGAGGGAGGCTGCCTGCGGACCGATGATGTGGGCTCCCAGGATCAGATCGGTCTTGTCGTCAACCAGGACCTTGGCGAAGGAGGAGTGGTCATCCAGAGCCCACCCGTAGGCCGTTCCACCGAAGTCACGCTTCCCAACGCGGTAGCTCACGCCTTCGCTGCGTAAATCCTCTTCCTTCTTGCCGACGCTGGCAACTTGGGGGCCACTAAAGACGGCATTTGGCACAGCTCGGTAGTCCATCTCTCTGGGTGAGTCAGGGTTGGCGATGTTCCAAAAGGCGATCTTGACCTCGGCATTGGCGACATGCTTTAGCTGGTGATCGTTGGCTACGTCGCCAATGGCCCAGATTCCCTCGATATTGGTTTCCATTTTCAGATTGATGTTGATACGGCCATTGCTGCGGGTATCTATGCCACCACCATTTGCCTCAACCAGGTCACTGTTTGGAGTGCGACCCGTTGCCACCAATAACTCGTCCACCTGGACTGTCTCCTCCCCGAGGTGAAGCAAGATTGTTCCTTGATCAGTTTCCTCAACCGTGTCGGGCAACTGGCCCAGCCGAAGGTCAACTCGTTGACCGAACAGTTCGGTGAATCGAGTAGCAACTTCGGTGTCGTGATCTCGGATCAGGCAGGTTGAGCGATTGAACAAGGTCACATCCGAACCCAGTCCAGCGAAAACGTGACCCATCTCTACTGCAATAAAACCGCCTCCGATGATGCCAACTCGCTTGGGCAAGTCGTCCAACCTCATGATGCTGTCAGAGGTGTGATGGCGTACGTCGGCAAGGCCAGGAATGGAGGGAACGAAGGGGCGTGACCCGGTGGCGACAAGAATCTTGTCGGCAGTGATTTGCCTGCCATCGACATCCAGAAGCTTCTCACCGACAAAGCGAGCAGTTCCTCGGACTAGCGTGACATTGGGAGTGCCTGTTGCCCGGTACTCCTCGCCTCCGGCGGCAATGGGATCGATCAATCCGAAGACGCGGTCACGAATAGCTGACCAGTCTGCGCCATTGAAGGTTGTGTCGAGGCCGAGATGCTCGCTATTGCTGGCCGATACGGCTACATCGGCGGGCAAGACGAACATCTTGGAAGGAATGCAACCGCGATTCAGGCACGTTCCGCCAAAGACATCTCGCTCGACCAAGGCGATCTTCCAATCTTGTAGGTACTCCGGGATTGAGTTTCCTGAACCGCTTCCAATGATGATTAGGTCGAAGCGTTCGGTGGGTTCAGTCATGGAGTCGATTTCTGTCGTTTTCGAATGGGCTTTCGGCTCACGAAACGCCAATCAACCTCGTTGGGCTCGAGCTTGCGCATAAGCATGTCGACCGCTGACCACAAGGTCTGAGCTGTCGGCTGGAAGAGGATCGGGTGGATGATGGCGACCGCAATACTGAACAGCACCAGTTCCTTGACCGGGAAGTCAGGGAACGTCGATACCAATCCAACAATCAGGGTGAGCATGATCATAAAGAAGCTGAAGATCGTGTTCATTCCAATTGCGCCAATCCAGTGGCCTTCGATTCGCTCAAAGTGGAGGCCGCAACGCGGACAATCTTCAACGATAGTGACCTTCCAACCAAAGAGACCTCGCTTGCCACACGCAGGGCATGCCCGCGTTGCGCCACGGAACATCAGGGTGCGCCATCGCGGGGTTTGGTGGGGTGAGCCGGAGTCTGGCCCGGGTTGAGGAGACTGATCTCCAGGATCGAATGGGGCTGTTTCGCTCTTGTCGATTCGGTCTTCAACAGTAGAGCTTGCATTGCCGCTAGCGTTGCTCATCGTATTTGATCTCCAGTCGATTGGATCCAGGTGGTGATTCGTTGCATGGCTTCAGTCATTTCGTGCGGTTCGCCAGCATAGGAGAACCGGATGAACCGGTGTCCCCTTTGTGGATCGAAGTCGATTCCCGGTGTGACGGCAACACCAATCTGATCCAGCCACGTGGTTGATAGTGCTTTGCTATCGGGTATCTCGCTGCTGAGCAGGTGGGAAACGTCGCACCAGACATAGAAGCCGCCATCCGGAGGGGCAAACGCCGTGATTCCAGCTCGTCGTAGTCCGTCGATGACGAGGTCCCGGTTGATTCGGTATCGCTCAACATTTGCCTGACTTTCCGCTACCGCTTGAAAGGCCTTGGTGCCGGCCATTTGGGACAGTGTCGGCGGGGCGATGGTGAGGTTTTGGGCTAAACGCTCCAGAGGAGTCATCAAATTGCGCGGGGCGACTATCCAACCAAGCCTCCAGCCGGTCATCGAGAACAGCTTGGAGAAGCTATTGAAAACCAAAACCGTGGGGTTTGATGTCGCAGTTTGGTCCATGAGTTCAAGGACGGAAACCGCAGGTTCGTCATAGGTAATGCCGTGGTAGATCTCATCAACAACGAGGGCTGCCCCAGCTTCACTACTCCAATCCAGCAGCATTTGTAGATCGGAACGTCGCAGGACTGTTCCTGTTGGGTTTGATGGGCTAGCGATGATCAGGCCGTCCAGATGTCCAACGGCGTCCAGTTGTGCCCTGGTTGGCCGATAGTCAGACTCGGGGCCAACAGGAATAGGTACTGCCTGGACCCCAAATGTCTGGAGGTCATTGCGATAGCAGGGGTATCCGGGCTCCAGGACTCCAACCCGAGCGCCGGGGTCCCAAAGAGTGAGGAAGGCGAGCACACAGCTTCCTGAAGCACCCGTGGTGACAATGATCTGCTCCACTGGGACGATGACCTTGTATTCCAACGCGTACCAGTCCGAGATGGCCTGTCGTAGTTCGGGTAGGCCGAGGGCCTCGGTGTAGCCAAGCTTGTTGTTGGCAAGGGCTTCGGCTGCAGCGGCAAGGACAACTTGTGGCGCGGATGTCGATGGCTGCCCGACCTCAAGGTGAAGTACTTCCAGGCCAGAGGCCTCGCGTTCGGCCGCGGCCCGCATGACTTCCATGACATAGAACGGCTCAATTGCCGACCGCTCCGACGGTCCCCGACGTTCCTGGCCTGATTCTCGTCTGCTCACCACCCCATTCTGGCCCGCTTCTTCCCTTCTGGCACCGCTAGCGATCCATATGCGACATCTGGCCGGTGCCAGTACGAGCACTGAGGTGACATACGAGTAAATAGGCGTATATTGAAGCTATGTGGAAGCAGAAGTTGCGGAGGGTTGCCAAAGTTCAGCACGGTGTCGTGAGCGGCCGAGACCTCGACTGGTTGAGTGTGAGCGCCAGCGAGTTCCGATATGAGATGCGCGCTGGCCGTTGGGAGTCCCACTCGCGTCATGTCTGGTCTCTTGCCGGGAGCCC
>JAJRQY010000023.1 GCA_024280015.1 Actinomycetes bacterium
CACAGGTCAGAGCACCGTAACGTTCAGTCGTCAGTCAGGCTCTTGAGGACCATTCTCAGCTTCCGAGAAACGTGAAGTCCCTGGTCACAGACCTGCACCATGGCGGCTTGCCTCTGGTGACATATTTCTTACCAACAGGCCATCTAAGGCGGTTCCCCGATGTCCAGTGTCACCAAACAAGTGGATCATGAGTTGATTGGCTGTTGCGCCAATCGAATCATTGACATGGCAACCGAGATTGAGAGAACCCACACGATGGGTGTTCCTCACGGTGAACACGATGAGCCCTGGACATTGGAGTTCCATCGGGTCGTAGCCAGCATCTATCTACCAATCATCCCAGCACGGTACGCCAGAGGGTTAGCCAGGTCATTCGAGCAGTGCAGGATCTTGATGGCTGATGGTGAGCACCCGGTTGGAGCTGATGGTGGGGATTGGATGATTGTGGCTGAATATGTTGGTTCAGCGTCCCGAGCGATTTGTGAGCATCTGAGGATTGAGCAGAGCAGCAGCTCGAGCGGCGAGGGAGTATTGGAGTCGACTGTGCCGGGGGTGTTTCCGTACGGGAAGGTAGCGCCGTTGGTTTCGGTTGAGGGGGTCAGAAGGCTCCTCCAGGCAGGGTCGGCAGTTCAGAAAGTGTGCGAACAAGCGGAGGGCACAAGGCCATCCAAGGAAGACATTGAGATCATACGGATGATCGCTAAGGGAGTGAAGTCTGTTGATATCGCGACTGCTTCTGGGTGTTCCAGAAGCAGTCTTTATCGTCACCTCAAACAAGTCTGGTTAGGACTAGGAGTGAAGAACGCTCGGGAAGCTATCTATCTTGGAGACAGTGAGGGATGGTTGGAGGTTGAGGAACAAGCGTCCCGAAAATCCTGATAGGAACCTTGCTGATCTGATCAGGAAGGGGCTTGCTCGGTGGTGAGGAGCGACGACGGGAAAGGACCTTGGTTTCAAGCGACCAACGCAACACCGGCCCCGTCTCTTATGGCGGCGATCGACGACTTCAGATCGGGAAATTTGACACACATGTGTCAAATCGTTTTCTCATAATGGGACTCATCAACGTATTGAGCTGATCTTGTGAGTGGCAATGAAGACAAAACTCGCAACAGCGCTCTCTTTGTAGATTCCCGTTCCGTGCGTTGACCCCAACCGATGCTAAAGGATCGAAAATATGAGAATCAGACGTCTCTATCAGGCAACAATCTCGGCTTTGGCTGCGATGCTTTTTGTGATGGGACTGGCTTGGTTGCCGGGCTCAGGTGCGGGAGCGGCGAACCACTGTGGTTCCTGGAAGGCAGGTGAGCACACGACGTATAGTCAATCAGGAGCCTCCTTCGTGGTGCGTGGCGACACGGAGAACTCGACATCTTGGGTGTACCAGGCGGTCCAGCCCGGGAAGACAGCCAACTATTACGGGGTCTGCGACGCCGATCATGTAGCGAACAACGGATCATGGCTAAAGATCTCGTACGAGCACTCAAAGTGCATTTGGTACCTTAACGCATCGCCCCACGGGCAATGCACCATTACCGCTTGGTAATGCAGCGCTCAGCGCTTAGCCTCGCAGGAGCTGGGCTCATGCTTGTCGCGTCATGCACAACCTCAGCGACCAGTGGTGATGAAATCCTCGTTGAAGTACCTGACGAACCGTCCGAATCTGGCCAGTCCGACGGAGTACACCAGCAACAGCTACTTTCCTTCGAGCCCAGCATTCCTGATCAGGGACGCTGGGGTGAAGGCCAGGATCGAGTTTTTGCGTGCATGGCCGAGGAGGGCTTCGACTACCTTGCAGTTCCCTACCCGACCGAACTGGAATCTTTTGTCCCCCTTGATCACAGAGGCGACGAATGGATTGCGTCGTTCGGACTTGGTGTCACCACACGGTACTACTCGACTCCGGTGGTCGAAGCGCATGGTTTGGTTGGGAGGGATGAGAGCGAGGCCGTCGATCAATCGCCGCCAACAGACCCGAATGAGGAATTGCTTGCCGGTTTGCTTCCCGGCGAGCGGCAGGCATGGGAGGAGGCCCTCTACGGGGCAGCGTCGACACTTGAACCCACGGAGGAACAGATCGAGGCTGGCGTGGTGCCTGTTGACGGTTGCCACGCTCTGACTTTGTATTCGTCCGATGAGGCCGACTTCTATTTGGAGAATGCCCCTTTGATCGAGGACATACAGGTTCGACTGGAGGCTCATCCCCGCTACATAGAACAGCTGGAGATGATCGGCGAGTGCGTACGTTTCGAGACGGGTCTTAGCCCGGATCAGTTCCCCGACCTCGCAGCCTACGAATCGTCTCTCCTGGAACGACTTCGAATGACCCTGGCAAATGACTATGCTGAGCGAGTCTTCGCCGAGGCTGAGGACTCTGGAGTCGACTCTCGTGAGGCCTTTGACGAATACGTACAATCTGGTCGAGCGGTGCTCAACACTGAGGAAGCGGCGATCCTGCGACAACTTCAAACGGAAGAATTCGCCGTCGTTGGGGCCTATCAGGAAGAGTGCGGTGGGGCCGAACTACCCGCCCTGAGGACTGAGCTCAAAGAGGAGATAACACCATTAGTACTGGAGGAATACGGCTTCTAGATCGTCGCAGATGGCTAGTACCTCTCTGGGCCCTCGTCGTTGCAGCTTGCTTGGCATGGTTGGCTTTCTTCGTCGATACGTTGATTCTGCG
Source organism: Actinomycetes bacterium (assembly GCA_024280015.1). Classification (GTDB taxonomy): domain Bacteria; phylum Actinomycetota; class Acidimicrobiia; order Acidimicrobiales; family SZUA-35; genus JAJRQY01. The sequence continues at coordinate 2,684 of JAJRQY010000023.1, forward strand.
GGTGGAGCTGAATTCCTACTTGCGTGAATCGGGCCCCGTCCTCTCAAGCAGGGACGGGTTTATTCACTGGACGGACGAGCTTCGAACGTTCGCTCTCGGGCTACAAGCGTCGCATGACTATTTGTACCCTTTCGGTTCTCTCATGGTCTGGGCTGCGCCCTTCGTCATCGCAGCCCTGCTGACACTGGCCGTGTTTTCGACTTGGGAGGAGCGGGCCGCAAGCGTGATTGGTGGGATCTGGGCTTCTGCGGTCGTGGTTGCGGTGCTCCACTTCTATTTCGTCGGCGATGCTGTCCGATTTATGGTGTTTCTGTTCGAGTAGGGGAATCTCCTATAGGGGTCGAGGCCATTCTCAAGGAGCTTGAACAGCCGTCTGGCGGTGTAGGCGGCAGGCATCGCTGACAGTGGGTTACCTCCCCCTTGATCTGGTTCGGGGGTTGAGGAACAAGTGGCCGGAAAGGGGGAGGCTCCTATGGGGGGTCTGGGCCTGTTGGTAAGAAATATGTCACCAGAGGCAAGCCGCCATGGTGCAGGTCTGTGACCAGGGACTTCACGTTTCTCGGAAGCTGAGAATGGTCCTCAAGAGCCTGACTGACGACTGAACGTTACGGTGCTCTGACCTGTG
>JAJRQY010000024.1 GCA_024280015.1 Actinomycetes bacterium
CGGAATCTGCAGCTACGAGTCCTTGGTGCATTGCGGCAACTGAGGCGCAAGAACCTGACCTGGAACTGGTCGGGGACGATCCAGGCGGGTAGGCCATCTGAGCCCCCAGTGCTGGTCGACTCAACCTGGACGTCAACACCATGACGGACTCATCAGCATCAGAAACAGCGTCAGCATCAGCGGTAGCACCGCCTATCACCCTGATCGACCCCCTTAGTGATACTCGCTGGGATGAGCTAACCGACGGCTCCAGCGTCGGGCTGTTCATGTCAACCCCCTGGCTTGGCGCACTGGCGCAAACCTACGGATTCCACTTCCAAGCCGCGGCGGTTGAAACCGATGAAAACCTGGTGGCCGCCCTGCCGTTCACCGTCATCGATGACCTTCGAGGAGCCCGAATTCGGGCCCTGCCGTTTTGTGACCTGATTGAACTTCCCGGCGCCAACCCCGACCAGGCCCGCGCCCTGTACGCCTCCTTAGCCAGCCAGGGACTCCCGACCGAAGTCATCACCCAAGCCTGCGACGCCCCACAAGACAATGAGAACCAGGGTGAGCAGGGTTGGCAGGCCAACGCCAGCCACCTGTGGCACACCATCAGCCTCGAACAAGACCGAGAAGCCCTACTGGCAGCCTGCGGCTCAAACACCCGCAACCGGATCCGCAAGGTCGAACGAGAAGGGTTCTCGGTATGGGCAGACCCGAACCCCCAAGCCGTTGATGACTTCTTTGATCTCCATCTCGGTGTACGCAAATACCGCCATCAGCTGCTGCCCCAACCTCGCGCCCTGTTCCATGCCATCGCCGAACGATTCTTCGCCACCGGCAACGGTTGGGTGGTCAAGGTTGAGCGAGACGACTCGCTGGCATCGGCCGCCGTTGTCTTGCGACACCAGGACATCCTGTATTACAAGTTCTCCGCCAGCGACCCGGCATTTCGCAATATTGGAACCAACCATGCCGTCGCCTTTGGTGCCGTCAGCCACGGTCTGGAAATCGGCTGTTCGTCGGTGGACTTGGGACGAACCCCGCTGGCCCAACCAGGCCTCGTCAGCTTCAAAGACCGCCTCGGAGCTCAGAACCGACCGGTCATACGATCCAGGCGACCAGGCCCGGTTTCTGCTGCACAACAAGAGGCGGGACAAATGCTGGGTCGGCTCACCGCCCTGTTCATAGATCCCGATGTTCCAGACTCGGTGACCGAGACTGCAGGAACCGAGCTCTACCGCTATTTCGCCTGACGTGTTTTGGCTTGATTGAGCGGAATAGGGCCAAAAACTGAGCTTGTGTTGATGTGCCCCCGATCTTGACAGACCCGGCCACCTGTGGTCCACTCATAGCACGTAAGCGGGGCGCAATTGAGGGTCTCGCTCAAGTCGAGGGGTCAGCGTCAGGGAACGACTACCAAGTCGTGGCGCGAGGCAACTCGGCTGGGAGGGAAACGGCGGAACATCATGGTGGGAACTGCATTAATCGGTGCCGGATACTGGGGTGCCAATTTGGCGCGCAACCTGGCTGGCAACCAACGGTCGACCTTCGAGGCGATTGTCGATTCTGATCTTGAGGCAGCTAAGGCACTTGGTGAGCGATTTGGGGCACGACCCTGCGCCACGGTGGAGGAGATTCTCAACGACCCCGCCATCCAGGCCGTCGTCGTTGCCACCCCAGCGGCCACCCACGGCAAGCTTGGCCTACAGATTGTCTCCTCTGGCCGCCACGTCATGATTGAAAAGCCCTTCGCCACCAACCTGGCCGACGCCAAGGCAATTGTGGAAGAGGCAGTAAGGCAAGGAGTGGTTGCCATGCCCGGCCACACCTTCTTGTACTCCGAACCGGTCCGCTTCTTGCGACAACTGGTGCAAAGTGGCGAACTTGGTGACCCGCTCTACGCCTACTCACAACGGCTCAACTTGGGACGAATCCGTTCGGACTGCGACGCCATGTGGAACCTCGCGCCCCACGACCTCTCGATTTTTGACCACCTATTCGACTCGCCAGCAGTATCAGTAACTGCTTCGGGCGGAACCTTCCTGCAACCGTCCCTGGCCGACGTTGTCTTTGGCAAGCTCGACTACGCATCAGGGGCAGTCAGCCACTTCCACGTCTCCTGGCTGGACCCCCGCAAAATTCGCAGTGTCGTAGTTGTCGGCAGCGAAAAAATGGTGGTCTACGACGATGTCTCTTCTGATCGCAAGGTCGAAATCTATGAATCACGAGCAATCGCCGAAGTAGTTAAAGATGGTTCCGAAGGTGCCTTTGACGGGGCCTTCGACCATGCGTGGCAGACCCGGCCCGGTTCAATCCAGATACCAAGACTGACCTTGGAAGAACCATTGAGTCGAGAGATTGATGACTTCGTAGGCGCCTGCCTCAACGGCAACGAGCCAGTTGCCACCGGGCTAAGCGGCCTACGCGTCGCTTCGCAACTGGAAGCCTTGGCCTCATCGCTGGAGACAGACGGATCGACCGTTGAGGTACTTGACCATGCTTGATACCACTACCCAAGCCAAGCAATCGACCATCACCCTTCTCAATCTGACCCGGATGCATCAAAGCATTGAAACAGACATCAATGAAGCAATGGACGCCGTCATCGGGTCCAGCTCCTTCATTGGTGGTCAAGCTGTTGCCGCATTCGAAGCTTCCTTCGCCGCCTATCAGGGCGTGGACCATGCCGTTGGCTGCGCTTCGGGGACTGACGCATTGTCACTCTCACTGCGAGCCCTGGGAATTGGGCCAGGAGATGAAGTCATCGTGCCCTCCATGACCTTCGTCGCCACCGCCGAAGCCGTTGTCCATGTTGGGGCAACCCCCGTCATCGTTGACGTCGAGCCCGACACCTTGTTGTTGTCGGTCGACGCGGTTGACAAGGCCCGATCCTCCGCAACCAAAGCAATCATTGCCGTTCATCTCTATGGCCACTGCGTCGATGCTGCAGTCATTGAGAAGTGGCGAGCCGAAGGCCTCAAGGTCATCGAGGATGCCGCCCAAGCCCACGGGGCCTCCTATCCGGACCGCCCCAATGCCCGCGCCGGTCAAGCCGGAGACGTCGCAACCTTCAGTTTCTACCCCGGGAAGAATCTTGGCGCCTTCGGAGACGGCGGTGCGGTTGTCACTAACAACAGCGACGTTCGCCAACAAATCGCCGTTCTGGCCAACCATGGCCGAACATCAAAGTTTGACCATGAGATGGTTGGCTATTGCAGCCGCCTAGACAGCCTCCAGGCCGCCGTTCTCGGTGCCAAACTTGCTCACCTGGAGCAATGGAACGAGAAGCGGCGATTGCTGGCCACTCGCTATGACCAGTGCCTGCAGACCAACACAACCTTGCACCCGCTCCGTTACCAATCCGGATCCGTCTACCACCAATACGTGCTTCGGGTCGAAGGCGGTCGAGATGCATTTCGATCCCACATGGACAACCACGGCATTTCCGTCGGTGTCCACTACCCGCGAGCAGTCAGCCACTATTCGGCCTACACCACCTACAGCAAGCCTTGCCCAATAGCCGAAGAGGCAGCCGGGCTCATTGCCTCCCTTCCCATGGATCCACTACTGTCCGATGAGGAGACGGAGCGGATCTGTGCTGCTCTGGCTCAATGGGCCGGGGGCGAGAGCGATGTCCGTCGATCTGGCTGACAACAAGGAAGCAAAGACTTCCGGGGTTCGGGCGCAAGTATCTCACGCCATTGCGTCCCACGGCGTTGTTCTTGTCCTTTCGATCCTGACCAACATTATTGCTGCTCGGACTCTTGACCCCTCCCAACGAGGAGCCCTGGCCGCGGGAATGCAAGCGGCCTTCTTCTTGAGCACCTTCTTGCTGCTTGGAATCGACAAATCAACCCCAATCGTGTTCAACGAGCAGCCAATGGGCAAGACCATCCCCTTTGTCTGGCTGGCCGCTTCTCGCCAGGCCGTCGTCGCCCTAAGCATCGGTGCGGGCATGACCATCATCGGTCTCACCGCCGACCTTGGCAACCTCGACCCCATCTTCGTTTTCGGCTTCCCGACCGCGCTAATGGCCATCGCCACGATGCTGGACGCCAGCTTCCGCTCCGTGGCCATCAACGCCAATCGGTCTCAACTTGTTCTTCTTTCCACCGCGACCGTCGGGGGACTCATCCTGGCCGGTGTCGCTGGCCTGTCCGTCACCGACGTACGCACCGTCCCCGTCTGGCTTCTGCTCTATGGGGTGGCCCGCGGAAGCGTCTCGCTCCTTCTGCATCTTCGCAATGGTCATCCAGCGAGTAAGGCTCAGCCGGACCAGGTCGCTCCCCTAAAGGTCTTGCGAAGCACCGGCCGGCGCCTCTGGGTTGCGTCCTTCGCCAACTTCGCCGCCTGGCGCTCGGACCGACTGCTGCTGCCAATACTGGCCTCGACCTCAGACCTTGGGGTCTATGTGGTTGTTGCCACCCTCACCGATGTCCTGGCCGCCCCAACCGAAGCGGTTGCCAGCGTCATGATCCCCCGATGGCGAAGCGCGGCGCTTGAGGGACGCCTACAAACCGGGGCCATCATTGCCATGACCGTGGCGTACCTGGTGGCCAGCATCACCGGACTGGTTGTGCTTGGGCCATGGATAACTGAACTTCTCTTCGGAGCGGCCTACCGCCCGACCACCAGCCTCATGGTCGCCCTGGCCTTGGCCTCGGCGGTGTACGGCATGAACCGGCTCCTCAGCGGCCGGGCCATGGCGCTTGGAGCAACCCGTTCGATCTCCCTGGCCGAACTGGTCGGCATGGTGCTCGCCATGGTCAGCTATGTCGTCTTGATTCCCAAATACGGAACGACGGGTGCAGGGCTTGGCTCCCTCATTGGCTACTCGGCAACGGCCATTGGCCTGCTACTTGCTGGACGAGGCCAATCCGGCCGCCCAGCAAGCCAGCCAACCGGCCAACCAACCGGCCAACCAACCGGTCAAGCAACCGGTCAAGCCAATTCGGTCATCGATCTTGATCAGACACCCGACGAGCACACCAGGGCAACGACATGATCGTCTTTGTTATCAATGTTGCTGCCGCACTCATCTTGACGGCCCTGGCTTTCTTCCGCCCAGGAATGGGCATTGGTGTCGCCCTCATCCTGGGACGCCATACCTTCCCCGATCGGGTGACACCAATCATCGCCGCCGCACCGTTGCTGTGTCTGGCCTCATTCTTTGGTTACCGGTTGTCGGGCCGAGCACTACGACTGACCGGAGAAAGTGTCAGCGCGGTCCTGCTCATCACCACCATTGTTCTGGTCGGAGGGTTCCGTCATCTGAGTACATCCAATGACACCATCCGGATGCTCTCCAACGACAAGGCGTTCTTCTTGATGGCAGCAGTCGTACCCCTCCTGCTCCTCACCAACGCCCTTCGCGACCAGGACGTTCGCATCGACTTCTTACGATCCATTCTCGGAATCTCCTTCCTCATGGCCGCCCTTACCATCGCAACCGGGGGAGGAGACCGCGCCGGAGCCCTTGGTGGCGGACCAATCACCCTGGCCACCTTTCTTGGCATCTCCATCATCGTGCTGGTTCACCACCATGACTCCCTCATTCCCAGCGAGCTGCAAGCCTTCGAGACCCCAATCCGGATCGGGCTAGGCCTCATCTATCTGTATGGCATCTGGCTCACCGAGTCACGCCAACCCCTGCTCTCTCTCGTTCTCGTCCTAGGTGCTGGCTCGGTGGCTGGCCTGACCAGGGACCGAGCCCATGCCACATCGCCCAAACAATTCAGGCGAATCCGCCGGCTCCGATCCCTTTCCGTCATGGCTATTGGCGTCGCGGCCGTCGGGCTTCTGCAGCTCATCTTTGGAGGTTCGGACAGTCGCTTCACCCTGCTGGCCAATCCCGGCAAGGAGGTTGGCCGAAGCCGAGCCTTTGTTTGGGACGCTGGACTGGAGATGGCAAGGACGGCTGGCATTCTTGGGCACGGGTTCGGGGCAACCGTTGTGGCCCAAGCACCAGAAATTGTTTTCTATCCCCACAATATTTTCCTGGAACTGTTCGCTGAAGTAGGCCCAGTTCTCACCTTCGTTGCTGGAGCAATGATGGTTGTTGCTGGCGCTAGGGCAACCCGATCAGGCCATCGCCTCTTCGGACTGCTCGCTCTCTACGCATTCCTTGGGGCCCAGTTCAGTGGCGATCTCTACAACAGTCGCTTTCTCTTCGTCTTCTTGTTGGCAACCACTGTGGTGAAGGCTGAGGCCAAGGCCAAGGCCGAACTCCCCGCCCAGAAGCACACCGAGATCGGACAGCTCCATGCGACCTGGACCTAACGAGGAGAGGAATGGCTGACTCAATGAATGAACAGCAACCAATTCGAGACTTCCGTTCCCTGGTGCAAACCTTGCGCGAACAATGGAAGGTTGTCGCTGCCACCGTCATCGGACTCAGTGCTGCCATCCTGGCCTTTGACTTGTTGGTGGCAACGCCCCTGTATCGAAGCGACACCGAAATACTGGTCCGGAACTCGGCTAGCGAACTAGTAGCAGGCCAAGTCCAGGGTGATTCGAGCCGATTGATGGCCAACGAGCAGAGCTTGGCCGAAAGCCGCTCGGTTACCGAAATAGTCGAAGGGATCTACGGCGACAAGATCAAGATCTCGGTTGTGGTCTCCGACAACCGAGATGTCCTAGTCATTTCCGCCGTCGACCGGTCACCAGAATTGGCCCGAGAGTTAGCAGCCTTCTATACCGACACGTATCTGGACGTGCGAGCGCGGGCAACTCTGGATGACCTGTTAGCGGCCGGTGATGTTGTTGGTGACCGGCTCCTGGATTTGGACGCCAAGATCTCCGAACTTGAAGCCGCACCAAGCGGTGCCGGAACCCAGCGCGACCTAGATCTCCTACAAGCTCAACGAGTGCTCTTGGTGGAGCGTCTTGATCAACTGGTCCTCAACTCAGACCTGACAACATCAGGAACAGGGCGCATCATCTCGCCGGCCAACTTGCCCGACGAACCCGTGAGTCCAAACACACCTCGAGACGTCGTCTTGGCTCTTGCCGTCGGACTCATTCTCGGACTCGGAGCGGCGTACTTGCTGGCCTTGCTGAGCGACAAGGGCGAGGAGGAACAAAAGCACGTTAAGGCATTGGGCGACGTCCCAGTATTTATCGAGTTGCCGATGGTCGATGAAGACCCAGGCCTCTCAATCTTGTACCGGCCAACGGCGCCCTTCAGCGAGGCCCTACGAGGCCTGCGAACAACGGTCCGGTTTGCCATCCCCAAGAACCGGGTTATCCAGGTGGCATCAGCCATGCCCAATGACGGCAAGACAACCGTCTCGGCCAACCTTGCTTATGCCCTTGCGGTTGATGGCTTCCGAGTCCTAGTTATTGACGCTGACCTTCGAAACCGGGGCCTGAGCGAGATGATGGGCCTCGACGACGAGAAAGCGGGCCTGGCCACTGTCCTACGACAAGGTGGGCACCCCTTTGAGGTTCCTGCTTGGCACGACAAGGAAGCCAACGTTTGGGTGGTCCCTGCTGGTCGTACCGATGCTGGCCCGGCCGAGTTGCTGGGACAACCCGCCCTGGCTGACCTGATGAATTGGCTGAGCAAGGAATTTGATGTCGTCCTGATTGATAGCCCGCCACTCCTGCCCGTCACCGATGGCTCACTCATCGCCCGTGTGGTTGATCATGTCTTGCTCACCGTTGGAAACCGTTCGACCCCAGATCAGGTTGCCCGGGCCCGAGGAACGCTGGACATTATTGGCATTGCTCCGACCGGAACGATTATCAACGCCAAGTCCGGCGGAGCCGGGGCCTACGGCTATGGATATGGCTATGGGTCTGACGTCATCAGTGAGCAGCCAGCCCTCCCCAGTGCCGCGGTGACCCGAGAACGATTCACCCCCGTCTTACTTCGGAGCAAGGCACCATCTGGTCACAACACTGGCCAGAAATCGAACACAGGCCAGAAATCGAACACCGGCCGGAAAGCAGCACGCCGCAAGGGCAACACATCCTCCAACCATCGAAAGAGTCGATGACTGTTCGAGTGGTGATCGTCCACCAGGGCGAAGACATTCCCGGAGACGAGAAGTACGCCCCCTTGCGCTATGGCCGCCTGGCGGCGGCACTGACCGCAGATGGCGTAGAGGTAACTCGGCTAGTTCCTTCCTTTCGGCATTTGAACCGTGAGCAACGGTCAACCAATCAGGAATCGTTGAGTCAAGAAGGTGCCGTCCACGTGGTACCGACCGCGAGCTATGAAGGTTCGATCAGCCTCGGACGGGCACGCTTTACTGCCGACTTCATCTCCGGGGCGGCACGCTACCTTCGCCAAAATCGGCGTTCCATTGATGCCACCCTCATTGGCGTTCCTCCACCAGGGATGGTGGCCGCAGGACGGTTAGCGCTTGGCCCCAAGAGCCGGCTAGTTGCTGATGTGCGCGATGTTTGGCCTGACTGTCTTGCTGTTGGTCCCCGAGCTAACTGGGAGCCAATGCTGAAGCTCGTCGGCAGGCTTGTCTCCCAAGAGATGCGACTGGCGAGCGCAACAGTAGCTGTTTCTCAACCGATGCTGGACTGGGTTCCAGCGCGGGCTGCGACCGGTGTTGTCCCCATAGGAATGGCAGGAAAGCCTCTGAAAGCCGAGAACTTTCCCGACGCAGACTCATCCCTTCGGGTTTGCTTTATCAGCAACCACACCCTCGGGTTCGCGTTCATTCCGGTACTTCGCGGCTGGAGTGACTTTGTTGACAGCCTGCAACCGGATGACCCGCAGCCCGAGTTCGCCTTTATCGGGGCCGAACCGGCCGAACCAGACGCCCATGAATTAGCCACTCGCCTTCCTTCTGTCCGGTTTGTCGGACGGGTCGGACCCGACCAAGTTGGGGGACTGCTCAGTCAGTTCGATGTCGGGCTGGCTCCAACGACACCCCGATTTGGTGACTCACTGGCCAACAAGGTCTTTGACTATCTCGGAGCCGGACTGTTCGTTTCCCATTCGATGGATCCTGCGGTGTCCCAATCTCTTGACCAGGCACAGCTGGCGCAGCACATCCCGCTAGTCGCCGATGCTTGGGCCGCGCACTTTGCCGACCTACACGCTAGTCGCAGCACACTACGCACAGAACGGCTCGCTCGGCTCGCTCAAGCGGAAGCCCTTTTTGGACAAGACCAAACCACGGCCTTGCTTGCTGACCGTGTCCTAGCTGGCCGTGTCTTAGCTGGCGGCGATTCGTAGGCCAACGGGCTGAGAAATCGATCCGATTTTTTGGGCGAGGGCTGGAGACAGCAGAGCAGAAATATCTAGATCGGTCGGCCCGACGGTGTGACTGATCTTCTCGTGTTGGCGAGTCACGCCAATCTCCGTCGACGCGACCAGAACCTCATGCAACTTCTCGCCCTCACGCAGGCCGGTGTATTCAATCGTGATTGGCTTGCCTGCTTGTTGAATCAAACGCTGTGCCAGGTCATTAATCTTGACCGGTTCACCCATGTCCAGGATCATGATTTCCCCGTCCTCGCCAATGGCACCCGATTGCAGCACCAAGCGCACTGCTTCGGGAATGGTCATGAAATAGCGGGTCACATCGGGGTGGGTGATGGTGACTGGCCCACCAATGGCGATCTGCTGGACAAAGGTTGGCAGGACCGAACCTCGCGAGCCAAGCACATTGCCAAACCGGACCGAGACGAAGGTTCCCTTGGCCCGTAACGCCGTGAGGGCAGTAAGTCGCTCGGCCAGAAGCTTGGTCGCACCCAACACACTGGTCGGGTCGGCTGCTTTGTCAGTGGAGACATTGACGAAGTGCTTCACATCGTGACGCACCGCCGCATTCAAGAGGTTGTTGGTGCCCCAGACATTGGTATTCATTCCCTCACCATTGTTTTGTTCCAGCAAGGTGAGATGCTTCAGTGCCGCGGTATGGAACACGACCTGTGGTTTGTAGGAGGCAAAGATCTCCTCCATCCGCTCGGCATCACGGATATCGGCCACGATCAGATTGGGAGTATCGAGGAGGGCCTTGCCTTCCAGCGACAGCTGTACCCCGTGCAGGGCGGTTTCGTCCCGGTCAAGCATGAACAATTCACCGGGGGAGAGCTTGTCCAGTTGGCGGCACAGTTCTGAGCCGATGGAGCCACCAGCGCCAGTCACCAGAACTCTTTTGCCTTTGACGTAGGCCAAGATCGAATCGATGTCGACCTCAACTTCGTCACGACCAAGGAGGTCGGCGGTCGTCAGCTCGCGGATGTCGTCAACCTGGAGCATGCCGAGCAGCTCGCTAGTTGTTGGCAAGACACGGATTCCCAAACCAGCTGCGGTGGCTGCAGCATCCATCTCCCGGACCAGATCAGACCCGGCACTAGGAATCGCAACCAGTAGTTCTGTTGCGCCGCTTGCTTGGGCGACACGAACCAGATCTGCCCGTGTACCTTGCACCCTCACGCCGCTGATCGAACGGTTGGACATGCTCGGGTCATCATCCAACAGTGCAACAGGAACATAGGCGGAGTTCGGATCACGCAACATGGCTCGGATGATCTGGTCACCACCCAGTCCAGCCCCAAACACGAGCACCCGGGTACGTGTTTCGTCGAAATCTGGCCGTCTGATGGCATCGAGGGTGAGGCGCCACAACATGCGCATACCGAGCATGACGGACAGGGCTAGCGGCAAGCTGAGTAGAAAGGCCGATGTCGGTACCGGACGATCAAGCACGAAGTAGTTGGCCAGACCAGCAATCGGAGCCACGGTGATCCATGACAAGACCACATTGTTGGCGTCTTCAACCGAGCCTCGGCGGGCCCGCATGTGATGGAAACGAGACGTTAGCGACAGACCAACGGTTATGACCGCGCAGAGGCCAGCAAGCCACAGCAGCGGGCTTTCAGTC
>JAJRQY010000025.1 GCA_024280015.1 Actinomycetes bacterium
GAACACGTCGAGGATTCATAGTTACTGTGGTGACAGATCTCCCGACGAGTTCGAACGGGCCTATAATGCTGTCCAGGCCGCTTTACCAGCGGAAACTATTAGCACGTAACGGACGGCCTCCAACAGACCCAGGTTGCTTCAATACTGGACCATGCGCTACTGCACCGATGCGATACGCGCGCCAACGGATAGAGGGGTTGGAATGAAGAACGACGAGCTACAACAGCAAGTTCGACAGATTGTGAATGACCCTGCACTCTCGTTCCATCTCCGGCGGCACTATCTTGCTGCGGCGGCTGAGGCAGTGATGCCGTACCCGTTGTTGAGTGCCGATGCCAGTGAGGCGTTGGAGAAACGCATCATCTGCGACATGTTTGAGGGGCCAGCCCCATACCGGCCGCGCTATGTCTTGCCGGACTACGCCAAGGCGTTGCGACAAGGCTCGGCCTTCTTGGAACTCGAAGCTCCTTCTGACTTCGACGATGCCCTCAGTTTCCTCTTGATTCTCTACACCCAGGTCCCATCCATCACCGGCTACCCGGTGTTCCTCGGCGAGCTGGACTCCTTGCTGATGCCCTTCGTTGGTGACATATCCGACGATCATCTCCATAAATCGCTGCGCCGCTTCTGGATCTCGCTTGACCGCATGCTCCCCGACGCTTTCGTTCACACCAATATTGGCCCAACGGACAATCGGGTGTTGAGAATGATCTTGCGGCTAGAACGTGAGTTGCTCCAAGTCGTGCCCAATGTGACCCTCAAGGTCGATCCCGAGCTGACTCCGGATGACCTGATTGAGGACGCGGTCCAGACGGTCTTTGCTTGCGGCAAGCCGCACTTCGTCGACGACCCGATCATGAAGCGGGACCTTGGCGACAATTATGGGGTCGTGAGTTGCTACAACTCGTTGAGGATTGGCGGCGGCGCCCATACCTTGGTCCGGTTGAACCTAAAGGAGGTTGCTCTCGGGCATCAGGGCAACACTGAAGAGTTTCTCGAGACGACGCTTCCTCACTATGTGGAGTTGAATGCCGAGTTGATTGAGGCTCGGATCAAGTACCTGGTGGAAGAAGCGACGTTCTTCGAGCATGACTTCTTGGCAGTTGAGGGCTTGATCAGCTTGGACAAGTTCTCGGCCATGTATGGGATCTACGGACTAGCCGAAGCGGTAAACCAACTGATGGCCTGTGCGGGCAAAGAAGGGACCTACGGCCACGATCGGGAAGCGAACGAGCTGTCTTACCGAATCACCCGACGGGTCGCCGAACTGGTTGGCGATCGCGAGATGCCCTACACCGATGGCAACAACGGACGGTGCTTGCTCCATTCCCAATCTGGGATTGATACCGATCTTGAAACCAGCGCCGGGACTCGAATCCCCATCGGGACCGAACCGGCCATGTGGGAACATATCGAGGCCGTTGCTCCGCATCACGATCTGTTCGCTGCTGGAGTCTCAGACATCTTCCATGTTGAGGACACAGCCAAGCGCAACCCTCAAGCCATGGTCGACATCATCCGAGGCGCATTTGCCCGCGGCATGCGGGACTTCACCTTTAACCTGTCAACCAACGGCTTCATCCGGATCACCGGCTATATGGTCCGAGTTAGTGACCTCGAAGACTTCGAAGAAGATGGTGCACGCCATGGCAGCACAACATTCGCTGCCGGATCGGTCAAGAACTCTCATGTGCAATGCCGATCAATCAAGCGGGTCGCTGTCCGTGAACGAAACCCGGTTGGGCCACCTCAATAACACTATTCCGTTCTCCCTGGTCGATGGACCGGGGAATCGGTTCGTCATCTTCCTCCAGGGTTGCAACTTCAACTGTGTCGCTTGCCATAACCCATACACCATCGCAACATGCAACGGCTGCGGCCTTTGTGTGGAAGAGTGCCCCGAGGATGCGCTCTCGTTGGGTTCTTTGGTCAAGCCCGATGTCGATCTGGACCGCTGCACCAGTTGCGAGATCTGTGTTGATGCCTGCATCTATGACAGCACGCCGCTGAGCATGTGGGTTTCTGTTGCCGATCTTCTGGTTGAGATCAGACGTCACGCTCCATTCTTATCCGGGATCACGGTGTCGGGTGGGGAAGCCACGCAGCAACCCGAATTCGTCTTCGAACTTTTTGCCACCATCAAGGCTGACGCAGAGTTGAGCCACCTCACAACCTTCGTTGACTCCAACGGGGCGACCCCGATCGCTATCTGGGACATGCTGGCGCCGGTCATGGACGGGGCAATGATCGACCTGAAGGCGTTCGATCCCGAAATCCACCGTGCATTGACCGGTTCCAACAACGAACAGGTCTTGCAATCAATCAGCTACCTGGCTCGTCTGGGGCTTCTGCATGAGGTCCGAATGCTGATCGCTCAAGGCAGCAACGATAGCTCTGACCAGATGCATCGAACAGGTCGCTGGCTTCATGAAGTCAACGCGGATAGTCGCGTCAAGGTGATCGGTTTTCGTGATCACGGGACTCGACCAATGGCCAGTCGATTGACCGAGCCGGACCATGGCCTGCTCACACGCGTTGCCGACGACCTTCGGAGGACAGGCGCCCGCGATGTCATCATTATCTGAGACTACGAACAGCGGCTTTGGTCGATGTATTCGGTTCTTCTAGACGCTGCTAGGAGTCTCCGAAAGGGCGAACCGTCAGGCTTCTTCCCTGGGGATCGATCCCTTTACCTCACTAACAGCCTTGTCAAAGGTCTTGGAGAGGGCATCGACAAACAGTCGGCCAGTGTCTCGCACGTCGTCTCGAACCGCTGGGTCCTTGGCAACGTTGCCGACAACATCAACAGATTCCTCAATGGCGTTGGCTAGCCGCTGTAGCGCCGCCTTGACTTCGGAACCGCCGTCGTCGGCGAACTCTTCTTGGACATGGTACTTGAGCTTCAGGCCAAGACCGGATAGCTCATCAGCCACCTTGGACCACGCCTGCTTCATCTCTGAGTTACTCATGAGGACTCCCTGTCAGTTGCTTTCTCACAAGGATAGATAGTCAACAGGGTTGGAAGTCGTCACTGCGTAATCGGTTGACGGCTCTTGAGGTAGGTGTCCATAGTTGCGTGGTCCATTGGTCGGGCAAAATGGAAACCTTGACCGATCGGGCACCCCATCTGGATCAGTAGGTCTGCCTGTTCCTGGGTTTCAACGCCCTGAGCGGTGACTTCCATGTTGAGCTTGTGAGCTAGGTCAATCAAGACACTCACCATGTGTGCGGCTTGTTCGTTACCAACGATCTGCCGGATGAGTGACCGGTCAAGCTTGACGGAATCGAACGGGAGCTGGTGAGCAACCGACAGGTCGACGTAGCCAGCTCCGAAGTCGCCGATGGCGGCGCGAGCTCCGAGGGCGACAAGTGATCGGATAATCCCGTTGACGTACTTCTCGCTCGATGGAGGACTTGGGCTGAGCTCGATCCCAATCTTGATGCGTTGGCTGACCTTGATGGCATCGACAATCTTGTTGGAGAACTCTGGATGCAAGACTTCGGTCGGCGATGTGTTGACCCAGAGAGTTACGTCGCCAATGAGTTGGCGCTCTTGCCAGTCCAAGGTCTGTACCAGGGCACGAGCCAGAACCTGACGGCTGAGCTGATGAAGAGCACCGATCTCCTCCGCTATTTGGACAAGGTCCAGGGCTAGGACCGGTCCCTTCCCCGGACGAGTCCAGCGAGCGAATGCTTCCACTGCCTGGATCTCTCCTGTCTGTAGGTTGACCGCTGGCTGCAGAGCAACCGATGTGGAGTTGTCGAGGACAGCCGCCCGGAGCTCCTTCTCGATTTCGACGCTGCGACTGTGACGTACCCGCTGGTAGGGGTGGAACATCACGCCTCGGTGGGCATTGTCTGTTTCTTCCAACGCGAGGCTGGAGGCGTCAAGAAGGAGATCGGCGTTTGGGTTCTCCTGATCGAGAAGCGCCGCCCCAATGGTTGGTGAGAGATAGTGAGGAAGTCCGTCGATGTCGAGAGGAGGAGAAAGGGCTTCGATCAATTGGTCCACCAGTTCTTCACCTTCCAACCGGCGTCGCAGAGAAGGTACGTAGGCCTCAATTTCGGTTTCGGAAAGGGAGATTGCTGTCAACGTTGTGGCAACTGAGTGGAGACGCTGATAGATCTCATCAGCAACCTGGTTTCGTGCACCGTGCTCTCCTGCCCGGCGAGGCAGAGACCGATGCCGGATACGTAGGACAAGGACCGTGCGGTCCTCGGCAAGTGCTTGTTCTATACCGCTCCGGAGACTCGCCGTGAGCTGATCGGGGGAGCGAGGACCGCTTGGTGGCTGCTTGGGCGCGCTTGTACTGATTGCTTGCCCGGAATGCAGGAGCCGAAGGCCGCCGCGTGGAGGTGTTGAACCGATCTCATTTGAACTCATCAGTCTCCCCTATTGGATTGCAGTACCTGTCGGCTGTGCCGGAGAGGATCTGAGTGGTTGCCGGTGGCATCCCAGGCTCAGTCAGTGATCACCGTTGAGGTTCGAATCGACGTGACAGCTCTTTGGCGCAAACCCTCAGTTTTGTGTCGGTGGGACCGATCGTGTCTCCCACAAGGTCGTTCTCTCGAACAAAGGGCTCCGTATCGTGCGCATCCGCTCCAAACTTCTAATCCTCATGGCAATCCCTGCCCTCGTCGTCATGCTTGTCGCGGGTCTTGGACTTCGTAGTCAGTCTGTTGTGACTTCAGACGCTGCTGCAGCCAGCGTCTCGGTTCAACAAGCCGCTGTCATTCACAACTTGCTCGGTGCGATCACAACCGAACGCCTTGGGCATCTGGGTGTAGCAGGCATGGCCGGAGCTCAAGAGCTACACGGCGAGACTGATGCTGCCTTGGATGTTGTTGCTGCGTTTGCTACCAAGCATGGGGACAGCGAGCTTACAGCGGCGGTCCAAACAGCACGAGAGATGATCCAGCAGGGCCGAGTCTCGGTGGACGGCATTGCTGGACTCGAGCCCTATTCGCAGGCCTACGTTGCCATTCGAGCAGTACCACATGACTTTGCTGACACTCTCCAGACGAGCGAAACCCTGAGCCGGAGTCTGGCCACCGACCTTTTGGTCGCCGGAACAGAAGAGCAAAGCGCAGCATGGTTCCAGTATCTGGCCGCTACTGATCCTAAAGATGTAGCCCTCAACGAGGTCAGCCTGGCCTTTGCGCTGAGCCACCAGTCCTTCACCCATTCAGCCGACTTTGATCCGATGCTCGGAGGAATGAACCAGGCCTCCATGACTTCACTTCGAGTACTGGAAACCATTGCCCTTGATGATCTTGCTGAAGGTCAGCTGTCGCTGAGTCCTGAGGAGATCTTGCCGGAGTTGCTCACCTTCACCCAGGACTGGTCAACTGTTGTTTCTGAGCGAGACGTTGCGGCGATCGCGGTCGCTGACGACCTTGCTGATGCTGCGAGCCTCCGGTCCACCCTCTTGATCGCTGCTCTTCTTGCCACCATGGCGCTCGGTGTTGCGGTCTTCATGATTTACCGGTCGATTGCTGATCCGCTGGCAAACCTTGTTGACCGGGCTC
The DNA here is from genome assembly GCA_024280015.1 of Actinomycetes bacterium. Lineage (GTDB taxonomy): Bacteria > Actinomycetota > Acidimicrobiia > Acidimicrobiales > SZUA-35 > JAJRQY01. The sequence continues at coordinate 5,530 of JAJRQY010000025.1, forward strand.
ACACTGTTGCCAACGACGAGCTGCCTAGCCTGGTCGACACCTTGCGCGACCCGGACAGTGTCGAAGACCTTCCGACGCCAACCCTGATTGAACAGAGCAGTGAGGATGAGCTTGGCGAGCTAGTAGAAGCATTCAACGGGATGCAAAGCACGGCCTACCAGCTTGCGATTGAGCAGGCGATCGGAAAGCGCAATGTTGCCGACATGTTCGTCAACTTTGGTCGCCGAAACCAGCTCTTGCTTCAGCGGATGCTGACCGTAATTACTGGTCTGGAACTTGATGAAGAAGATCCAGAGTCCTTGGAGGGCTTGTTCCAACTGGACAACATCGTTACCCGGATGCGACGCAACGCAGAAAGCCTGTTGATTCTGGCTGGTGCTCAGACGACCCGTCAGTGGACAGCCCCTGTTGAGATTACTGACACCGTGCGAGCCGCCTTTGGTGAAGTCGAGGCCTATGAACGAATTGACATTGTTGCTCTCACTGATGTGAAGATTCGTGGCAGTGCCGTTTCTGACATCTCCCACCTTCTTGCTGAGTTGCTGGAAAACGCGTTGACCTTCTCTGAAGGTACGACCCCAGTGCTGGTTAGTGGCCAATTCGACAAGACCGGCTACCTCATCACCATCTTCGACCAGGGCATTGGTATGAATCTGGAAGAGCTAGAAGAGGCGAATCAGCGAATCAGCAATCCGCCGGCCCTTGACCGGGCACCAACACGGTTCCTTGGCCTCTTCGTTGTTGGTCGACTGGCTGAGCGCCACGGCATATCTGCCCGTCTGGTTGAAGCTCCTGGAAGAGGACTGATGGCTCGGGTCCACTTGCCAAGGGAAATCCTCGCCACCGAGACTGCTGCGGTTGAACCGGAAATTGCACCGATTCGATCTGGTGTCAGCGACGTGAGCCCGCTGGGGGCCAAGCAGAACATTGATGCTGAGTGGGAGGGTCTCGCTACGGACGGCCTACCTCAGCGTCCGGTCTCTTCTGATGATGGTGGCCTTCCGACTAGAGAACTAGCCGCCGGTAGCCCTCAAGTTACGAATACGGTTGAGGCCCTTCCGACCCGTTCGGTAGCCGTGGCTGAGACTGCTGCGGTCATTGCACAACCTGTTGCCCCCGCAGCTGTGGTTGCCGAACGTCCGACAGCTCAGGCTGAGCTGGCTGCACAGGCCGAGGCAGCTCCGGTTGCGCCGGCCCCACAGGCCGAGGCTGTGGCCGAGGTTAAACCGGTGGAGGATACAACGTTTGAGGTGGCCGAAGCCGAGGCCGACTCGGAAGAGCTTGCTGGCCTGCCGACTCGGCGCCGTGGCGAGAACTTCGCCGATGAGGTCGATGCTGAGCCAACGGCAGCAACACCAGTTTCTGAGAAGCCGGCGGGTAGTGCCACAGACTTCTCTTCCATGATGACCGCTCTGAGTTCGGGGATTTCCCGAGGCTTGGAAGAGAGCACCGATGAAACCGACAACGAATGGAGCGGCAAATGAGCCAGTCCGAATCTGAGCAGTTCTCGTGGCTGTTAGACAATTTTGTAACAGCAACGGTTGGGGTTGAAGATGCCCTCGCTGTCTCCGCAGACGGCATCAAGCTTGCCGCATCGGAAGGACTGCCAACGGCGACCGCCGATCAGTTCGGGGCCATCACTTCTGGCCTGGCCAGTCTGACTCTTGGCGCCGCCCGCTGCTTCGCTGAGGATGTTGTCCACCGTGTCATTATCGAGATGGATCGCAGCTACTTGTTGATTGTCAATATCACCCACGGCTCTGTCCTTGGAGTGGTAGCTCGCAAGGATGCGGACATTGGGCTTGTCGCCTATGAGATGACGGTGTTCGCCGAGCGAGCAGGCAGGGTCTTGACCCCTGAGCTGATTTCCGAACTTAAAAACACCCTGTCTGTTTGATCGTCGGTGACTGAGCAAACCATGGCTTTGAATGATCCAGTTGAACCAGAAGTTGAGATGGAGCGGGACTTTGTCCGGCCGTTCTTAGCCACGGCTGGCCGAACGAGGAGCTCCTTGTCTGACTTGCGGATCGAGACCCTCGTTGAGGCAACGGCGAAGTTGGAAGACGGGCTGCGATTTGAGGCGGCGCGTGTTGCCAAGCTCTGTCGTGAGCCAAACTCGGTGGCAGAGATTTCAGCCAAGCTGAAGATCCCCCTCGGGGCCGTCAAGGTGATCGTGGGAGATCTCGTCGGATCAAATCATGTTCGAACTCACAAGACCATCGAGGGCGAAACACCCGAAGACATGCAACTCATCTCGCGGCTTATCGCCGGCGTACGGAAGCTTTGATATGACTGATCGAGTAGTAAAGAAGAATCCGGTTTCGGCCAAGTTCGTTGTCGCTGGCGGCTTCGGTGTCGGGAAGACGACCTTTGTCGGCACGATCTCGGAGATTGACCCGCTTCGTACGGAAGCCAAGATGACCTCCGCCAGTCTCGGTGTGGATGACACGTCCAAGGTGGCGACCAAGACCACAACCACGGTCGCCATGGACTTTGGACGAATCACCATTGATGATGATCTGGTCTTGTACCTCTTTGGGACACCAGGTCAGGAACGCTTTAGCTTCATGTGGAATGATCTGGTCAACGGCGCTCTTGGTGCTGTTGTCCTGGTCGACTCTCGACGTCTAGCCGACTGCTTCTACGCGGTTGACTATTTCGAATCGAGAAAGATTCCCTTTGTTGTTGCCGTCAATGAGTTTGATGGAATGGTTGCCCACGAGATTGATGCTGTGGCCAAGGCGCTGCAAGTTGGCCCGGATGTCCATGTCATTTCCTGCGATGCTCGCAGCCGTGATTCGGTCAAGAATGTCTTGCTGGATCTGTTCGAAGTCATTCTTGAACGCATGATGGCTGCGAATGCGGCGGCCGTTACTGCCTGAGCCACTATTGGCAAGTTCCTGGCGTATTGACGACTGGAATCGACGTTCTCAGGGTTCATGGATGTATCGGGCCGCGAGCCAACCTTGGGACCAAAGACGGTGCTTGGTAGGCCAGTCCAGTACTAAGGTCACCGTGGCCACCGCTGAGGTTGGCTTGAGCTTGCCGAAGGGGACAACAGTGATTAGTGAGTCGATGGAAGGTGCTCTGTCTGAGCAACTGAATCATGAGTTCTACTCGGCCTATTTGTATCTGGCAATGTCGGCCTATTGCAGCCACAACAATTTCAATGGAGCGGCCCAATGGCATCAACTCCAGTTTGAAGAAGAGCACCAGCACGCCACCAAGATCTACGACTACCTGATGGACCAGGGAGTCCACGTGCAGCTGCTTCCAATCCCGGCGCCACCAAGTGAGTTCGGATCGATTCTCGAGGTGTTCGAGGCATCGCTTGCCCATGAGCAAGACATGACGGGGCGGCTCAACGAATTGAGTGACCAGGCGCTCAAGGAGAAAGATCACGCAACGTACAACCTGCTCCAATGGTTTGTGAATGAGCAGGTCGAAGAGGAAGCTTCGGTTGGCGGCATCATCGCCAAATTGAAGCTAGTCAAGGACGACGGCTATGGCCTGCTGATGATCGACAACGAGCTGGGCTCTCGTCCAGCTTCACCGGCAGCGTAACTTTTCGCCCGGTTCGCTATCTGAAGCGAGCCCCCTCGCCTCAAGCGAGTACAAATCCGGCAGTCATGGCAAGAGTTGCTAGGCCACTGGCACTAGCGATTCGCATGAACCGGGGAGTGTTGTACTTGAACAATCGAGGCCAAGTCGGTGGTGACTGGATATTCGACATTGCGGCAACTCCAGCGAATGAAGTAAGCACAATGAGCCAAGTGACCGACCAAGGAAATGAGTTGCCGGGTCTTGTTGCCAGGTGGCTACCCCACAGCCATGCGGCTGCCGCGAACAATGCGTAAGCCGCGGCATCGACCACCCTGGTCACGCGGGCGGCATACATGCCAGCTCGACCGGTCTGTCGAGTCGCAAACCATAAGAGTTCGATGAGGATCTCCAAGACCACTTCAAGGATGATCTCGATCAAGAACTCCACAACAAGTTCAATCAACGCGAAGCTGGGCACGAGGAAAGACTAGGTGGCCCGTGCGGTACTCGGTCCCGGGTCAATATTGAGGCCCGGAAGAGTGGCGCCTCGGCGCGGTACCTTCAGAGGCTTGGTTGGAGCAGAAGATGATTGAAGCGAAGACCATAGTAGACCATCGGTTGATTCTGGTTCCCCTGTCGGTGATGGATGCTCCGGAGATGGTGCATCTCCTGGCCGATGAGTCTCTCTATGTCTTTACTGGTGGAGGACCACCCGATCTGGAGGCCCTCCAACGACGCTATGAGAGGCAGGTTGCTGGCCCAAACTCTGGTGAGGAAACATGGTTGAACTGGATCGTGCGCCTGGTGGACTCTGACACCGCCGCCGGGTACGTGCAGGCCACGATTTCTGGTGACACCGCTGAGATGGAATGGCTTATTGGAGTTGAGCACCAGGGTGAGGGCTACGCCAGCCAGGCCGCCGAGGCAATGGACCGCTGGCTGGTCTCTTATGGAGTGAGCGAGTTCAGGGCCCACATCCATCCCGAGCATCGAGCTTCGCACCGGGTGGCTGAAGCGATCGGGCTTGAAGACTCCGGCCTTGCCGACGACGATGGTGAGATGGTCTGGTCTCGATCACTATGAACGATGTGACATGCAGGATGACCTGGGAGAGTGCATGAAGTTTTTCGAACTGGACGAAGCGACCAGGCTGTCTCGGTTGGAACCTCCATCGGGCAAGGTCTCCGTCATCATCGACACCGATACGGCCAATGAGATCGATGATCAGTTCACCCTTGCCTGGGCCTTGCTTCGAAGTGATGTGATCGACATCAAAGCCGTCATTGCCGAGCCGTTCTCCTTCGAGCATCATCGCCAACCACTGCTGCATGCCGATGCCGTTCGCAAGGCCGAGCTGACATGCGATGACACCCAACCAGCTCGATCGACCGACGGGTCAGGCTGCTCAGGAAACCTTGACCAGCAGCCGTTCCTGGAGAACTACCTCGAATGGATCAAGCGGCTGGACCAACAAGGAACCGCAGTCGAGGATCTGCACTTCACCACGCCAGCTGAAGGGGTCGACCTGAGTGTGGCAGAAATCAAGAGAGTCTTTGACGCCGCCGAGGTTGACCATTCGGGACTGGTATTCCGGGGCGCCGACCGGTACATGAGTGGGCCGGAATCAGCCATCCAGTCGTCCGGTGTTGATCGAATCATTGAGATTGCCCACCAAGCCGATGAGGTTCTCTATGTCGTCGCCATCGGATGTCTGACCAATGTGGCCTCAGCCCTGCTACTGGCCCCCGACCTTGTTGGCAAGATCGTGGTGATCTGGACTGCCGGGTACCCCTCGACCGATGAGCGCTCAAACCAGGCTGCACTCAATCTGGTGCAGGACGTGCACGCCACTCGAGTCGTCTTTGACAGCGGGGTTCCCTTGGTCTATATGCCGGGCTACCTCATTGGTCAACAGCTGTCGCTATCACAACCGGAGATGCATGCCTGGGTCAAGGGTTCAGGGCCCCTCGGTGACCTCCTGGTCGATCTCTATGACAACAATCCGCTTCACCCATTAATGGGGATTGGCGATCACTATGGTCGGACCTGGGTGATCTGGGATCTGATCTGCCTGGCCTGGCTGCTTGACCCTGAACTGGTTCTGACCACCATCCGGCCGACACCAGAACTCGGAGACGACTTGCGTTGGAACGCGAGCGAGTCAGGCACCCGACATGTCATGCGAGAGGCCATTGACGTCGACCGGGATGGCATCTTTCGAGACCTTTTCACTCGTCTGGGTCAGTGATGCACCGGTGGACTGCGTCCACTATGTGAAGCGATCCAGGACATTCTTGGTGACTTGGGCGACCGCTGGGTCGTTGGCCAAGCCGAAGGCCCAATCGGTGGTTCCAATGGTGACAACCTGGCCCTTCGTCTTGCCGTAGGGCCAACAGGTAAGCATCACCGCGTTGCCGTGCCTGGCCTTGGATCGAGACTCCGCAGAAAGATCACCGTAGATACGGCTGGCGATGAACTCCAGGTCGCCCTGATCATTGAGGGCAGATATTGATGCCGGGTATTCGCCAACAGTAAGGTTCGAACTAGGCACGAAAGCGACGATTTCCATGTCCTCAGGGCTTCCATCGCCGCCCGCTCGGATTGGCAGCTGGAACTGATCAAATTGGATTCGACAACCAACGGTCTCATAGCCAACGGCGCCATCATGAGCACCCAGAAGGTCGCCATATCTGAGACCGGTGCCGGCAAACAGCCAATGGTCGTCGCGATAGACCGTAAATGCACCTGAGCCCCGAGCTACAGATTTTCCGAAACGGTGGTACAAGCCATACGCGGAACCGGCCCCCAGGATGGACGTCTCCGGATGACCAACAATTGGATCAGCCCACATGCCGGACATGAGCTCTGGGCGGTCAGACTTGAGTACTGGATCGTTGGTGTGAGCCTTGTACTTGTAGCAGGTCATGCTGGCCAATGGATCTGCCTGCTCAGGACTTGACGTGGAATCGTCCGGGGACGGTTCCAGTCGTACCTGCCAGAACATGGTGTTTCCCGAGAATGTGGCCCAGTTTCCGCCGTTGGCAACATGCTCTTCGATGGCCTTGCGTTGGGATGCTGACCAGTACTCGTCATGGCCAACGCTGAGGACAAGCGAACGGCGGTCGAGTAAGCCAGGCAACTCCTCCAGGTCTGATGAAATAGCGAAGTCGAATTGGTACCCGTTTGATTCGGCCCAGCTCACAAACCGTCGCTCGTAGTTGAACCAGCCAGCAGACCCAATGGCGGGCGGGTATCCGTTGGTTAGGCGATACTCCTGAAATCGATCTCCGTCCACATCGGCTTCTTCTCCCCACCGGGTTGGTCGGGCCTTGCGGTCATCACGGTCGACCTCGGGTCGATGCAGCATTCCTCGTCCGAATGGTCGTCGGAAGGAGACAGTGTGGCCTCCGGTGTACAGGCTGCAGCCTCCCCAGTTGTTGTAGGCATTCCAGGTGTTGGTTGCCAGCACAAGCAGGGGACGGTTCAAGTCGGGTGCGGACCGGACAACGAATCCGCAGTGGGCAATATCGTGTCCTGGCGGAGCATCGTGTGCCTTGAGCGTCACCAAATAGAATCCGCTTCGCCAGTTTTCTTCGACGGGGAAGCTGACCGCCGCTGGCCAGCTACAACCATTCGCGTCTGCCCCATTAGGTACTGGATGGAACCTGCTCGCAATCGTGCTGGCTTGCCAAACCGATTCGATGTCGTTGCCTTGGCGTTCGACCTGGACATCGAAGAGGCCGTGGTGGGAGGAGACATGAAGGCTGACCGTGTCACCTACGGCGTAGCTCAGCCGTCCACAATATGCCTCGATGTCATCGTAGAATGCGAGGGGTTCTGGAGGTAGATGCTGCGTCATGAATCTGAGTCCTACTCGTTCGTCAGGGAGATCATGGACAGTCCGTCGCCAATGGGAAGCATGGCGACTTGGACTCGTCTGTCTGCCATCACATGGTCGTTAAAGTCTCGCAATGCGACGGTGTCTTTGTCCTGGTCTTCCTCGGAAGCGACTCGGCCACTCCACAAGACATTGTCAACCAGGATCACTCCTCGCGGGCTGAGCATGGGAACAAGTTGTTCGAAGTAGTCGACGTAGCCAGTCTTGTCTGCATCGACGAAGGCCAAGTCGACAACAGTGTCTGGGCTGAAGGCAGCCAATGTCACGGAGGCTGGGCCGATCCGGAGGTCGATCTTGTCGGCCACTCCTGCCTCTTCCCAGTACGGACGGCCGATTGCTGTCCATTCAGCGGACACATCACAGGCAATCAGCTTGGCGCCCCCGGCTAAGGCCTTGGCCAATACCAGGGTCGAATAGCCAGTGAACGTCCCGATCTCGATCACCAACTTCGGTTGCAGCAGGGTGGTTAGCATGGCCATGAATTGGGCCTGGGGGTGGCCGATCTGCATGATTCCCGCGGACAGCTCCTGAGTCTGAGAAATCAGGCGTTGCTCGATTGCAGTCGGTTGACTGGTGTGAGACGACAAGTAAGCATCGACTGTCTTGTTCATAAACTTGCTGGTTGGGGCCATCAACCGAGACTAGTCCTGAGGGCTCCCGCTGGCCCAGTCCCAACCTGTAAGGCTTCAGATGGCGATCAGGGCAACGGCGACTAGGGCAGTGCCGAGGCCCAGAGCTGACCGAACGGTGAGTCGTTGATTCCAAACGATGCGAGCGAGGATGACGGTTGCCGCTGGAAACATTGACGTGATCACCGAAACTGCCGAGAGCGACCCCAATCGTGCGCCGGTGACAAAGGCAGCGTTGGCGATCACTGTCAGAATACCCGCTCCCGCGATTGCGGCCAGTGCCGGACGCGACCGGTTCACCGGGAGAATTGACCTGCCCGACAGGGCCGCAACGGAAGCTAGTACCGCAAACGCCACACCCCGAGCGGGAACCAGGGGCCATATTCCTGAAGCATCTCCGGTCCGACTGAGGCTGATAAGCATCGAGCCGAAGCCAACACCGGCGAGCGAGCCGAGGATGACGCCGTCTCTGATTGATTGGCGATCTCCTGATGATTGCAGAATGATAGCGAGGGCAATATGCACGTTCTAGCAATGTCCCCAGCATGCTGCCGCAATAGTGAGGTCGGAGATGCGCCTTGGGTTCATGTACCGGATAGTACTTACTTCAAGGGCCGCACCGCCCCGTAGTGCGATCTACTACGTGCCCCTCGATCAGTTAACGCTGCCTTGCGGTTTGCTCTTGAAGGATCGAGTCCAGCCTTTGATCGTCGCCGCTGATGCTCGTAGCGGCCGACCCGGTTCAGCAGGTGAAGCCATGTCGGGCGATGGCGCCGTGGCCTGGATGGTCGGATCCGATGATGATGTTCCAGTCCTGGCTGAGTGGTTGGGTGGGGCATCGGACACGGTGGGCACTCCTCAGCTCGGCCCCCCAATACGGCAAGGACTGGCCCGACTTAACAACATCTTCTAGGGTGTCGCTCCAATTTGCAACCCCGAAAATGTCGACCCGGACGAAAGGCAGTCTTCCATGCGCGTGGTGTTCTCTATCCTTGACGCGATGCCGCCAGGGGTGGTGACCCCGACATCGACCCCCAACCTCTGGGCTCAAGTTGTCGAAGGAGGTCGGGCACCGCTCGGTGGCCTGTCGTTGCCGATCTCTGTCACCTATTCCAACCATGCTGCTTTCATGACCGGTGTCGGTCCGGAGCGGACTGGTTTGTGGGGCAATGCCGCCTGGGTCGATGGCGGTTTCATGCCAACCTACGACGCCGGACCGCGAGCAACGACGCTGTTTGACCGATGCAAGGATGCGGACCGACGAGCTGTGGTGGCCGTTGGAGACCACAAGCTGGTGACCACGATGGGGGCAAACGTAGCGGATCAGACCTGGCCACCCACAGCCGAGGTCCCCAAGGGGACGAAGCTGGATGCGTTTGGCTATGTGGCGGATTCGGCTGTGGTGGAGGCAGATGGTGGTATGGATCTGGATGCGGACCTTGTGGTTCTGCATCTGAATGAGCCGGACACCACCCTGCATGTTCACGGCCCGCAAAGCAGGGAGTTCACGGAGCAGATTGGACGTTCCGATACGGCATACGGTCACCTGGTTGAACTCTTGAAACCGAGATGGAACGACACGGTTCTGATCACCGTGAGTGACCATCAGCAGGAGCAAATCACCCACCCAGAGTCGGTCAACCTTCGTGGTGCTTGTGACCAGCAGGGTTGGGGTGCCAGCGTCATGCACGACGGAACGGCCGCCCTGATCGTTGGCGACATCGAGCCAGAGGTCGTCCGAGCCGTTGAAGGGGTTGAAGGCGTGACCCGTGCCGATGAGCAAACCTTGATTGCCTGGACTGAGCCGGGACGGATGTTCAGCATTCGAGCCCCAAGGATCAAGGGTAACCACGGAAGCCCTCGAGGTCGACCCCAGGTGGCCATCATCTCGGGAGGGCATGAGGTTGTTCCGGCCCTAGCCCGCGCCATCGAGGTTGATCAGCCGACGACGCTTAGCTGGGCACCGCTTATTCAACGCCTCCTTGGGCTGTAGCAGGTCGGTCCGGTGGGGTTCGCCTAGCTGCTGGGGCTAGTTGTAGGGTTCTAACTGGCTGAGGTGACGTAGGCAACCAGCTTGTCGAGGGCCATGTTCCAGCCAGCCTCGCCTGGGGATCCGGCGGGAACGCCGACATGAGTCATGGTCATCTTTGTCGTGTCTCCAAGGTCTTCGAGGGTGACGATCACCTCGGTTGTTTCTGGGTGGCCTTCGGGCATGCCCATGCTGGTCGGGGAAATCACGTTTCCGTCTGCATCGGACATGCTCTCGGTATAGGAGAGCTTGTCGGTGGGATCAAGGGTGCGGAACTCACCAACAAACCACATGGTCATTGGCCCACCGGGAGTTTCCATCTCCATGCAGACGTGACGTCTACCGCCAACCCTGACATCCATGTCGGCAACGGGGATCGTTGCGCCCTGTGGCCCATACCAGGCCTTGAAGTGTTCGGGGCTGGTCCACATCTCCCACACCAAAGCTTGTGGCGCATTGAGGGTCCGTTCAAGGACGACGGAGTCTGGAGAGTTGTTGCTGTCAGTCATTGGCTTTGTTCTCTTTCGGGTTGTCTTGAATCTGTTGGAGGTAGTCATCCATGCGGTTGAAACGGGCTTCCCAGATGGGGCGGTACTGGTCGGTCCAGGCCGAGATCCCTGCGAGGGGAGAGGCTTCAAGCTTGCAGGGCCGGTACTGGGCGTGCTGGGTCTGGGATACCAGACCTGCTCGTTCGAGAACCTTGATATGGCGAGATATAGCAGGCAGGGTGACATCGAATGGTGCGGCAATCTCGTTGACACTCGCTTCACCGTCGGCGAGGCGCGTCAGGATTGCTCGACGCACCGGGTTAGCCAAGGCAGCGAACGTTTCACTGAGCCGATCTTCAGTCATAGTGGCAGTCATCGTGAATGCATACTTTACCTATCGGTTAATTAACAGAAAGGTAAAGTACAGAAAAGAACTTGTCGTGTCAAGCCACGAGCGTTCCGCAGTGCCAGCTTGGATGGATCGGTGCTGATGTTAGGATTCCGTCAGCATGACCGTGAGCACCTTATGACCGTGAGCACCTTCCGAGTGGCAGAAATGGATTGTGGTGCCGAAGAGCAACTGGTGAGACTGAAACTTGCGACCCTTGATGGCGTGAATCGCGTGTCGGTGGATCTTGAGTCCCGCCAAGTCACCGTTGAGCATGAACTGGTACCAACCGTGGTTGACTCCGCGTTGCAGGAACTGAAGTTGGATACCACTCATCTCGATGACTCGGGCGAGATGGGAGAAGTCGTTGAGCCAGCGCGACAGCGCCGGGCACTGCTCATCGCGTTGCTCATCAATGCTGGCTTCTTTGTTGGTGAATTGATCGTTGGACTCCTCAGCCGCTCGATGGGGCTTGTTGCTGACGCGCTGGACATGGGGGCGGATGCCAGCGTGTACGCACTCAGCCTGGCCGCAGTTGCCGCATCGACATTGCGGAAGAAAGAACTTGCCCGGATTAGCGCCTATCTCCAAGGCGGTCTGGCCGTCGTTGGCCTATTTGAGGTGATCCGACGAACCCTCAGCGCTGTTAGCTTGCCTGACAGCAAGTCGATGATCATCATGTCCGTGCTCGCACTGATTGGAAACGTCGTCACCCTGGTTGTGCTCAAGCGTGTCACCTCGGGTGAAGCTCATATGCAAGCAAGTTGGATCTTCACCGCGAACGACATCAAGGTAAATGGTCTTGTCATTTTGGCTGCCGTGATCGTTGCACTAACGAACTCCGCCATTCCTGACCTTGTGTCCGGGGCATTCATCTTCCTGATCGTGGCCAATGGAGCACGTCGAATTCTGCAGCTTAGCAAGTAGCCAAGAGTTGGGCTCAGCTCTCGCGTACTTCGATGGTTCCCATCATGCCGAGGTCTTCGTGGTCCAGAATGTGGCAGTGGTAGACGGTCCGACCCATGAGACCGATAAACGGCACCAGGATCTTGACCGATCGATTGGCCGGAACGTTGATCGTGTCTTTCCAACCAGCATTGACGTCATTGGCTAAAACAAAGGGCCAGACATGCAGATGGAAGGGATGATCCATGGGAGTCGTGTTGACAATCTCCCATTCCTCAACCGTCTCGAACCGGACTCTCGAGTCGGTCCGGGCGCCGTCAAAAGCGTTGCCGTCAATGGTGAATGACATTCCTCCTCCCATCATCCCTCCCATTCCCATGCCAAGTGTGAGTACTCGCTTGGCAGTTGGTTCGAGAAGGCCCGGGTTGGCTTCGGGGTCGATCTGGTTGGGTAGAGATGCCGCTGGCCCGGTCCCTGTGACCGAGAGGATGGCGATGGTCAGATCGGTGCTCCCACCAGCATCCCCGCGGTTTCCCATCATCCCTCCCATTCCCATGCCGCCGCGATCGTAAGGTAACGCTCGAAGTTCGTATTCTCCGGCTTTTTCTGGGGTGATGCCGAACTCGATACGTTCCCCTGGGGCGAGCAGGAGGTCACTAACTGGCCGTGGCTCGCTCAGTCGGCCCCCGTCGGTCCCGATCAGGTGAAGCTGATGCTCAGTTAGCGCCAGGCGGTAGTAGCGCGATGAACTCGCGTTTACCATTCTCCATCGCTCCAGTTTTCCGACCTCGGTGGTCATGGTCGGCGCTTGCACTCCATTGACCAGGACGGCGTCACCTTGGCGACCGGCCATGGCGTCCATGCCGCCAACATCGAGTATCCGCGAATCCGACCCAATCGGAGGATCAGAAAGAACCAGAACTCGTTCGGTGGATTGAGCAAGCCAGGGGAGATCGTCGAGGGAGTCTCTGACCAGGATGACCCCGGCGAGTCCGCCTGCAACCTGCTTGGCCACGGTTCCGTGGTCATGGGGGTGATACCAAAACATGCCGCTGCGTTGGCTGAGAGGTATGTCGTACTCATAGGTAAACGTCTCACCCGGGGGGATGGAGACAAAGACATTGTCGGCGTTTCCTTCCGGCGACACGTGTAAACCGTGGGTGTGAAGATTCGTCTTCTCTTCCAACTCATTCTCCAGATGAATGATGAGCTTGTCGCCCGGACGAATTTGGAGTGTTGGACCAGTTGTGCCGCCGTTGTAGGTCAGGGCGAATCGAGTGCCGTCCCTCCACGGGATCTGACTAGCTTCGGCCCGAAGGGTTAGCTCGAGGATCCCGTCTTCGCTGGAGAGCACCGATGGTTGCGTCATGCTTCGACTGCCAGACAGGGCAGGGATGAGAGATTCTCCCGATGATCGTGTCCAAAACCAGATACCAAGGCCTGATGCACCAAGCCCAATCAAGGCCGCGCGGCGGCTGAGCCCGCGGCCTTGTCGGGTAGTAGGTGAAGGTGGAAAGGTTTGGCTATTGTCGAATGCCCGAGGCTCCGGGCTGTGACTGGACATGGGTGAATATTACTACGTATCGTAGTAATATCTTCGTCATAGCAGCAAGGAAACCGAGTCGGATGGACACGAGGGAATTGCCGGCAAATCGTGGGATTCGGTGGCCCGTTTTCGGCCAAGGATCGCTTGTTCTTTCCTCGTTGGCCGGCTCGTGGTACCTGGTGCATCGCCGGTCGGGCATCGTGAAGAACTGGAAACGATCCAGTCATGCGATGGCACAGTTCGGGCCATTGAATGCACGTGTATTTGGTCAAGGCAGCCACACCACACTCCTGCTGCATGGCCTTGGAGCGACCAGCAACTACTGGCCCGCCACCTATGACGTTTTGGCTGAAGCTGGACGAGTCGTAGTTCCAGATCTGTTGGGTTTCGGTGGCTCGCTGGACATGGCCCGCAGCAGTTTCACCTTGGATGAGCATCTCGATGCTCTTGACGCCTGTTTGACGCAGGCGGCCCCAGAAACCAAACGCCTGACGATCGTGGCTCACTCCATGGGAGCGGGCCTTGGTGTCGCCTATGCAGGGCGGAGCTCGGTGCCTATTGCCAAGCTGGTGTGTGTTGGCGCACCGATTTTCGCTGGCAGGCAGAATGCACTGGAAATGATTGGAGACGAAGGATTCATGGCCAGGCTGCTTCTCTTGAATCAGACCTGGGCGAAACGTTTCTGTGCCTTGAACTGTGCCCACAGGACACTCGCGGGCCTGCTGGCAGCAGCAATGACCCCGAGATTCCCTATCGAGGTCTCGCGTCAAGCCTCACTTCACACCTGGAGTGCCTATCACGACTCATTGGAGAATCTTGTCCTTGACTTTGACTGGCAACGTCACATTGAGGCCTTGGGAGAGATGCCGCTGGAATTGATCTGGGGTTCAGAAGACCAGATCGGAGACCCTGACCTTGCTCGACTCCTGATCCAAAGATTCGGTCGACCCTCTTCGGCTTCGGTGCAAACAGTTCCGCATCATGGGCATCACCTGGCCATCACTCATGCTGATCTGATCCTCTCCTCGGTGTCAACGCCGCCGAACTAGCTTTTTGAGATTCGGCGGAGGCCTATGCGCAGATGTGTTCGGCAATCCGAGCAAAGTGATGAACCTGGAGCCCACCACTCATGACGCTCAGAGCAACAAGGACCGCACTCGTTGCCATCGCTCGGTGAAGGAGCCTCGGCTGGATTGGAGAACCGATCAGGGCTTCGACTCGAGTGGGAATAGAGGATCCTCCAAAGGATCCAACCAGACCGTGGTAGGTCGACGTGGCCAGTGCGGCTCGAGCAACAGCTGTTGCGACAAGATCATGGTCGCCGTCTACTTCCTGAGCAGCGGCTTCGTCAGCGCACTGCTCAGTGGCCAGTCGAAGCTGATCGACGAGAGGTCCAAGCCAAGGAAGAACGGCAACAGCGAGAGCGCCGACGAGTAAGAAACCAGCGTGGTGTTGTCGCAGATGTGCCCGCTCATGGGCGAACAGAACTTTTCGTTCCCGTGGGCTTAGTGCGGTTAGTAACCCTTGGGAGACGACGATGCAGCCAGGAGAGCCGGGAGCGGCATAGGCGATTGGTTCGTCAGTTTCGAGAATGGAGAGGCCAAGGCCCTGGGTTCCGGCTACTGCTCTTCGACGGATCGAAATAACTGAGCGAACGCGAACAGCGATAACCAAGAGTAGGCCGAGAGAGGGGAGACCGATGGCGGTCCCGACCTGATGGTGAAGCGGGATGATCGGGCACCACCTCACCAGCGCGGCGATTGGTCCCGTGGTAGCAAGAAGGCTAGCGGCAGTAACTACCAGGATGCCCAATGCTGTGGTGGCGGCCGCGGCAGCGAGAATGGTGGTCAGCACGAGGGTGGCGGCGGGTTGCATCGTCCAGCGAATCTTGCCAGCCCCGATACCAAGTAGAACGGCCGCTAGACCGGGAAGAATCAGCGAAAGGGTCACTTGCGTTTCCGATGGAGAATCTTACGAAGGGCTGCGGCATCCTCTTTGCTTAGGGTCTCGACAAAGGAGTTGAGGACGGCTGTTCTGTCACCGGCCTCTCCCAAGGAGTGTTGCATCGAGTCTGCATGGTGCTCGGCCTCAGACAGAACCGGGGAATAGACGTAGGTTCGACCAACACGGTGGCGGGTCAGTCGACCCTTGTCCCAAAGGCGAGTAAGGACCGTCATGACGGTGGTGTAAGCCAACTCGGGTGCGACCGCTTCGTGGGTCTGAGCGGGTGAGGCGGCGCCATCGCTGGTCCAGAGAAACTCCATGACCGAGTCTTCGAGTGCACCCAATGGCCGCTTCTTACTCACTCTTGATCCTTTCGTTGGTTGGCATGGCTGTTGCTGCACTGGATCGTAGTCGATTGGCCAGGAAACGTAGCAGGAAGGAATTGCCTGGTCCTATTCCGCTACCTGTCGACCCAGCTAGCTATCGGCGGCCATCCTCCTCGGAACCACTCTTTGCCACCGTACCTTCATGAAGCTGCGCTGACCAGGAAGGCCGTCGCGGCCGTAGCGAAGAGAAGTACCAGGGCTTCTCCGGTGACCGTTCGGCGGAACTCGCGGTCGAGTTCGACATTGTTTACATCGCGTGAAAGTTGGGGGATGAGGACTCTGTGGTTGTAGGCACCCATTCCAGCAGCAAGAGCTACCACGGCGGTCTTGAGCATCAGGAGGCGCCCCCAGGGGGTCGACCAGAGTTCTTGCGGGGAATCCAGAACAATGAAGGTCAGCAGGAGGCCAGCGCCTCCGACGAAGGCCAGCGCGATGGCAGCTACCACCGAAAAACGCAATGCTAGTTGGAGAGCCCTTAACTCGCGGTCAAGCCGGTTGCGGCGCCATAGAACCAGTGCCAGCATGATCAATCCGCCGGTCCAGACGGCTGCACCAGTGACATGGATCGTATTGACGATGGCTGTGACAACCCGGTCGCCCTTGCTGGCTGTATGTCCGTCGAAGGCGAAGGAAAGCACCAAGAGTGCCGAGCCCAGGAGAGCACCTGCAGATTCGGTGGTTGGCGCCCATGCGGCATCACCATCTTGGTGGTAGGGGAGAGAAGGCTGATTGTTCGGGCCTGGATCAGTAACCGACTCAGATCCGGCACGCAAGCGAACATCGACCTGCCCGATGCCAACGGCAACTAGTTCTTTGACAGCAAGAACAGGATCGGTGGCTCGGGTAGCGGGGTGGATATCCAGGCTGGTCTCTGACGCGAGGAGGTAGCCACCTCCAATTCGAAGGGCGATGGCAATTCCGAAGGAGGAGAAGAAGGTGGACCAGATGACGGAGGGGGACCAGATTCCAGACCAGGATCCCGATTCGACCACTAGTTGTGCTGCTGATGTGAGCACCGGTCCGAGAATGGCGAGGACGCCGGCCCGACGAATCCAATAGACGACATGGCTGACGTCACCACTTGTTCCGCGCAAGACAAGCAGCGCAAAGGCAAGAGCGCCGACACCTAAAAGTGTCCCGGAAAGCCCAAGAAACCTACCCAATGCACCAAGTCGGGCTGCTCCCTGTGTGGCAGACGAATCGACTTGGAGAAAACTATCGAGGTTGGTTGTGGTCGCTGGCAACTCGTTCAACGTTGGGCTTGTGGGCTCCGTCAGTGGGCCGGACCCGTTGCTTGCCGGGCCGACAGTTTCGACCACGAACCGAAAACTTCCCTCGATTGGGTGCTTGTCTGGGGCCTTCACCTTCCAGCGAACGCCGATCTCTCCGCTTGGGAGAGGTGGCTCAAACTGCAAGATCCAGGTTCGGCCATCGGGTGAGGTTTCTGTGATGGGGGTGCGAAGTACGCCGTCTGAATCAAGGACTTGGAATCCGTCGCCCGATGGCTCGGCTTGTGCGGTGAAGACGAGCGTGATTGCGGCAACGGGTTGGCCAAGGACCGTTCCGTTGGCCGGGTCTGAAGACTCGAACCCTGTATGGGCCGAGGCGGGCGTTGGGCTGAGCGTCAAAATGACGGCGAAGGCCAGGGCAGCGATGAGACGCTTCGCTGGGCCCGTCGTCGGCGGAACATGGCGCCACGAGTTCGATTTGAGCATGGATTCCTTGGGGTAAAGCCTCGTGGTCAAATGACCGCTGTCTGCGCCGGGCGACAGACTACTACGAGATGTCGTAGATGTGGTGGGACCTCTCGGTTGAGGACGTTGAGGATCGTGTCCTCACATTTTCGCCGATCCATGTGCTTCTTTCGAGGCGCGCGCTGGGTGGGCCCCGTTGTTGCTAATCTACTACATACTGTCGTATAGAGGAGTTGGTTTGATGGGAAAAGCGTCCAGGGGGCAGAAAGCCAAGAAGTCGGTTTCGACCGTTTCAAAGGTTGCGACCGGTCCACCCAACAAACGAACTATCCCTTGGTTCGGAGTCTCCATCGCTGTTGTTGTCCTTCTTGGTGGTGCGGTCGTTGGCGCGCTTGCTACCAAACGGGTGTCGACGGCCAACGTGGCACCTCGCGCCCTTGTCGACCATTGGCATGACGCGTTCTCCGTTTACTCCTGCAATACGTTCTTGCCGCCGAACGCGAGTCCAGACCATGGCGATGGCATCCACGGTCATGCCGACGGCCTGATCCATATTCATCCAACCAATTCCAACGCATCAGGTCCCAAGGCCACGCTTGGCGAGTATTTGGAAACGGTTGGAGCGTCTCTTACTGATACCCGCTATGAGCCCGGTCCTGGTGAGGGAGGGCTTGTTCTTGATGAAGTGGACGGTTGTGGTGGCCAGCCTGCGGAACTAAAGCTGGCGGTTTGGTCATTCGATGATCTTGAAGCAGCGCCGCGGATCATTGAAACGGAACTGGCTGACTACCTCTTCGAACAAGATGGAGAAGTGATCACGCTTGCCTTGGTCCCGCAAGGCGCAGAGATCCCTCAAAACCCGAATTCGGGCAACGTTGCGCAGCCGGGGGACGTGCCGTGACCACCGCGCCTGGCCGCCAGGTTAGGTTAACGGCAATGGCTGAATCGTGAGATGGCCTGGCCTGGTTTCTTGCAGTCTTGGCCTTTCTATGCTCCTCGCGGCGTGTGGTTTTGGCCGGTCCGACGTGGTGGCATCAGCCGGAGACCTTGGCCACATTCACGATCTGGCGTTCAATTCTGAAGGTCAGCTCCTGGCTGGCTCACATACTGGTCTCTACCGGATTGAGAGTGTTGATAGGGCTGTTCTCGTTGGGGCGGAGCAACACGACCTGATGGCGATGACTCGGAACAGCGACGGCGATCTGATTGCCAGTGGTCACCCCGATCTTCGAGTAGAGAGCTACCGGGTTGAAGGACGACCACCTTTCCTTGGTTTGGCCAAAAGTGTTGATGATGGCAGCACCTGGTCTTCGCTGGAGCTGCTCGGTGACGCCGACTTCCACGCCTTGGTTCCGCACCGTGATGGTTTGTTCGCGGCTGAGACCATGGGACAAATCTGGTTCCTCAATCTGGATGGGGAGTGGAGTCAACGCGGCTCGATTGAGGCCAAAGACTTGGCAATCGATCCCAACGACTCCTCCCAACAGTTGGTGGTCGACTGGGACTCACAGGTTTGGGTCAGTGTGGACGGAGCACAGACATGGCAGGAGCTCGATGACGCGCCTGGCCTGGTTGAAGTCGAATGGCCAGAATCCGGAAGCATCGTGGGTGTGGATGAAGATGGACAGTTCTGGCGCAGCAGTGAGATCTTGGGGCCCTGGCAGCAAGATGTGATGGGCCCACCTCAGGTTGAGACCTTCATGGTTGGTCTGGCAGGTAAGCGGTCTGGTACCTGGTGGATCACCGCGGTGGGAGGCGAGATCTCCAGTAGCTCGGATCAGGGAGTGACGTGGACCCCGGTCTATGTCCCACCGGTTGATGGATAGAACGGCTGTCGTCGCTACGGAAGCGGCGTAGCTGGTGGTGGGTTCGCGGTTACTGTTGTGGGTCTGGCCGTGATGTGGACATGAAACGAGGTGCGGAGTTGGCTCTTTCCAAGCGACGAGAGGTCGTTGTTGTTGGGGCCGTAGTTGTGCTGGCTCTGGGGCTGGCGGCGGTCCTGGGACTGAGTCCAGAACGCTGGGTTGACAATCCTGGCCGGAAAGCATCGAGCCTGAAATGGAGGTCGAGTGTCGCTCTAGCAGATACGGCCGTTGTACTCCTTGCTGCCATCTTGGCCTACAGCTCGATCCGTTCTCTGGCCGGAAAGAGTCCCGCCCGTCATCTTCCCTGGCGACGAACAGTCGGTGTCGCCGCTGGAATCGCGGCATTCGTGCATCTCGTCATCGGCCTGTCTATTCACGGCGAGCTGGCTAAACCTTGGGAGTCCTTCTTCACCGGCTGGCCCAGTGCCAGTCAACCTGTTCCGCTCTTGCGGGGAAAAAGAGGGTTCGCCAATTGGGTTGGGTTCGGAGCGGCATCGCTGCTTGTAGGTCTGGTGGTGATCTCGAATCGGACATGGTTGCGGCGGCTTGGCGGATCACGCTGGAAGAACGCACAACGAAGCACATACCTCGTCTTTGGCTTGGTCGGCATCCACGCTTTTTACTATTGGAAGGTTGAAGAGCGTCTACTTCTGCACCGATTCATCATCACTGCACTTATGGGTATGGCGATCGTGCTGCAGTTGAGTGCGGTGCTCCGAGTTGGTTTGAGGACAACAAAGGCTGGCTCCAGTTGATGGCCCTACGGGCGGAGGTCGAGGCGGCGTAGCAACTGGGCATTGGCAGCAACGATGATGGTGGAGAGCGACATGGCCACCGCCGCGGCCGCCGGTGGCAGATTGAGGCCGATGAAGGAGAGTGCTCCGGCGGCAATAGGTATGGCGAGCAGATTGTATCCGGTCGCCCAAACCAGGTTCTGAATCATCTTCCTGTAGGTGGCAACGGAGAGATCGATAACGCCCGAAACGCTGCGAGGATCACTGGAGGCCAGAACGACTCCTGCCGCTTCGATGGCCACGTCAGTTCCGGCTCCGATGGCGATGCCAACGTCTGCTCTTGCTAGAGCAGGAGCATCGTTTACGCCGTCTCCGACCATTGCCACCCGCAAGCCTCTGGCTTGAAGCTCGGCAACTTTGGCATCCTTGTCTTCAGGAAGCACTTCAGCGAAGACCTCATCAATGCCTAGCTGATCGGCCACGCTCTGGGCCACCTGTGCGGCATCGCCGGTGATGAGAATGACCTGCTTGCCGCGTGCGTGCAAGGAGTCGATGGCAATCTGAGATTCGGGTCGGATCTCGTCGGCCAGAGTGAGGGCCCCAATCACTTCCGCCTCGGCCACGATGTAGAGAACCGAGCCACCATCACGCCTCCATCGATGGGTCCTGGTTGTGACTTCTGCTGGCTCCGTCAGGCCGAGATATTCCAGAAGAGCGGGCCCGCCGACGGAGATTCGAGCACCATCAACGGTGGCGGCAACGCCCCGACCTGTCAGGGTTTCAAAGTCTTGCCCCTTGGGTCTGTTGGCGATGTCCTTGGCGGCGGCAACGATGGCCTTAGCGACCGGATGCTCACTTTCTTCCTCCGCTGCTGCCGCCACGGCGAGCATGCCCTCGCTGGTCCAGCCAGAAATGGCGATCTGGTCGACAACTGCATGGTTTCCCTTGGTAAGTGTGCCGGTCTTGTCAAAGAGGACGGCATCGATATTGCGCATTGATTCCAGGGCCAAGCGGTCCTTAACCAGGATTCCAGCACGAGCTGAAGTTGCCGTTGAAATGGAGATGACGAGGGGGATGGCGAGCCCCAACGCATGGGGACAGGCGATGACTAGAACGGTGACTGTGCGGATAACTCCCTCGGACGGTTCTCCAATGATTGACCAGATGATGAGGGTCACAACCGCCGAACCGGTGGCCAGGTAGAACAGGGCAGCGGCCGCCCGGTCTGCCAGCGCCTGGGTTCGTGAACTGGAGGCTTGGGCACCCTCCACCATCCGTTGGATGCCAGCAAGCGTCGTCTCGTCTCCAACTGCGTTGATCTCGACACGGACCGAAGCGTCAGTCGAAACTGTCCCTGCGACGACTCGCTCGCCGTTGCGTCGACGGACTGGTCTGGACTCGCCCGTGATCATTGATTCGTCAATGAGTGCTCCGCCGCCGACGACTAGACCATCGGCAGGAATTCGCCCCCCCGGCCTAACCAGGACGATGTCGCCGAGGCGGAGTTCGTCAATGGAGACTTCCTCCAGCCCAGCATCAGTTTCTCGTTCGGCAAGGTCTGGTAGCAGTTCAGCCAGTGCGGCGAGAGCACCTCGGGCTTGGCCGATCGCCTTCATCTCCTGCCAGTGACCAAGAAGCATCACAACGATGAGAGCGGCCAGTTCCCACCAGAAATCGAGATCCCCGATGCCGAAGAAGGAGGCAAGCGACGAAACGTAGGCGACCGTGATGGCCAGGGCGATGAGCAGCATCATGGCCGGCTGACGTTGACGGGCCTCGTCCAAGCCGCCTTTGAGGAACGGGCGCCCTCCCCAGAAATAGATGATGGAGCCGACGACAGGAGGAATCAGCGTGGGAAGTGTGCCCTCAATTGAGTAGCCAAACCAGCTCTGGATTTGAGAGGAGAAAGCCAAGACCGGTACCGCGAGGGCCAGATTGATCCAGAACAGTCGGCGGAACATGTTTGGATCGTGGCCAGCGTGTTTGTCGTGGCCTGTGTGTTTGTCGTGGCCTGTGTGTTTGTCGTGGCCTGTGTGTTTGTCGTGGCCTGTGTGTTGGCTCGTGTCAGCCATGGGCGTTGGATCTTCATCGGCATGAGCTGCAACGTTCATCGAAGAGTGTTGGTGTTTGTCGGGTTCGGCCATGAGCTACCTGCTGCTTATGAGTAGACAAAGAACTACAAACTGTAGTTTATCGACGCTCTTTCCCGTAGCGTAGTCCTGTGGTCCATTTGATCAGAAGACTTCACATTCGACTCTCCTTGGTCCTAGCGATGTTCGTCTTTGCCGCAGCCTGTTCTTCCGGTGCTTCGCAAGAGTCCAGTGGTTTGCCAGGAACGGCTGGCAATGACAGTGAGGCTGCGCTTGCGGTGTCACCAATATCGGGTGGTGGTCAGCTCGATTGGGGATCTCTCGAGGGTCAAGACACGGTCCTGTGGTTTTGGGCACCCTGGTGAGCGACTTGCCGAGCTGAAGCCCCTGCGGTCGTAGAGGTGTATGAAACCTATGGCGAACAAATCAACTTTGTTGGGGTCGCCGGTCGAGACGACAGTGGACCAATTGCTGACTTCATCCAAACGTTTGATGTCGGCTCGTTCCCCCACGTGATCGATTCCGACGGGTCGATCTGGGCTGGATTCAACATCAATACCCAGCCATCGTTCGTTTTCATCAACAGCGATGGATCGGTCGAAACTCACGTCGGTGCACTCGGTGTGGAAGGTCTCTCCGAGCGTCTCGAGGGGTTACTCGCCTCCTAACTGTTGAGGGACGCTCAGAGCCTTGGCTGCAGGATTCGACCTGGCTTGAGCGAGTCCTACTGTTCGAAGCCCAACCGTTCTTGCTCGGACCGGACAAAAGCAATGACCGCGGAAATTTCTTCGTCGCTCAAACCAGGGATGGCGGGCATATCCCCAAAGTTCCAGTGGTGACTCGGTGTTCCGTTCTGGATGGCGGACTCGAAGGAGGGGTCAGGGTGGTGGCCCGGCTGATAGACGATCGAAAGATGTGATGGTCCTTTGTCGGTTCCGCGGAGGTCATCCCCGTGGCAAGACGCACAGCTCTTGGCATACACATCAGCACCCATCTCCAGGTTCCCTGCCGCAACTGGTTCAGACTCCGTTGTCGAGCAAGCTGTTGCCAACAGGCCAAGGGTGAGAGCAAGGCCAGTGATTGGTGACCTTTGAGGCCGCAATGCGTTGATCCGAAGAGACATCATGGGATTCTACTACTCATAGTAGGAGGCGAAGGATCGGTGGGCAATCCTAGGCTCAGGTGTAATTGGGACTAGAGTCATCGGTGATCGGACCGTTCTGATTCGGTCTGGCGCTGAGCTTTCCCAAGATCATCGAGCTGCATCCTCTCGGACAACTCCGGGACCGCCCCGTAGCTGGCTCGGCCGAGAAGCTGCATACCAAATGGTGCCGTGAGGAGCTGCAAAGTACCAGCTAGTAGAAGCTTCATTGTTGCCCCAGCGTCGCCGATCGCGAGACCGGCACCCGCCAACAAGAAAAGCAAGCCAAGAGTTGCCGGTATGGTCGCCGCATGCATTCGGGCAAGAACATCATCGAATTTATGGATGCCTACCGCTCCGAGCACACTCAGCCCAGCGCCGGCCAAAAGTAGTACCGAGGCAGCAATGTGGAGGATACTCACCCGACATCTCCCGATTCAATAAAGCGAGCCAACGTCACTGTTGATAGAAAGCCCAGAAGACTGGTGGCAACTATCAGATCCAGGTAGAGGTCAGAGTCGGTTCGCGCCGCTAGAACGGCGATGCCTGACACAACCGAGATCAGGAATGCGTCAAGCCCAAGGGCCCGGTCAGCAAGGCCGGACTTGGGCCGAACAATCCTTGCAACATTGAGTACGGCGGCAACGGCAAGTAGTACGAAGGCAATGGTCGTCGTGGTAGTCATAGAAGTCCTTTTGGGGTCAAGGTTGAGTGAGGTGCCGCTTGGCCGAGGTTGTCGGAGATAGGGCGGCAAGAGCAAGATCTTCCAGCTGTGTGACGCTGGCGACTAGCTCATCGCGATCTCGCAGATCGAAGACATGGATATAGAGGGTTGTTTTCAGGCCTACAGCTTTCGTTTCGATCACAAGAGTTCCAGGGGTAAGCGAGATCGCTGCCGCAACGACCGCGATCATTCCGCGACTCTGTGAGTTGATCGGCACCGCCACGACCGATGAACGCAACTGAGGCTCGAAGCGAACAATCTGCCGTGCCACTCCCACACTGGCCCGCACCAAGCTGGCGACAAAGAATCCAATGAAACGCACAAGGGCAAACGGCCGCACACCAATACCAAGATGTTGCTTGGGGCCCCACATCCAAACGACGAAGACAGCACTCAGCATCCCACTGAACAAATTGGCCCAGGACAAGTCACCCCAAAGTCCAAGCCAGACCAAGGTTAGCCAAATTCCGAGAACCAAGCGATGCCTCATGGCAGGTATGTCGCTTGTAAGTATGGTCCTCTATCGATGAGTTCAACCGCCGCTCGCTCACTCAGGTCATAGAGGGGTCCAGCAGAAAGGGCAATGCCAAGTGTGACCGCGACGAGCGCGAGGGTGGCGGCAAACATCGGAACCGGGACCCGAGATGATTGAGCCTCTTGTTCGAGGGGGACGAAGGGTTCGCCCCAGAAAATGGCGTTCCAAATTTTCGTCATGGAGAACAAGGTGAGGAAACTCACAAGAAGGGCGACCGCCACCAGAAACCACTGGCGACTGGCAACAGCGGCCTGTAACAGAGCAAACTTGCCGATGAATCCTGATAGGGGTGGAATCCCGGCAAGGCTCATCGAAACGATCAGGAATAGCGCGGCAATGACTGGGCGCGATCGCGCCACACCGGCTACGCGGTCCAGGCGGCTGGTTCCGACTGTTTGGACCACCACTCCCTCGATGAGAAACAGCGAAGTTTTCACCGGTATGTGATGCATGAGGTAGAAGATGGATGCGGCGAGACCAGCAACATCAAACAGGGCAATTCCCATGATCATGTAGCCGATCTGGCTAACGATATGAAAGCTCAGGATCCGTTTCATGTGCTGTTGAGCTACTGCTCCAAGGACTCCGAAGAACATGGTTGCGCCAGCCACGACCATCAAAAGCCACCACGCCTCATCTCGAGGAAACAGCAAGAACTGCGACCGGACTATGGCGTAGACACCAACCTTGGTTAGAAGGCCAGCAAATACCGCCGAGACTGGTGACGGAGCCGTGGGATAGGAGTCGGGTAGCCAGAAGAACAGAGGGAAAATGGCGGCCTTACTTCCGAACACCACCAAGAGAAGCAAGCCAAGAGCAGAGCGGACTCCACTGGGAATCCCTTCTAACTCGATTGCTAGAGCAGCCATATTGACGGTGCCTGTAGCGGCATAGATCAAGCCGAGTGAGGTGATGAAGAGTAGTGATGACACCAAACTAATCACGATGTATGTCATCGCCGGTCGTATCTGTTCTCGCCGGCCGCCAAGAGTTAAGAGGGCATAGCTGGCCGTGAGCAAGATCTCAAAGGCGACAAAGAGATTGAAGAGGTCTCCGGTGAGGAAGGCCAGAGAAACGCCAGCCAACATCGCTTGATAGAGAGGATGAAAAACTGCTCCTGCATCCCGAGTCCTCGGATGCCCAAGCGAGTAGACCAGGACAACGAAGGTGGCGATGTGGGAAATCACCAACAACATGCTGGCGAACAGATCAACGACCAGAGCGATGCCTACCTCTGGACTCCATCCGCCAACCGCTACTGCAGTCACTCCCTTGGTTTCAACTTGAATGAGCAATGCGATCGAAACAGCCAGAGTCACAGCAGAAGCGAGAACACTGATGATTGTTTGCAGTCGAGTCAAACGAAGAGTTAACAAGGTGAGGGCAGCCGCGCCCATCGGTACGAGAACGGGAAGGCCAATGAGGACTTTCATCGTTGCTCCAGGTCGTCACCCAGAACGGACAATTCGTACTCAACTCGGTGAACGGTCCGCTTCGGTGAATCCAGCCGGGCATCCTCTCGGTCGTCCTCCACCTCGTCATCATGGGTGAGCGTCCAACTCCGATAGGACACCGCAAGAAGGAAGACCAGTACCCCAAAGGTGATGACAATAGCGGTGAGGGCCATGGCCTGCGGAAGTGGATCGGCGTACTCGTTGGCCGGCACCGTAGATTCAACAAATGGGGGTCGCCCGGGAGGTCCTCCAGCGAATAGCAACATGAGGACCGATCCGTGGCCTAGCAGCGCTAGCCCGATGATGATCCGGCTCAGAATTCGGTCGAACAGGGCGTAGGTTCCGACGGCATAGAGGGCGCCAATGGTTAAGGCCAATACCACACTCATAGCTACTGCCCCACCGCGGAGTTCCGGTCACGGGACTGTTCATCAATGGTGCTGTCCAGTCCGGTGAGGACGGCAACAACAAGTCCGACGACCACCAAGAATACGCCGGTGTCAAAGGCCAAGACGGAGAAAATCTTCATCTTTCCCAGGACTGGCAGGACCCAGGCAACCTTCCCGCTTTCCAGCAGCTGGCCGTTGGCAAACCAGGGTGATACCGCGGTGACAATCGACAGAAGGAGTCCGGCGCCCATCAACGGCTCTGCGGACCAGGTCGGCTTTCTCTCCCCCTCAGGGTCAGCGGCCAGCGAACGCACAGCTAACCCAGCGCCAGCCACCAGACCCGCAATGAACCCTCCTCCTGGCTGGTTGTGGCCAGCGAACAAGAGGTAGATGGCGAAGATCATGATGGTCGGGACGATCAGGTCAGCACCGGTCTCCAACAACACCGTTCTTCTTGACCGATTCATCGCGTCGTGCTTCGGTTTGGCGACGTAACAGTGTGCTGGGTCGCGAGCCCATCATCGGTTCTGGCTGCTCGAACCAACGACAGAACCCCTAGGGCAGCCGCTACCAGAACTGTGATTTCCCCCAGGGTGTCTAGGGCTCGGAAGTCGACAAGAATCGTGTTGACGATGTTGTCTCCACCGGCTTCAGTCGGAGCTAGTTCGACGTAGGCGGCCCGCGATGAGCGAC
>JAJRQY010000026.1 GCA_024280015.1 Actinomycetes bacterium
CCGACATCAATCTGGCTGGACTTGGCCGCAAGCAGATGGAACTGGCCGAGCACGAGATGCCTGGCCTGATGTCCCTCCGAGCCGAGTTCCACGACGAGCAACCCCTCAAGGGTGCTCGCATCATGGGCAGCCTGCACATGACCATCCAGACTGCCGTTCTGATCGAGACCCTCACCGCTCTCGGTGCCGAGGTTCGTTGGGTCAGCTGCAACATCTTTTCCACCCAGGACGAAGCGGCCGCTGCTGTTGTTGTTGGGCCAGAGGGAACCACTGACCGCCCAACCGGTGTCCCCGTTTATGCCTGGAAGGGCGAGACGTTGGACGAGTACTGGTGGTGTACCGAGCAAGCCCTCATGTGGCCAGACAACGAAGGCTTCTGCAACCTGATCCTTGATGATGGCGGCGATGCCACCCTCCTGGTTCACCGTGGTGCTGAGTATGAGGCTGCCGGGTCTGTTCCCGACGCCACCGATGACGACCCAGACGAGTGGCACACCATCATTGCCTTGCTCAAGAAGCTGCATGCGCAAGACAACACCCTGTTCACGCGTATGGCCGCCAACATCCGGGGAGTCTCCGAAGAGACCACAACTGGCGTCATGCGTCTCTATGAGATGCGCGACAACAACACCCTGAAGTTCCCCGGCATCAATGTGAACGACGCCGTCACCAAGTCCAAGTTCGACAATAAGTACGGCACCCGCCACAGCCTCATCGACGGCATCAACCGCGGTACCGATGTCATGATTGGCGGCAAGGTCGCCATGGTGCTTGGCTACGGCGACGTTGGTAAGGGTTGTGTCGAAGCACTTGCTGGTCAAGGTGCCCGTGTTCTCGTCGCTGAAGTCGACCCGATCTGTGCTTTGCAAGCAGTGATGGATGGCCACCAAGTCACCACCATCGAGCGGGTGCTCGGTGAGGTCGACATCTTCATCACCGCTACTGGCAACAAGGATGTCATCTCGGTGGAGATGATGTCCAAGATGAAGCAGGGTGCCATCGTCGGCAATATTGGTCACTTCGACAATGAGATCGACATTGCTGGCCTTTACAGCACTAGCGACATCCAGCGCATCAACATCAAGCCTCAGGTCGACGAGTTTCGCTTCCCCGATGGCAAGTCAATTATCATGCTCAGCGAAGGTCGCTTGCTTAACCTTGGAAACGCAACTGGTCACCCAAGCTTTGTCATGAGTGCCAGCTTCACTAACCAGGTGCTGGCCCAGATTGAGCTGCACAAGAATGCCGAAGACTACGGTCTGACCATCACCACTCTTCCCAAAATCTTGGATGAGAAGGTAGCGAGGCTCCACCTTGATGCCCTTGGTGTCAAGCTGACCGAACTGTCGAAGGAACAGGCCGACTATCTTGGCCTGGATGTCGACGGCCCGTACAAGCCGGAGTTGTACCGCTACTAACAGCCGACGTTTGTTCACGAACTGAACAGCGCGGGCTCAGCGACCCTTTACCGGTCGCTCAGCCCGCATTGTTGGTTTTTGGTCTGGGGTTCCTTGAGGATCCGACTTTGTCTGGTGAGGCTTTGGCTGCCCCAGCTGTCATCGCGCCTTACTAGGTTGGGTTCATGTTCTTGGAACGACGATGTCCTTCGTGTCAGCGACGCTCCCGTTTTGTCTGTGACCGCTGCCTTGCTCGCTTCAATCCGTCGGGGGTGGTCCAGCTTTCTGGCCTGGACCAGGTCCGGAGCATCTTTGACTATGACCAATCGCTTGGCCGGGTGATTTTGGCAGCCAAGAATCAAGGGCGACGCGACATCTTGCGCCAATTCGGTCGACGCATGGGGGATGAGACCCTGGTCAATCCGGCCGTGTGGGGCGATCCGAGTCAGTGGCGTGATCCGACTGCGTCACCGAAGGCCTCCAAGATCAACCCAGTCGAACAATTCGATGTTGTGACCTGGGTTCCCGCCAGCCCGGCCAATCGTCGAAGACGCGGCTATGACCAAGGCCTACTCTTGGCTCGATCAGTCGCCAGGCACGGTCGTTTGCCGATCCGCCGCCTCCTCACTCGCCGAGGTGGGCCACAGAAGGGGCGAGGCCGAGAAGAACGCTTAGCCGGTGTCGAACTCTGGCCCGTTTGCCCAGTACCGATGTCGGTGCTTGTCGTCGACGATGTGGTGACGACGGGTGCTTCGCTTCAGCAGAGTGCATCGGCACTTCGCCGTGGCGGAGCCAGATTTGTGAGTGCCATGACCATCGCCTCTACCGGTTGGTCTGCGCCGGGACGAGAATAGACCTAAGGTGAACGCTGCACCCGCAGATGTGCACCTGCGAGTCAATACAACCACAGAGAAGGGAGCCTCCATGGAGGTTACGGTCAGCGGTCGACACACGACGGTTTCGGAGAAACTTCGGAATCAGGCAGTCGAAAAGATCGGGCGGCTTGATCGATATCTCGACGGGATGGACAGGGCCGAAGTCCATTTCTGGGAAGAGAAAAATCCCAGAATCGAGGATAAGGAGATCTGTGAAGTCACCCTTGAGGGTCACGGTCACCACATTCGGACCAAGGTTTCTGCCCCTGACGGGTTTACCGCGATCGATCTGGCGGTCGACAAGCTGGAGCGCCAGCTACGCAAGTTGAAGACGAAGCTGAAGAACCAGCGCCAGAACCGAGAGCGACCCGATCTTCCACCAGATCTCGTCACCGATCTGCTCGTGGCGCTTGAAGAGGAGGCGGTGGAGCCCGTCTACCGGATTGTGAAGAATAAGAAGTTTGAGATTCGGGAAATGGAAGCGGGTGCTGCCGCCTTGCAAATGGACCTGCTCAACCACGATTTCTACATCTTCACGAATGAAGAAACATCCAAGACTGCTGTCGTCTATCGACGAGAAGACGGCGATATCGGCTTGATTGACATCAGTCGTAAGTAGGGCAACCACAGCACCAATTAGGTTTGTTCATATTCAGAAGGGTCAGGACGAGGTGTATGCCTCGTCCTGATCGCTTCAGGGTGCACCAGGGCTAGACAGTGGTGCCGGTAGACTCTTGAAGCGATGAAGCTCTTCAATAAACTCCTTAAAGCTGGTGACGGCAAACGCCTGAAAATGGCCAAAGCCGTTGTCGCACCGATCAACGCCCTCGAGCCTGAATTCGAACGTCTTAGTGACATCGAGCTGGCGGCTAAGACTGACGAGTTCAAGCAGCGAATCGACAATGGCGAGTCGCTGGACGATTTGTTGACCGAGGCATTCGCCACCGTCCGAGAGGCAGCCAGGCGCGAGATTGGGCAACGCCACTACGACGTTCAGCTGATGGGCGGGGCTGCCCTTCATTGGGGTTGGGTTGCCGAGATGCGAACAGGCGAAGGTAAGACGCTTGTCTCGACCTTGCCCGTCTACCTCAACGCATTGACAGGTAACGGGCTCCACGTCATCACGGTGAATGAGTATTTGGCAACTCGAGACTCCGAATGGATGGGCCAAATCCACAAACGTCTTGGCCTGTCTGTTGGCCTTATTGTTCCTGGCATGAATGATTCGGCGGTGAAACGGGCCCAGTACGCCTGCGACGTTACCCACGGCACCAATAATGAGTTTGGCTTCGACTATCTACGAGACAATATGGCCCGGTCGCGCGCCGACATGGTCCAGCGAGGCCATCACTACGCCATTGTTGATGAGGTCGACTCCATCCTGATTGATGAGGCGCGAACTCCCCTGATCATTAGCGGCAAGGTCAAGGGTGCGGCAGACCTCTACTACCGCTTCCGTGACGTGGTCATCAAACTCAAGCGAGATGAAGACTATGAGGTCGATGAGGAGAAGCGAATAGTCGCCATCCTCGATGATGGCATCACCAAGGTCGAAGAGATGCTCGAAATCGAGAACCTCTATGACGGTGTGCAGGGCGACTTTGTCCACCAGCTCAACTCAGCCCTCCGGGCGAAGGAGCTATTCCACAAGGACAAGGACTACCTCGTTGTCGACGGTGAGGTAAAGATCGTTGATGAGTTCACTGGCCGAGTTCTCGATGGCCGCCGTTGGTCCGATGGCCTACACCAAGCGGTGGAGGCCAAAGAGAAGGTGGAGATCAAGGAAGAGCAGCAGACATTAGCCACTGTCACCTTGCAGAACTACTTCCGCATGTATGACAAGTTGGCAGGCATGACTGGTACCGCGCTCGGCGATGCTGTCGAGTTAGAAACAACCTATGACCTGCCGGTGGTCCAGATTCCAACCAACAAGCCCATTGTTCGAATGGACGAAGCAGATCTGATCTACAAGACCGAGGCGGCGAAGTACCAGGCTGTTGTTGATGATCTTGCGGGTCGAGTTAAGAAGGGTCAACCTGTCCTTGTCGGGACGGCCTCGGTCGAAAAGTCCGAGCTTTTGAGCAAGATATTGGACGAGAATGCCATTGCCCACGAGGTTCTCAACGCTAAACAGCACACCAGGGAAGCCGAGATTGTTGCCCAGGCTGGGCAGGCTGGCGCAGTAACGGTCGCCACCAATATGGCTGGCCGTGGTGTCGACATTGTGCTCGGCGGCAATGCTGAGCAACTGGCCGACCGTGACACGCGGGCAGCTGGTCATGATCCGGAGGACCCCGAGGAGGGCGAGGCGTACTACGCCAAGCGTCTGAGCTATTGGGAAGCAATCACCGCAGCCGAAGGCGAGAAGGTGCTTGCTGCCGGTGGCCTCTATGTGTTGGCAACCGAACGTCACGAAAGCCGTCGAATCGACGATCAGCTTCGTGGTCGCGCTGGTCGTCAGGGTGACCCGGGCGAGTCACGGTTCTACTTGTCGCTCGAAGATGATCTCATGCGAATCTTTGCGACTGGTGCATCCAGTTGGGTCATGGACAAGGCATTGGCCGAGGATGAAGCTATCGAATCAAAGATGGTCTCGAAGTCGGTCGAGCGAGCGCAGAATACCGTCGAGCAGCGAAATGCCGAAACACGAAAGAACGTCCTTGAATACGACGAGGTGTTTAATCAGCAACGCAAGGTTGTGTACACCCGTCGTATGCAGGTACTGGACCAGGGTGACCTTCGAGGCGACACGATTGATTCCATTGGTGATGTGGCCGAGGTGTTGGTTCAGACCCATTGTCTTGAAGAACTGGAAGACTCCTGGGACCTGGAGGCGCTCCACGCCGATCTCCACACGTTCTGGCCATCGGAGATCTCTGTCGAGACCATGTCCGAAGCCAACGGTACTTCCGATCTGATTGATCAGATCAATACCGAAGGAGTGGCGTTCTATGAGGCGAAGGAAGAAGAAATCGGCTCAGACCTGATGCGTCAGATCGAACGGCAGATCATTCTTCAGCTTTCTGACCAGCGCTGGCGTGAGCATCTCACCGAAATGGATCACCTGCGTGAGGGCATCAATCTTCGCGCTATGGGTCAGCGCGACCCGCTCACGGAATGGCAGCGCGAAGGCTTTGATCTGTTCAGCACCATGATGACATCCTTGTCGGCTGACTTTGTGAAGTACATCATGCATGTACAAGTCACCAAGCAGGTTGCTCAGCCGGTTGCCGGCGTTGGGGTCGCTCCAGTCGAGGGTTCGACCTTGCTCAACAAGTCAGGTTCGGACGGATCTGCAGATTCGGGCAAGGCCGATGCGTCACCGGTCGCTGAGGCGCAAGCCACCAAGGCCCCCGGTGGTCGGGCGCCTGTGGCAACCAACGTTGTAGCGGCAAAAGCCGACGCGAAGTCACTTCTTGCCAAAGACGATGCCGCACCGAAAGAAGCCAAGCAGAAGCAGAAGACGGTGATCAAGGACGAGTGGGATAAGACTGGCCGGAATGAACCTTGCCCATGCGGAAGTGGCAAGAAGTTCAAGCAGTGTCACGGCTAGGCGGTCACTTCGATGGCAGACCTTACTGACAGGATCGCGCGTCTACATATCGAGCTAGGCGAAGCCGAGGAATACCTCCGGATTGCCGAGTTGCGTAGCCGCTTGCCTCAACTTGAGACGGAGATGGGCCGTCCTGATCTCTGGGATGATGCCGACCGCGCCCGCAAGGTCCAGACCGAGTTCACCTCGGTCAAGGACGACCTCACCCTTTTTGATCAGCTGGCCGGTTCAGTTGAAGAAGTCGAGATCCTTTGGGAGCTCGGAAAAGAGGAGGGCGATGAAGCCTCAGTTTCCGAAGCCGAATCCCTGATCAAGAAGCTGGCCCAAGAGTTCACTAGCCTTGAATTACGCGCTCTTTACACCGGCGAATACGACGAAGGTGATGCTGTTTGTGAGGTTCACTCTGGCGCTGGTGGAACTGATGCCCAGGACTGGGCAGCCATGCTGTTTGAGATGTATCGTCGCTGGGCCGACAAGAATGGCTTCGATCTGACGGTAACCGAATGGCAGGACGGGCAAGAAGCCGGTATTTCAACCGTTGGCTTCTCGGTCCAGGGCCGGTATGCCTACGGCATGCTCCAGGCTGAGCGCGGGGTCCACCGGCTGGTTCGTATCTCGCCATTTGATTCCCAAGCTCGGCGCCACACTGCCTTCGCCAGTCTCAGTGTCTGGCCCAATATCGAGGATGCGGCCAAGCAAGTCGATATCGAGGATAAGGAACTGAGGGTTGACGTCTTCCGCTCATCGGGTGCCGGGGGCCAGCATGTCAACACAACCGACTCAGCAGTGAGGATCACTCACCTGCCGACGGGAATCGTTGTTTCCTGCCAGAACGAGCGAAGCCAGCACCAGAATAAGGACCGTTGTATGCAGATGCTTTCGATTCGACTCGTCGCTCTGGAGAAGCAGAAGCGAGAAGACGAGCTGGCGGCCGCCGCGGGGGAATCCCTGTCCACTGAATGGGGCAGCCAGATCCGGTCCTATGTTCTTCAGCCCTACCAGCAGGTCAAGGATGAACGATCGGGAATGACCTCCGGCAATCCTGATGGGGTGCTGAACGGCGATGTTGGTCCGTTCATGGAAGCATGGTTGCGATGGCGTCGAGCAGAAAACATCAGCGGATGAGTAAGTTGTTCACCGCCTCCATCCGATGGGAGATCTCATGATCAAACTTGAGGACGTAACCAAGGAGTACCCGGGCGAGACGATCGCCCTCCGCAACGCCGATGCCGACATTGGTAAGGGCGAATTTGTGTTCCTTATTGGACCCTCCGGCTCGGGCAAATCGACCTTTCTCCGCTTGCTGAACAAGCAAGAGCTGCCGGATACTGGTCGTATCTTTGTTGCTGGTAAGGACATTGGCAAGATGTCTCGGCGCGACGTACCGAAGTTGCGGCGTAACATTGGTGCCGTCTTTCAAGACTTCAAGCTCCTTTCCAACAAGACTGTTGGCGAGAATGTGAGTTTTGCTCTCGAAGTCATTGGGCGGCCTCGACACGTTATTTCCACCCAAGTGCCAGCCATTCTGGAACTGGTCGGCCTTGGTGAGATGTCGCACAAGTACCCCCATCAGCTTTCTGGCGGAGAGCAGCAACGAGTTTCCATTGCCCGGGCATTTGTGAACCGGCCGTTGATCCTCCTGGCTGATGAACCAACCGGAAACCTTGACCCTCAGACGG
The DNA here is from genome assembly GCA_024280015.1 of Actinomycetes bacterium. Lineage (GTDB taxonomy): Bacteria > Actinomycetota > Acidimicrobiia > Acidimicrobiales > SZUA-35 > JAJRQY01. The sequence goes on from JAJRQY010000026.1 coordinate 7,505, forward strand.
CCATTGGCATCATGCGGCTTCTTGACCGGATCAACAAGACAGGGACCACGGTTCTCATGGCGACCCATGATCGTGGCATTGTTGACACCATGCGCCGCCGAGTCATCGAACTAGCGGACGGTCATATTGTTCGTGACCAATCACGCGGCGTCTACGAGTAGGGCTGACCATGGCTTTTCGACTTGACTATGTGGCCAAGGAAACCGGACGGAACCTTGTTCGGAACCCGTCGCTCACTATTGCCACGGTGCTGACGGTTGCCGTCTCACTGACACTACTCGGTGCAGCCATGCTGATCCGAGTTGGGGTTGCTGGCTTGAATGATCGTTTCCGCGATGATGTGGAATTCATTGTCTGGGTTGACCCCGATGTCACCCCCGAACACCTTGCCCTCATTGTTGACACGCTCGATTCGTCTGCCAATATCTCCGATTCTCGCTATGTCGCTCGGGAAGAGGTCTACGCCGAGTTCCAGCAGTACTACCGCGAGTCGCCGACTGTTCTCGAGCTGGTGAATCCCGACGAGGTACCGACCTATTTTGAGGTAGTACCCATCGAGCCCGACCTGGCCGTTGTTCAGGCATTGGGTAAGGAGTATGAGAAGCTCCCCGGTGTGTTCAAGGTTCAGTACGCGGCTGAGTACATCAAGAAGCTCAATGACTTCACCCGATTGGCCTCGCGGGTGATGATGATTGCTGCCCTGTTCTCCGCCGGAGCATCAACAATGCTGATGTACAACACGATTCGCACTGCAATGTATGCCCGTCGACGTGAGATCGAGGTGATGCGGCTCGTCGGCGCTACCAACTGGTTCATCCGACTTCCGTTCATGATCGAGGGCATGATCCAGGGAGCAATTGGAGCTGGATTCAGTGTGATCGCCGTACTCCTGCTCAATCGAGGGATTGGCAAGCAGCTCAACAAGAACGAGCTCAAGCTACTGGCAAGCTTCGACCTGAATCAGAGTGACTTGCTGAGCATCAGTGGCTGGTTGTTGTTAGCGGGAGCGATGATTGGCTTCTTGAGCGCTGGAATTGCGGTCACCCGCTATTTGGACGCCTAGGTATACAACCCAACTGGCGGCCCAAACGTGGCTGTGGCAGAATCTGCCTATGCGTATCCAAGTTGATTCCGAGAAATGTGAAGGCCACAACCGCTGCTACTCAATCGCTGCCGAGCTTTTTGATGTCGATGATTATGGCTATGCCACTGCCGCTGGCGATGGACAGGTTCCTTCTGAGCTGGAGGAGAAGGCTCGACTAGCTGCGGACAATTGTCCGGAGTACGCCATTACTATTACTGACTGAGGGCGCAGGCTTAGCCGAGCAGGACCCGGCCAAGAGCGAAGACCGCAGCAAGTCCACAGACGGTCAATATGAGGGGCCGGAGCCGCTGGTCGAAGTGGGGGATGATCCATTTCGAGGTGTAGTTTCCGCCAAGAGTGAAGGGGAGCAGCGCAAATCCTGTTCGAATGTCTGTGGCGTTGATCTTGTTCGCTAGCAGGAGAACCGCTAGTGATGCTGGTGCCCCGAAGAGCATCTGGAGGCTGACCGTTGACCGTAGTCGTTCACCTGTCTCGTTCTGGTAAAGAATGCCGATGGGTGGCCCGCCAATTCCCATTGCGGTTCCAAAGAGAGCCGATACCGAGCCTGCGATCAGCAGGGCTGGTCTCGTTCGCTTGATGGCGGGCGCCCACAGGCTGATGGTGACGGCAGCCAACACACTGCTGCCGCCGAGAATGCTCAGCTGAGTCCGACTCAGGATTGACAGAATCACCAGCGCACCGACATACCCAGGGACCCGGCCGAGGCTGAACCACCCCACTTCAGACCAATCGGAATGACCCCGATTTCGCCAGGCCATGACAAAGACCATGGGGAAGGCACAGATCAGGGTTGTCTGAGGGATTAGTACCGGTTCGACCATGATGAGGACTGGAAAGGCCAAGACGATCATTCCGAATCCAATTACCCCCTGGAGGATGGCTCCAATGAAAAGGGCGAGGGCGACTGCTACGAAGGCCCAGCCGGTCACATGCATTCTGCCTCCTTTCTGTGTCTGTGTTCTCAGTTAGGGCTATTGCCCGACAGAGACTAGACATAGTTTCTGCTGCCGGGGTGCTATTCCGACAAGGTCGCGACGGTGGCTGAGACTGGTCGCTCCGGCCCGACCCAAGTGGCCTCAGGACGGCGACCTAGTGAAGCGCTCGTGTGAGCTGGCGAGAGCGAGTGATGTACTCATCGGGTTTTTACGATTGGGGGACCGCTAATAGATTTACACGTGATGCGACATCATTGTTGCTGAGGTACTACTCTAATTGGAGTGACAGGGGCTACCCCTTGTTCCGGAGGTGTGGGTGGTGGGAATCGCCCCTCGCGATCCACACCTCCATTCTTGTAGTGCAGCCCGTGCTACGCGAAGCAGCGATTGATGAGTTCATCCATCGCTGGCTGGTCGACGTTGACCTTGAGATGCCCGTCAACCTTGCTGATGTCAAGGACTGGACAGAATTGGGAATCGTCGTCGATGAAGAAATGAGGCGAGCCAACGGCCCCTCGCTCTTGACCTCGTGTGTATTCGCTAAGAACTTGATCTTCGGTTCCGAGACTGGTGAGACCGTGCTGCTCGGCGATTGCTTGCAGCACGGCGGTGTCCGCGACATCTTGACCGTTCTCAAAGAGGGCTCGGCGAACAGCCATTGCAACCTTTTCACCGGTTTGGTCATCAAGGTCGTAGGCGGCGGCGGTGAGAGCAAGGCTGGGCATCGAAGATGCCGGAAAGTTTGCCGCTCGGAAGCCTGTGAAGAGATCTGGAGCTATTTGAGGGGCGATCTCGTCGATCTCGTGACCAATGAAGATGCCCTCCACCGGCTCATTGTTGACCAATTCCAAGGGCCAGCTTCTGATCTGAAGGTGCACGTCGTCGCGACCAAGACTGGCTCGCTTCTCCATGAGACGGGTAAGACCGACGTAGGCGAACGGGCAGACGACGTCGGCGTAGATCTCGATTTTTGGCATAGGGGACAATCTACTTGGTCGGCATCACGACGGACACCGATGGTTATTTACGACCAGTGAGCCCTGCCTCGCGATGCGATCATGTGGTCCTGTCATGAGGTTCTATGAACTTTCTCAGTGCTCATGCGTCATGATGTTGACGCAGTCCTCCACTGACTGCGTCCCCGGCCTCTTTGACGGCGGTTCGCGTGGACGTCGGTGTGGGTCGGGTGCCGACGGCGGCTCCCGACCCATCCTGGCTCTTTCAGTCAAACCTTGGGAACTCCCGAGGCCCGCTGGGTGTGGTTGTGAGCGCTAGCGAGGCTCTGGGGCTGGATGAAGGTATGGCCGCCCACTAGTCATGTCACGATGTTGTGAGCGCGGGCGTGGGTTTGGGTGAAGGTATGGCTGCCCGCTAGTAATGTCACGATGTTGTGAGCGCTAGCGAGCAACTCGAATTTCGCCGCAGGCGAAAACGTGGAGCTGGGGGGAATCGAACCCCCGTCCGCCAAGGAGTCACCGCACTTGCTACGACCATTCCCGAGACATCGATGTTGTGGTCATCGCGTTGCCGGGTCAGCGGCCTGCTACGAGAGCAAGCACGACCACATAGTCTTTCCTAAGCGTCAGGGGTCTTTGCCTCCTGTCAATGGTCTCTCCCATTGTCCACCACTGCTTCTGTTGCCGGGTTGCAGTGATCAGACCCCGCGTGACCTCACGGCTCGCAGTTTTCCTCTGTACTACCTAATAATTAGGCGGCAAGAGCGAAGTCAGCCTTATTGGCGCTTCTATAAAGCCCTGTTTAACGAGTCTGAGCAACTCGGGTCGCATGTACGACTTCTCGTCTCGACGTCGAAACCGGTCAGCCCCGGGTTTCGAAGAGACGAAGACCTCACCAACAGTTTCCATGATGGTGGATCAGACGTTTCTTCTGTCAAGTAGCACGCCCGAAGGCTTGGTCAGTCTATCGGCAACGTTGAGTGAGTTGAGGGTGAGGTGAGACGGACTTGCGAGAATCGGTCGCGGTCGGTCATCCAGGTTGTGTGGGTTGGCGGTGAGGATCTTGGTTCAACATGTCAAACCACATCCCAGCTCAGGTTCATCGTTACTCGTGCCGATGCTCTCTCTAGGACTACTGCAAGATCTAGGGGATTCCGGTGAAGAGAAGCTTTGTCAAGGTCGCGAGAATGCGTATTGAAGATGTGGGCGTTGGCGATGTTGTCAACCGGGAACCCGATTCTCAAACTGGCTGGTTCGAGGTGGCAGAGACGACGTCGCTCTTCAACGATGACATCCAACTTGCCGACCGAACAGAACTCCTCACGATCTCGGGACCATTTTTCACAATCGTCGGCGTTCAGTTCGTGAGTGAAGCTGAGGTCCCGGACCAGCCTCCAAGCCCATTATCTCCTGCTGCCAGTGAGAGCGAAGATGAGGGTGAAGACGAGGGTGCTGCTGAGCAGTCCTCTGAGCCTGACCAACCAGCTCAGTCGAGCCAACCTGCTCAGTCGAGCCAACCTGCTCAGTCCGGCCAGCTGGCTCGCGTTGACGAGGAATATGGTGACCAATCTCATGCCGAGAAGGGTGCTCTGCCCCAGCTACCGTCAAGGCAGCCTTCTTCGCCATCAGGGGTCGGAGCCCTTGTTAGCTAAGGATCCGCTAGTCCTCTAGATGTCAAGGTCAAGGCCCGGGATTGGAGGCAAGGTAAAGGTCGGAACGGTAAAGCTTGGAACAGTCGGGGCTGTTGTCGGAGGCTTGGTCGGTTCCGGTTTTGGTTCGGTAGTCGCCGGAGTCGATGATGTCGGACCAGGCTTGATGGTGACCACCGATGTAACGGTCGTTGCAGGCACCGTGGTCGACACGGTCGGCGGGGCCAACGTTGTTGGCGGCCGGGTTGTTGGTGGGCGGGTTGTTGGTGGGCGGGTTGTCGCCGGTCGGGTTGTTGGCGGTCGAGCAGTCTGCTTGGTTGTTGGCCGTGGTTTCGATGTCGGGCTAGGAGAGACTGGCTGGGTCGTGGTCGAGGACGGGGCCTCTGTTGTTGTCGAAGACGATTCAGGCAGCGACGTCAGACTTGTTGTGACTTGTTCTCGCTCCGTTGTCGTTTCGGGAACAGTTGTCGTTCCCAGGATTTTGATCTGTGGCTCCTTGTGAATTTCTGCTGGGGAGCGGGAGGTCGCGAATGCGCCAATTGCTCCGATTCCGAGAAGGATGACAGCAACAATGGCAACACGAGGCACAAGCCCGAAGCTGACTCGTGATCCGGCGTTTTGAACAGCGGGAATAAAGGCAGGCTGATGATCGGAGAGCTCGATTGGAGGCGTCGCCGTCTGCAAGTCCAGCAAGAAGGTCGTTGCGTCGGGGTGACGATCTTGTGGACGCTTGGAAATCGCCTGCCGAACAACGTCGCGAATCTCAAGTGGGATGTGCTCGCCCAATTCGATCGGGACCTCGTTGCCGATCCGTTCAGACAATTCGGAGAAGCTGGCCACCCCGGCGAATGGAGCCGAGCCCAAAAGGCTGGCGTAGAGGGTCATTCCTAACCCGTAGACATCGCTTCGTTGTCCTACTGGTTCGCCTTGCAGAACCTCGGGGGCGAGATAGTGCTGATGAATCGCTAGCGGTTCAGGATCGACCGGGAGTTGAAAATCGTGATTGAAACTGGCGAGACCGAAGTTGGTGATGACGGTTTCTTTGCCAAGAGCAACTCGGATAGTCGTTGGGTCAAGCTGACCGTGTACGAGTCCAGCCTGGTGGATCTGGCTGACACTCCGAGCGACATCGGTGAGGGTCTCGACCGAGGAGCGCCATGTTTTTGTCGTGGAGGGCTGGAGATCGTCTTGAAGCGCATGTCGAACCTGGTTGGGAACGATGAGAAAGGTTCGACCGCTCTCTGATCGACCTATTTCCAGAGGGCGCTCAACCTGAGAACTCACCATGGCCTGGTCCAGCAGAGTGAACTGGTCTTTGAGGGACTCATGAAGTTGACGCTTGCTCGCCGTCTCATGAACCTTGAGTAAGACCGCCTCGCCAAGAATCTTGTGATCAGCGGTTGAGACGCGCCAAAAACCCTCAAGCTCTTGCTCGTCAATATTCTCTAAATTTTGAACGCCCAGTTGCTCCACGTAGCTATCCACCTAGCAAATTCTGACCCCGGAGCATTCTACGCCGAGTGGGCGAGGTTTTGATGGCAGGGGCTGGTGAACGGTAGGGTTTTCCCATGAACAAGAGGCTTGCCATCATCACCGGAGCATCCAGCGGGATCGGCCAAGCTATTGCTGCCTCGGCCAAGCAGGGTGGTGCGACTGTTGCCACCTGTAGTCGTCGTGATATTGCGAACCAGCAGCATCTTTCTCTCGATCTTGGACAACCCGAGTCCTGGATAGTGTTTGACAATTGGATCACCGGTCTGATCTCGGACGAATCCTGGCAAGAAATCGTCTTGATACATGCGGCTGCGACCATCGAGCCGATTGGGTTCTCCGGACAAGTGGATGTCGCCAATGCCACTTCGGCGGTCTTGCTAAACGCTGTCAGCCCACTCCTCATCGGCGATAGCTTCCTCCGGTCGGTGGCCCAGAGTGCACCAGAAGGCCAGTCGGCAGTCTTGATGCAGGTCTCTTCTGGTGCAGGCAAGCGTCCGTTCCCTGGATGGGCCACCTATTGTGCGGCTAAAGCAGGGGTCGATATGTGGGTACGGACCGTTGCGCTCGAACAGGCTGAACTCGGTACCGGGGTCCGGGTATTGTCCATTGGCCCCGGGGTCGTCGCCACAGGCATGCAGGCATCGATCCGGTCCAGTTCGGCTGCTGAATTTCCCCAGGTCCAGCAGTTCCGTGAGCTTCACGATGATGGGAAGCTAGCCAGCCCCGAATCAGTCGGAGCAAAGCTGTGGGAGATAGCCATTGGATCAGCTTGGGAGTCCGGCTCAGTCATGGACATCAAGGATTTCTAAGCGGCATTCTTCCGCGCACTGCTAGGTACGAACAAGACCTTCAGGCTGAGTGGGTGTTCGGATCCAGATGAACCAGGAGCCGATCAGCCCACAGAGTACGACGATGAACTTGACCGGAATGATGTCGATGGCGAAGGTGACGCTCAAGATGATGGAAAGCCACATCATGAAAGTGGCCCGGATCTTGATGGACTTGCGCATTCCCAGCCCAGCTCGGTAGTCGCTAACCAGAGGACCAATTGTTGGGAGGTCCAGTATCCATCGCTCAAATCGGGGGCTACTGCGAGAGAAACAGCCAGCGGCGAAGACAAAAAACCCAGTTGCTGGTAGGCCCGGCAGCAAGATGCCCAGGCCACCGAAGGCGACGCAGATCCAGCCGAGGACAAACCACAATGCTCGGATCACGCTGATACCGCAACCGTCGTTGTCAGTCGATTTCGCTGGTCCACCAACGCAGTGTGCCTCAGATTGAGCCGACAGGCTGTCGGAATCACGGTCACTGGCCCGGCCTAGGGCCTTGACCGGAAGAGAATATCGAAGATCCGGAGGTCGCTAAGGTTGATCGCAGCCGAATCCGTCCTCGACGCTTCCGAGCGGATGGACCGGACCAGTTCCCGCGTGTCCTGATCAAGTGCCGATTTCCAACGAAGCCACCAGGTTTCGTCCTTGGAGTAACCCAACGTCTTGCGAAGGATGCGGTCATCGATGGGGACGAGGCCTGGCCGCTTGGCTGCTAGCAGACGGGTGGTGTTCGCTTGCCCGATGTCACGGTGTCTCTGATCTCGTTTCTGGAGTGCCTTTCGGCCTTGCTTGGCTCGTTTGAGATTGGATGATAGGGCATCAGGACGAGACGGAATCTGGCTGGTCGGTCGACGAATGAGGTGGAACAGGTCGGCGATCTTCAAGATGGATTTTGGGTCGCAGTCTTGGAGGATGGCATTGACGGGAACCTCCGCCAGGATTTCTGCGGTTAGCCACTGGCCTTCGTCGCTGAGCAACCAGGCCGCCGTCGGTGCAGGTACTGGGCGACCGAGCATCGAAACAGCAACAAGGTCGGTTGCGGTGATCTGGGTTGGGTCACTCGTCCATGAAAGTCGGTCGAATTGGCCCCTGGTGGAACGAAGGTGGCTCACGATGTGAGTTGCTGGATGGGTCACGCGCTGCAGGAGAGTGCCGGGATCTCGCCTGAAGCTGGCATTTGGAGCTGGCTCAGTCTTCATTGGGCTCCAGATTAGCGAAGCTGGAGTGAGTATGTTCGCTGGATGTTTTGGCTGAACTGGGAAACGGCCTCGTTAGCGTCCTCCAGGCGCATGGTGAGATCAGATGTCGACTGCAGTTCATAGAGGGCGAATGGGACCGTGCTGCTCCAGCTCAACTGACCTAGGAGCTGGGTAGAGCCAGTCAGCAGGGTGGCTGGTCCGTTGGAGAGCCGAATGTCACCAAGGTGGTAGTCAACGATGATTTCAACCTCAGCGATTGCCACCCGATCGTTGATGTCGGTAATTGTTGCCCGGCTGGACACAGTAGCCGGAAGGCCGCCAGTCAGGGTTTGGATTGATGTTGTCCAGATGGCTCCTTGGCCCAGGTCCTCAGGTGGTATTGGTATCTGGGCCAATGCCAGGGCATCAGCAAAGCCGGTGAGTGTTTCCACCGTCGACAATTCGTTGAGCCCGGGTTGGATCTCCTGCACCCTTTTGTTGAGGTGTATGTCGGAGGTCTGGTCAATCCAGAGTCCTTCGATGGAGGCCATGTTTTGGGCTAAGTCGTTGAGAGCCCAACGAGGTCCAGTCCTCTCGTCGATATCTGTCTGGCCGATGGTTGACCGGACGGTGATCCGGTCGTTGTTGACGGAATAGACCACCACATCTATGTCCGTACTGGCCCGCGTCACCACCGGCGGCTCAGGTGGGCTGTCAGCCACTGAGATGATCAGTGCCTTGTTGTCATCAAGGACGAGCTGGTTGGTGGAGTCCGGTTCTGTGCCGAGCAAGACCTGGAATCGAGGCTCTGCCCCCTGGCTGACAACGCTGAGTTCGTAGTCCGTCGCCTCAAACTGGGTGGTTGATGTGGTGGCTGGGGTCGCCGATGGCTCAGTCGTCGTTGTCGAAGACAGAGCGCTACCACCGCCTGCGGAGGCAGCCGAGGTGGGCGCTGAGTCCGCTTGAATTGCGGGGCGTTCGACGGTGCAGCTGGCACCTATGAAGGTGAGTGAGGCTAAGAGGAGCAACATCCGTGACCGGTCGCGGCCACCGCCTGACACTGCCGGGGAGGAGTGCTTAGGATTTGGCCGCACGAACGAGATCTGCCACATGCCCAGCAATATCGCCGAGGGCTACGTTGGTTGTTTCTTCGGTGGAGCGAATCGTGAACTCGGCTTCACCGTTCTTGAGGCCACGAGGGCCAAGGGTGATGCGGAAGGGGAAGCCGCACAGTTCCGCATCGGCAAACTTCACACCGGCTCGGGCATCACGGTCATCCAGTAGAGCGTCAACCCCGGCGGCCTTCAGATCGTCGTAGATTGTTTCGCCGGCGGTCATGGTTTCTTCATCGGTTCGCATGAGAGTGATAACTACCTCATAGGGAGCGATGGAGACGGGCCAGATGATTCCCTTGTCGTCATAGTTGGCTTCGACTGCCGCGGCCATATTGCGGCCGATGCCAATGCCGTAGCTCCCCATGACCACGGGAACAACCTTGCCGTCGGGGTCAGCAACCGTCACGCCGAATACGTCAGCGAACTTGGTGCCAAGCTTGAAGATGTGCCCAATCTCAATACAGCGGTCAACTTCCAGAGGGGTCCCGCAGTTTGGACAAGCTTCGCCCGCTTCAACTTCGCGCAAGTCGGCCCATTGGCCAACCGTCAGATCGCGTTCGACGCTGACCCCTCGGAAATGCCAACCGTCATCGTTCGCACCGGTTGTCATATTGACACGACCACGCAGCGCCTCATCAACAATGACCGGGTGATCGGTTACTCCGACGGCTCCGAGGCTGCCGGGACTGGCGCCGAGGGCCTTCATGGTTTCATCTGGGCCGGCGGGGCGGATATCGATGGCGCCAGTGGCATCGGCCAGCTTCTGGGTGTTCAGCTGGTGATCGCCGCGAACCACGACCAGGGTGATGACCTTGTCCAGCACCATCACCAAGGTTTTGAGCTGTTGGGTCGCTGCTGCTCCGCCTTCGAAGGCTTCCAGGGCGGCAATGGTCAACACCCCAGGGGTGGCGAACTTCTCGGTTTCGGTTAGTGCTTCGCCATCGTCGATGGTTGGAAGACTCGATATGGCCTTCTCGATATTGGCGGCGTAGTCGCATTTGCGGCAGATGATGACGTCATCTTCGCCGGCATCGGACTTGGTCATGAACTCGATGGAGTCGGTGCCTCCCATGGCGCCGTTGCTGGCTTGGACTCCGAAGGATGGGACACCGAGTCGGTCAAAGATACGGCGATAAGCCTGGTCGTGGGCGGCGAAGGCGGCATCGAGACCGGCGGCGTCAATATCGAAGCTATAGGAGTCCTTCATGGCGAATTCGCGAACTCGCAGCAGGCCGCTCTTGGGTCGCGCCTCATCGCGGAACTTGGTCTGGATGTGGTACCAAACCTGGGGGAGTTGCTTGTAGGAGGTCAGCTCGGCGGCGACGGTGGCAAAGATTTCCTCATGGGTCACGCCAAGGGCAAGATCGGCACCCTTTCTGTCTTTGAGGGTGAACATGATCTCGCCCATGGTGTCCCAACGTCCAGACTCTTGCCAGATGCTGGCGGGATGCATGGTCGGCAGCGAAAACTCTTGTCCCCCAATGGCATCGATTTCTTCGCGGACAATCTGGGCCACCTTCTGATGGACCCGCCAACCCAGAGGCAGCATGGAGTAATGCCCGGCATGAAGCTGGCGAATGAAACCGCCCCGAATAAGTAGCCGGTGGCTTGGAGCAACCGCGTCGTTAGGGGCATCTCGCAAGGTTGGGACGAAGAGTTTGGACCAGCGCATGAGGGCTGAGGCTAGCGACCCATGCTCGGCGTCACGAGGAATTCGTTCGTATCGAGTAGGCCGCCATCTCCTATCGAGAAGTCTGATGGTGCAGATGACGGGTATTTGGCGGCGAACTGTCAGCTTTTCACTGGTGACGAGTGCGATACTGAGCCCATGCGAGCCTCAACGAAGAATCGGAACATCCGACACACTCCTAAGCAACGTCTCACTCATCCCTGGGTTCGTGTCGATGGTGAGCTTCGTCCGGCAACCTGGGAGGAAGCACTTGCCCGCGTCACCGAAGGTTTCGCCAAAACCAAGGCCGAGCTTGGTGGCGAAGGGTTCGCAGTTTTCTCGTGTTCAAAGAGCACCAACGAGATGAACTATGCCGCCCAGAAGTTCGCTCGGACGGTGTTGCAGACCAACAACATCGACTCCTGCAACCGAACCTGACACGCTCCTAGCGTCGTCGGTCTGGCGACAGTGTTTGGTGCCGGTGGTGGCACCGTCTCCTATGAGGAGATTGAGGAAGTCGATGTCATCCTGCTCTGGGGCTCCAATGCTCGTGAAGCTCATCCCATTTTCTTCCATCACCTGATGACAGGTCTGGACAATGGGGCGACAATGTTCGCCGTTGATCCTCGGCGCAGTTCGTCCTCCAAGTTTGCTGATGTTTGGCTTGGTCTGAACCTTGGGTCCGACGTTGCCATGTCCAATACGGTTGCTCGGGAGATCATCAACCAAGGGTTAACCAATAGGGAGTTCATTGCTCACTCCACCACTGGTTTTGAGGCCTACGCCAAATCAGTTGAGCCCTTCACTTTGGAAGTCGGCGAGCAAATTACTGGTGTTCCTGCTTCGGCCATAGCGGAGATGGCTCGGGCCTACGCCACCGCGGACAAGGCCCAAATCTTGTGGACCCTTGGTATTACCGAACACCACAATGGTGTCGACAATGTCCTGGCCCTTTGCAACCTGTCCCTGCTGACCGGTCATATTGGACGCTGGGGAAGTGGACTTGTTCCCTTGCGGGGCCAGAACAATGTGCAAGGTGGTGGCGACATGGGAGCGCTGCCAAACAAATTCCCCGGTTTCCAAGACATCACCGACCCGGAAGCCCACGCCAAGTTCAGTGAGTTGTACGGAGTGGACTTGCCGGACAAGAACGGTTTGCATCTGACTCTCATGTTTGAGGCCATGGAGCGGGGCGAGATCACCTCGGCCTACATCATTGGCGAGAACCCGGCCGATTCTGAGGCTGACATCGAGTTTGCTCGAGCGACCTTGCGTGGCTTGGACACCTTGGTGGTGCAAGATATCTTCATGACCCGCACCGCCGAACTGGCCGATGTTGTTCTGCCTGCTTCGGTTGGTTGGGCCGAATCTGATGGCACCGTGACTTCTTCGGAGCGTCGGGTGCAGCGGGTCCGGGCCGCGGTCACTCCGCCAGGGGAGGCCTGGCATGACCAAGACATCATTGGTGAGTTAGCGCGGCGCATGGGATATGACTGGGGCAAGCCGACATCGGAGGAGCTGTGGGACGAGCTTCGTTCCTTGTCGCCGCTTCACATCGGCATGTCTTATGAACGGCTGGAGGATGGTGGTCTGCAATGGCCATGCCCCGATCTGGATCATCCCGGCACACCGTTCCTACACGGTTGGCTGTGGGAGGATGATCTTGGTGGCCATCCGCTCGCCCCGTTTAGCGTGGTCGAGGCGGCGGGACCCAAGGAAGAACTCAGCGCCGAGTTTCCCATACGGTTGACCACCGGTCGGGCCCTGGATTCGTACAACACGGGTGTTCAGAGCGGTGGCTTTGATTCGCCCATTCGCTACGGCGACGCGCTGGATGTGAACCCGGCCGATGCAGACCGGCTTGGCATCGCCGACGGCGAGCTGGTGAAGGTGTCTTCGCCTCGCGGCTCGGTCGAGATGGCAATCAGGATCCAGCCCGAGATTCCCGTAGGGCTGACGTTCACCACCTTTCACTTTCCCGAGCTGGTGGATATCAATGTCTTGACCAGCGATGCTTGGGACAAGAAGTCGGGAACGGCTGAGTTCAAAGCGGCTGCCATTCGCATCGACAAGATCAGCGCGAATGCCGGCGAGGGAGAATCCAATGGCTGACCTTCACCTGACCGAGGATCGAGCTAGCGCGACCGAGGTCGCCGCTATCGACGCGGCCATTGCCGCCGTTAGCCTTGATCCCGCCGTCGTGCACGAAACCGAACGCCTGGTACGCAGCGGTACCAAACGTAAGAACGATCGCCGTCACGGTCTGTTGCCTGCCTTACATGCCTTGCAGAAGGAGTCGGGCTGGATCAGCCCCGGCGGTGTCAACCACATTGCCGAGGTGTTGCAAGTTCCGCCGGCCGAGGCTTTTGGCGTGGCCAGCTTCTACGAGCTCTTCCGGGTTGACGGTGCCCCGGATCAGGAAGATGACGTTGTCCATGTCTGTGTTGATGCTGCTTGCCAGATTGCCGGAGCCGATCAGGTCATCGCCGACTTGGAAGCTGCAGGCAAGCAGGTGCACCGCAGCCCCTGTCTTGGCCAGTGCGAGCGACCGGTGGCCCAGTTCATTCAAGGACGTCGCAAGCCCGACTGGGTGGAAGCAGACGCCGAAGATGAGTTGTGGAACCTTCCCCAGAAGCACGACCCATCGCTCAAACTACTGAAGCGGGTCGGCCGTATCGACCCCACCAGTCTCGATTCCTATGTCGGAGTCGGCGGCTATGCCGCACTGTCCAAAGCCTTCGCTCTCGGGGCCGATCAGGTCATCGAAGAGGTACTCGCGTCGGGTCTGATGGGCCGAGGCGGTGCTGCTTTTCCCACGGGAATCAAGTGGCAAGGTGTAGCCGGAGAATCTGGCCAGAAGCATATTGTGGTTAACGCTGATGAGTCCGAGCCTGGCACGTTCAAGGATCGTACGATCATGGAGAACGACCCTTTCGCCTTGATCGAAGCGATGACCATCGCCGGTTTTGCCACCGGCGCCACCAAGGGTTGGATCTATATTCGAGGTGAATACCCGCTAGCCACCAAGCGCTTGGAGGGGGCCATTGTGGCCGCTCGGGAAGCTGGTTTCTTGGGTGAGGGCATTGCCCGGTCCAGCATCGACTTTGATATCGAGGTTCGGCGAGGAGCGGGTGCGTACATTTGTGGCGAAGAAACTGCTCTGTTCAATTCGTTGGAAGGCTTTCGCGGCGAACCCCGTCAGAAACCACCCTTCCCGACCACCAACGGCTTGTTTGATCAGCCAACCGTCATCAACAATCCGGAGACCCTGCTCAACGTCTTGGACATCGTGCAAGACGGGGGAGCGACCTACGCCTCTACTGGAACCGGCGGTTCAAACGGTCAGAAGCTTTTCTGCCTCTCGGGTCACGTCAATCGGCCCGGCACCTATGAGGTTGAGTTTGGGCCAACCCTTGGAGATCTGTTGGGGCTGGCCGGTGGTGCAACCGGAGAACTCAAGGCAGTGCTGCTCGGGGGTGCCGCTGGCTCCTTTATTGGACCGGACATGCTGGAACTTCCCCTCACCATGGAAGCCACTCGTGAGGCTGGCCTATCTCTCGGGTCAGGTGTGATCATGGCCTTCAACGACAGCACCGACTTCCCCGCAGTTCTCACCCGGTTGGCCGAGTTCTTCAAGAACGAGAGCTGTGGTCAATGTGTTCCGTGTCGGGTGGGTGCGGTTCGCCAGCACGAGATGTTGGTCCGAACCAGTGCCAATCCAAGCGAGGCCGATAGTCAGCTACTGAACGAGATGGATCAGGTTATGAAGGACGCGTCCATTTGCGGTTTGGGTCACACTGCTTCAACCGCGGTGAGATCGGCCATTGCCCTGGGTCTGATTGGAGGTCAGTCATGAGTGAGCAGTCGACTGCGACCATCTCAACGGTCACTGTTTCCATCAACGGCTCCTCAGTGACCGTTCCCGAAGGTGCATCTCTGAAGGATGCCTGTGGAGTGGCCGGAGTGGAGATACCAACCCTGTGCTGGGCTGCCAACCTGACTCCGGCCAATGCTTGTCGCTTGTGTGTGGTTGAGGTGGAGAATTCTCGGACCTTGGTTCCGTCATGCTCACGCCAGGTCGAAGAGGGCATGGTGGTGCAGACCGATTCCGAACGGGTTCACCACAGTCGAAGAATGGTGTTGGAGTTTCTGGGATCGAGCGTTGACCTCAGCCAGGCCGATGACCTGGCCCGCTGGTCCAAGGCGTATGGGGCTGACCCCGACCGCTACGGGAATAGTCCAGCCAGGATCGAAGAAGAGATCAAGATCCAGGACAACCTCTACATCCGCGACTACGACAAGTGTGTGCTCTGCTTCAAGTGCGTGGACGCCTGTGGCGATGACGCCCAGCACACCTTCGCCATCGCCGTTTCTGGTCGGGGATTCGGGGCCCGAATCAGCACCGAGTTTGATGTTTCGCTACCGGACTCGGCCTGTGTCTACTGCGGCAACTGTGTCGCTGTGTGCCCCACCAACGCGCTGCAATTCAAGTCGGAGTTTGATCTGCGAGAAGCCGCGGCTTGGAAGCCAGAGGAGCAGACCGTGACCCGGACGGTGTGTTCCTATTGCGGTGTTGGCTGCAATCTAGAGATGCATGTTCAGGACAACACCATTGTCAAGGTCACCTCGCCGAATGACCACAGCGTCACCAACGGACACTTGTGCATCAAGGGTCGCTTCGGCTGGCAGTACGTCCAACCAGTGGCGACCGAGTGACTGGGTGCCCTGCCCGGGGCCAACCCCAGGCTCGGGTTGCCTGATGCCCACCTCGTCTGGTTAGCTTGCAGACATGGACAGTGATGGATGGGACCAACGATACGCCGACAGCGACTATGTCTGGACGGTGAAGGTCAATCAGTTCGTAGAAGAACATCTGGCTGGTCTTGAGCCAGGAACAGCCATTGATCTGGCCGCTGGAGAGTGTCGCAACACTGTCTGGCTTGCGGGATTGGGTTGGGACGTCACCGCCGTTGACTATTCCCAGGTTGGCTTGGACAAGGGTCACAAGCTGGCAGATGACCACAAGGTCAGCGCCAACTATGTGTGTGCTGATGCCACGACCTGGCAGGCCCCAGAGCCAGTTGATCTCGTCGTGCTGAGCTACCTGCAGCTACCAAAGGCAGAACGGACCGCGGCGCTGGAACACGCCAAGACCTGGTTGAAGCCCGGCGGGATGATCTTCATCATTGCTCATGACCAGACCAATATTGACGGTGGCTATGGCGGACCTCCATCTAAGGAAGTCTGTTATGACCTGGATGAGACGGTGGCTGCGCTTGAGGGCCTCACCATCCAGAAGGCTGAGGTGGCCAAGCGTGTGGTTACCAAGCCCGACGGAGAGCACACCGCGCTGGACACCCTGGTCATCGGGGTGGCGTCATGAGTGAGCGTGGACCAATCATCCCTGAGGGTCAACAAGGGACCTACGATCGCTTCCACTTTCCTGCCGCCTTCCGGGTTGGCGACACCGTGCATGTTTCCGGTGTGATTGGGCATGGTGCTGATGGTCGGGTTCCAGCCGAGGCCGCAGACGAATTTAAGGCAGCCTTTGATGCCCTAGGGGCAACACTGGAGGCCGCAGGCGCTTCGCTGGCTGACATTGTTGACCTCACCACCTTTCATGTTGGAATGGACGAGATGGAGGCCTTCATGGCTGCCAAGGATGCCGCAATAGCCGAGCCCTACCCGGCCTGGACTGCCATTGGCTGTGCCTCCCTCATCATTCCGAAAGCTCGGGTTGAAGTGAAGGCCACCGCGGTCATTCCCCTCGACTGAGGCCACCTTCGCGGAGATAGTGCTTGTCGCTGAGCGCGCCTGGAACTGTTTGTAGCTCCCTCTCTTGACTTTGATTCCCAAATTCAGACCTTGGGGTTGTGTTCCAGCCCAAATCAAGCGAACATGTGTTCGATGAATGAATTTGGGCTAGACACAGACAAACCGGTCGATATTGATCTAACCCAAGACGAGTTGCCGCACGTCGATGCCCCAACGATCCTGCATGCCGACCTTGATGCCTTCTACGCCTCGGTCGAACAACGAGATAATCCGGAACTTCGAGGCATCCCGATCATTGTTGGCGCGGGAGTTGTTCTCGCTTCCAGCTATGAGGCTCGGGCCATGGGTGTTCGAACGGCGATGAGTGGGCGAGAGGCTCGCAAGCGGTGCCCTCAGGCCATCGTGGTGTCACCCCGAATGAAGGCCTATTCCCAGGCCAGCAAGGATGTGTTCGAGATATTTCGTGACATCTCCCCGATGGTGGAGGGCCTGTCCATTGATGAAGCATTCATCGACGTGACCGGGTTGCGGCGGCTTGTTGGGCCGGCACGGGGGATCGCGGAGAACCTGCGGAGGCGGGTCAAACAAGAGGTTGGTCTTGACATCAGCGTTGGTATTGCCTCCACCAAGTTCCTGGCTAAGGTAGCCAGCGGGGTGTGTAAACCTGATGGCTTGCTCGAAATCGAGGCCGGTCGAGAGATCGAGTTTCTTCACCCGCTTCCTGTTGGCAAGCTCTGGGGTGTTGGGCCAGTGACCGACCGCAAGCTCCGTGAGCGAGGGGTCGCCACGGTGGCCGAAGTTGCTGCGCTGAGCAAGGATCAGCTCGTTGCCATGCTTGGCAATGGCTCAGGTCGGCACCTGCATGCATTGGCCCACAATCGTGACCCGCGTCGGATCGAAACCGGCAAGCGCCGCCGTTCCATTGGGTCCCAACGAAGCTGTCCTGGCGGGGGAGTCGATAGACAAGAAGCCGAGGCCATCTTGTTGGAAGTGACCGATCGGGTCACCTACCGCATGCGATCGGGCCATCGGGTTGGCAAAACAATCATCCTTCGCCTCCGGTTCGGGGACTTCACCCAGGCCACTCGATCGATGACGGTTCATCAGGCAACGTCGGAGACAGCGGTTGTTCTGGCCGCTGGTCGAGCCTTGCTGAGTGGAGCATGGCCAATAATTCGGGAGCGCGGGCTGACCAAGGTTGGCATCGCGGTCAGCGGCCTGAGTGATGACTCGGTTATCCAGCTTGCCCTATCCCTGGATGGCAAGGATGCCGTCCAGCTTGATGCGGCCATGGACCAGGTTCGAGACCGGTTCGGTCGTTCCTCCATCGGGCTTACAACCCTGACGAATCGACCCAAGTTTGAGGTTCCGCTGCTCGATGTTTGATGGCCCGCAGTTGACGATTGCAGGCTCATCAGGGCTACGTTGCCTGGGTGACAGCAAATACGGCCGCCCAAGGGGCAGGACAAGGCCCGACCGTGGCCGCCGGCGGTGGGGCAGACGCTGATTCGCGAGCGATGGGTAGCGGCCTGATTGGTGCTGCCCTATCGGTTACCGCTTGGGGTGCTGGCAGTGTGCTGGCTAAGGGCATCGACCTGGATCCAATGGCCATTGCCGTCTACCGATTTGGTCTGTTCTCGGTGCTCATTCTGGCCTGGATGCAGTTTCGAGGAACCACGCTCAGCCTACGAATCTTGAAGCGGTCCATGTTCGGCGGCTTGGCTCTTGGCATCAACGTTGCCCTGTTTTTTAGTGCAGTCAAGATCACCAATGTGGTCAATGCCACCTTGATCGGTTCGCTCCAACCAGTGCTCGTTGGTGTCATCGCCGCCCGGTTCTTCGGTGAACAGATCAAGAAGCGGGATGCTTTACTGTCCATCGGTGCGTTTGTTGGTGTCGGTTTGGTCATGCTCGCTTCCAACGGGACACCGGAATGGAGCGCCAAGGGTGATGCCTTGGCCTTCTGCGCCATGTTGTCCTGGGCCACCTACTTCATTGCCTCCAAACAGTCCAAGGGTCGACTCACGCCGACTGAGTTCACTGCTGGAACCTCAGTTTGGGCCTTTCTTGTCAATATCCCCCTGGCCCTGGTCTTTGGTCAGGACCTCTCGTGGCCCGATCGAGGAAGCCTTGCCTGGCTCATGGTGCTGGTCCTTGTTGCCGGAGTTCTTGGGCACTCAATCATGAACTGGTCCCTGGTACGGATTCCCCTCTGGGTCGGCTCAACCTTCACCTTGCTCATTCCGGTCATCTCTTCACTCATTGCCTGGGTCGCGTTGGGTGAGAGCTTGAGGTTCACTCAGGTTGGGGCCATGGTTCTGGTGTTCGGCGCTTTGGCCCTCATCGTGCAAGGCCAAGCGAAGGCCACTCGCCTCCAGGCCTGATCTCGTTAGCCCCGGCTGCGACGTCGGCGCTTGGATCGGCCAGATCCCTCCGGTCGGGCCACCGGGTCAGGCGCCGATGGGAAGGCCATCGCCTTGACGAAGAGGTCCTGGAATGCCGGTTCCATCGCCGTCTCGATTTTCACGACCTTGCGAACGACCTCTTCGATCTCGGCCCGTTCGGACCGAGACAACAGGAGACGAACCGCACCGGTGCCAGCCGAGTTGCCGGGGGAGGAAACCGTGCCTGCGCTGGTGGGAATCAGATCGATTGCTGCCGCGGCAAGAGGGTCGATGTGAGCACCAAAGGCTCCAGCCAAGCGGATGTCATCCACCTGATCGAGATCGGCGTGTTGCATCAGTAGATCGATACCCGCCTTGAGTGCTGCCTTGGCCAGCTGGATGGCCCGGACGTCGTTCTGGGTTATGCGCAATTCGGCTTGGTTGCCCTCAGCTTCCTCCTCGCTGGCCGCGAGTAGGACGTAGGCGAAGGTGCGGTCATCAGCAACGATCCGTCCTGAGGCAACAGCGCCCGGACTGATGTCACTGGCTTGGCGAATGACACCCTTCTTGTCCAGAATTCCGGCAACGGCCATTTCGGCCAAGACCTCGATCACACCAGAACCACAGATGCCAATGATCCCGCTTTTGGGTGGGGCGAAGTCGGGCTCATTGCTCCAAAGCTCGGATCCGATCACCTTGAAGCGAGGCTCAAGAGTCTCTGGGTCAATTCGCACTCGTTCGATGGCACCGACCGCGGCCCGAACACCGCACGAGAGCTGAGCTCCTTCAAAGGCTGGTCCGGTTGGTGAAGAAGCAGCCCACAGGTTTGACTTGTTTCCGAGAACAATCTCGGCATTGGTTCCAACATCGACCAGCAGTTGAATACCTTCGGAATGATGAGGGCGTTCGGCCACGATGGCCGCAGCAGTATCCGCCCCGACATGACCAGCAATACACGGGGCGATATAGACCGCAGCGTTGGGGCAATCAAGATCCAGTTCGGTGGCCATGATTTCGACGGCCTCGTCGGTCTCCAAGATGAAGGGCGCGGTGCCGAGCGGGATGGTGTCATAGCCCAGCAGCAAGTGATGCATGACTGGATTGCCGACCATGCTCATTTCCAGGATCTTGTCCCGAGTAATTGATGCTTCAGCCACAACCTCGCCAATGAGTTCATCCAAGGCTGTTCGGACGGCGGTTGTGAGCTCGACGTCTCCGCCGGGATTCATCATCACGTAGCTAACCCGGCTCATCAGGTCTTCACCGAAGCGAATCTGTGGATTCATTCGGCCGCTGGAGCCAACGACTTCGCCGGTTGCTAGGTCGCAGAGGTGTCCGGCAATGGTGGTTGATCCGATGTCGACGGCCATGCCGTAGGCGGCGTCGACGAAGCCCGGCCAAACCGCAGCGACAATCAACTGTCCGTCAGCCTGAGTACGAAGAGCCACGGTGAGGCCGGCTGGCTCATTCTCGGACGCGACTTCAGTCGTTGCCCGGCTCGCGGCGATGGCCTGAGCCACCTGAGAGTCGAGGGTTCCAGGAACAAGGATTTCTTCGATGTCCCAGTCTCGAGCCAGGGCAACCCGAAGCAGGAGCAGGGGAGGAGCGACACCCGAAACCTCAACATAGCGAAGCTCGGTAACTGGGTCGATGGTCAGGCCCTCAAGATTGACCTTCTTGCGGATCACCTGCTTGTGAATTTGGCTCGATTCAGGAATATCGATGACAACATCGGTCTGGACAACAGCCGCGCATCCGAGGCGGTGGCCCTCGAGCAAGGGACGCTTCCCCGCATAGGAGGTTTCGGTTGATCCCGGGGCGCTGAGAGCAGTGGCATCAATGTCCAGTCCCCACTTGGGAAATGAGCCGACACCAGGAATAACCTGGCAGCGGCCACAAATACCTCGTCCACCACAAACCGAATCGAGATCAATGCCGAGTTGACGGGCGGCATCAAGCACCGTTGCGCCATCGGCAACCTGGCCTTCACGTCCACTTGGCGTGAAGATGATTCGATTGCTCACGCGGTTTCTGTTTCAACAGGCTCTGGTTGTGGCTCAGCGAAACCACCATTGCGGACCAATTCGTCCAGCCGTTCAAGGGGAAAAGAAGCATCCAGTTCTTCCGCCAATGCCTCGGCCGCGGTCGCGTGGTCACCCTTGAGGGGCACCTTTTCTTGGCGCCATTCGTTCACGTATGCGCTGGAGGTCGTGATATCGGCCACCATGGCGGCCCGATCAATGGCTTTCTGAAACCGCGGCTTCAGCAGGATCTGGTGTTTATCTTGACGAGACTTGGCGTTCACCTGGGCTGGAATGTCTCGCCAATAGATGGTGATGAGTTGTGCGCCTCGGGCCATGGCTACTCGCTATCGGTTTGATGTGAGGTGGATCCGCCTTGGCGGGCGGTGGGTGCAGTGATGCTAACGGTGACCGGGTGCCCCAACGCGTCCTGGAGGGGTGACAATCCCGTGTGGCGGCGATCAAAGGCCAGTCCCAGGCGCTTGGCCGCATCGGCCGCCATGGCCGTCAGCTCCGCAAGCTGCTCGGAGTTATTGGTTTGTGACAGGTAGACCACTCGTTTGTAGTTGCCGAAGTACATGTCCAACAGTTCGGGATGCGTGTGGATCTTGAGCGGTCTCCAGATGAGCTGATCAAAATGTCGAGCCAGAAAGTCAGTCAGGAAGAATGTGCCGAGTTCTTCGTCATGCAAGGCACGGAAGGCTTCAGCGCCAACGAAGAAGGAATAACAATGGTCTCCGGGCAACCGCTCAATTGGGATAGCAAGTTCGGCCTGGAGTCGCTCCATGAGTGAATCCAACAAACCGCCGGTCCCACAATCGCCATAGCCAAGGATGATCTTGTCCAGTGCTGTCCCTTGCTGCGCTGCGCCTGCAACCACCGCTCGAACTTGTTGTTCTATTGCCTCTGGAATCTTCGCTGGTCGGCTGTGCAGCGGTGCGGGCAGGTAGGAGGCATTGACTCCGACTGCTCGCAGTTCGCGAACAAGCGCGCCGCATGCAATGACTGCGGTTGATGAGTCGAAGGGTGCTTCAGCTGGCAGCGAGTGCGGCACGTCGTTCGTCAACCAGAGTCTTTGCTGTCTCCGCAGCAATGGCAGCATCGGAACAGTACGCATCGGCACCAACGGCGAGACTGAATTCCTCGTTGAGGGGAGCACCGCCAACGATCACGATGTAATCGTCTCGTTTGCCCCGTTCGATCAGGGTGTCGATGACAACCTTCATATAGGGCATGGTGGTGGTCAGCAGGGCGGACATGCCGAGAATGTCGGCGTTGTGTTCATCCAAGGCGTCGAGGAAGCTGTCAACATCGGTATTAATACCGAGGTCAACAACCTCAAATCCGGCGCCTTCCAACATCATGCCGACCAGGTTCTTGCCAATGTCATGGATATCGCCCTTGACGGTGCCAATGACAACCCTGCCAACGGCCTCGACCCCGGTCTCGGCCAACAATGGCCGCAAGATCTCCATACCGACCTTCATGGCGTTGGCTGCGAGCAGGACTTCGGGAACGAACAAGATGCCGTCACGGAAGTCGTCGCCAACCACCTTCATGCCAGCAACGAGCGCCTTGTTGAGGGTCTCCTCTGCGGACCAGCCGCGTCCTAGAAGGATCTGGGTACCTTCTCCGATTTCTTCCCCCATGCCGTCATAGAGATCGTCATGCATTTGGGCCGTGAGCTCAGCATCATCAAGAGTTGACAGATCGAGATCGTCGTTGAACTCGTCCTCGGAATTGTCGCTGGATGGGATGGAGGCGTCAGACATTGGAGGATCGTTTCTGGCTCGGATCGAGAACCGGTTGTTTCCAACAAGTGGAAGAATACCGTATCGTGCGATGATGACCGGTCAAGAACAGGGTTCAGACTCACTATCGGCGGCTGGAGCCGAGGATCCAGGATCCTTTGCTATTGCGCCCCACATTGAGGAGGTCACGAACCTCATCCGAACTGCGAGCGAGCGCTCACTGGAATGGTTCCGCCAGGGCGCACAGGGACGTGGTCCAATTGGCAACAAGGCGACTCCCGGTTCATTCGATCCGGTGACTGAGGCCGACCGGTCCGTTGAGGATGAGATCCGGGCCGGGCTGCACGCACTGTTCCCTGACCACGCCGTTGTCGGCGAGGAACGAGGAACGACTGGGGACGGTCAGCGGCGTTGGATCATTGATCCCATTGACGGCACCCGTGCTTTTATCAGCGGTCAGCCAATGTGGGGAACCCTCGTCGGCTTCCAAGATGGTGACCAGGTGTTGGCTGGCTGGCTCCACCAACCGACAACCGGCGAAACCTATGTTGCCTCACCCGCTGGATCCTGGTGGGATTCTTCTTCGGGCCGACGGTCGCTCGGCACGTCAGATGTGGTCAAGCTTGATGACGCAATCTTGTTATGTACTCATCCCTCGATGTTCGCAAGACCGCAGGAGCAGGCGGCCTTCGCCCGGGTTGAAGAATCGGTCAAGATGAGCCGCTTTAGCGGTGACTGCATCAACTATGCCTTGCTGGCTACCGGGTCAGCGGATCTGGTCATCGAGAATCAGCTCCAGCCCTACGACATCATCCCGCTGCTTCCAATCATCGAAGCGGCCGGGGGAGTGGTGACCAACCTCGAGGGCAAACCCCCTCTGGATGGGGGTTGGGTCATTGCCGCCGCGACCCCTCAACTTCATGCTCAAGCCTTGGAGCTACTCGCTCACTAACACATCAGATCAGGTCAGCGACCACGGTGGCTGCTCGTTCGGCGACACGCTGCACCATGCCTCGCTCGGCCCACCATTCGGGGTCAACATCCTTACTGTGATCGAGGTCGTCTTGGAAGTGTTGATCAAGCTCGGCAACGACCGTTTCGTCGAAGATGACCAGGTTGACCTCTTCGTCGTATTGGAAGGATCGTTGGTTGATATTGGCCGAGCCAACGCTGGCAACCTCACCGTCAACGGTCAGTATCTTGGCGTGGAGCATGGTCCGGTTGTACATCCGGATGGAGATTCCTTCATCAAGTAGTTCGCTGAAGCGGGCCTCGCCAACTATCTGTACAAATCGCTTGTCGGCGTATTGACCGGGGACCAGAACCTCAATCGTGACACCACGATGAGCAGCCCCGATAAGCAAGGCTGACAACTCATCGTCCGGATTGAAGTAGGCGGTGGTGATTCGGATGTTGTGTTTGGCTGAGCTGATCAGGATCTCCAGCATGCTGGCAATATCGTTTCCGCCTGCCTCGGCCGCACCAGCAATCACCTGAATCACTGACGAACCGGATGTGTCATGGTCGGGAAAGTGATCAAAAAGCGCGTCGATTTCCAAAGGTCCGGTTTCGACCCAGTTGTCGACGAAGGCGCCGCGAATACCGTCAACGGCAGGGCCAACGACCCGGAAGTGGGTGTCGCGCCACGAGTCGGGCTGATCACCGTTGCCCGTCCACTCTTGGGCGATACCAACACCCCCAGTGAAACCAACGACTTCGTCGCAGATGAGGAGCTTGCGATGGGTCCGATGGTTGGCCCGGCGCAAGGGACTGTCGATGGGGCGGAACCAGCGAACATCACAACCCGCTGTTCGCATGTCCTTCATCTGGCGCCGAGAGATGTTGCGGCAGCCCAATGCGTCGAGGAGCACTCGGACTCGCACACCGGCCCGGGCCCGCTCGGCAAGAGCAGTGGCAAACTGCTCGGTGATATCGCCTTGCCAGTACACGAAGGTTAGGAAATCAATACTGCGGGTAGCAGAGCTGATTGCCTCCAACATGGCGGCGAAAATCTCGTCACCGTTACGAAGGACCTTGACCGTATTCCCGGTCGTTGCCGGAACACCCAGCAGTCCTTCCAGGCGCCGTCGCCAGTTGGTTTCGCTCAACAGAATCCTCGTCGCGTCATCAAGTCCTCGGGTGAAAGATCTGTTTGAACCCTAACCTAAGCACTCGTCTCCTGTTGGGCTTGGTCGACTATCCTGGATGTCGTGAGCTTCCTTCGTCGAACCGTCCAGAAACGTTTCCCGGCTACAGTCAAGCTGGGGGACGTGATGATTGTTGGCAATGCTGGACTGCGGTTTGCCCATCGCCAAGGTTGGATCGACGACGACATGGCTAAGCGCTTTGGCGCAGCTTCGGGTAGTGGTGGAACTGGTCTCTCTGCTACCGAGTTGGCCCTTATCGCCGGTGCTGCTCTGCGAATTGTTGGCCGGGCCCGTTCCAAGAAGGCCTAACTCCGAGCTTCCGATTTTCCCCAATCCACGCACTAGGGGAAGAGACTGAAGAAGCTGAAGATGAGGTCCAAGAAATCGACGACGTCGACGAAACCTCGAATCGTTCGTCTGACCTTGCCCTTCTTCCGCCTAGTACTCGTCACGAGATACACAACGATGTACCTCGGGGAGAAGTTCCCGGGAGCTAGCGGCTGGCCAGTGACTCACCGACTGGTTGTCCGAAGTCGTTCTGAGCGCCCATGACCGGGAGGCTAGCAGTTGATGATCTGGTGTCAGGAGGACTGGGTGTGCTGCCCGAACGGGGATGCCATCTACCCAACGAGCTCGGTGACGGCGGAGGAAAAGGTGCCAAGCGCCCGTTCTACGTCCTTGGTCGAGATGTCCAGATGGCAGACAAGTCTCATCGGTGAGCCAGCAAAGACCAGGATGTCCTCGGCGGCCAGCTTCTCGGCCAAGACTGCCGGGTCCAGCCCGTCGAAGCTGACGAACTGCATATTAGTATGGGGTCCGTCGACACTAACGCCAGGCAGTTTGGCTAAGCCTTCGGCCAGACGAATGGCGTTGGCATGATCCTGCGCCAGCCGATCAATATTGTTGCTCAGGGCATGACTTCCGGCTGCGGCCAGGATCCCAGCCTGGCGCATGCCGCCGCCAACCATCTTGCGCCAGCGTCGAGCCTCATCAACCAGATCCTGACGACCAACCACTACCGATCCGACGGGCGCCCCGAGCCCTTTGGACAGACAAACCGAAACCGTGTCAAACCCTGCGGCGGTCTCCGCCGGTGCCTGGCCACCAGCCACTGATGCATTCCACATGCGAGCGCCATCCAGGTGAAGACCGAGACCATGCTCATGGGCCAGGGTTTGGGCGTCGGTCACATACTCCTGAGGCAGAACCTTGCCGTCATGGGTGTTCTCCAGACAGAGCAGCTTGGAGTGGGCAAAGTGATGCATGCTCGGCTGACGCTTGATGGCAGAGTCCAGCTGGTCGAGGTCGAACAAGCCGTTCGTATCCAGCATCACTGGTTGGGGTTGCACACTGCCAAGCACAGCAGCACCGCCAGCCTCAAAGAGGTAGGCGTGGGCCTGTTGGCCGACCAGGTATTCATCACCACGCTGGCAGTGGGCCAGGATCGCCAGAAGGTTGGATTGTGTTCCGCTGGAGACAAAGAGGCCAGCATCCTTACCTAGCAACTTGGCCGCTTGGGCCTCCAAAGCATTGATCGATGGATCTTCCCCGTAGACGTCGTCGCCAACCTCGGCTTGGGCCATTGCCGTGCGCATGGCATCAGAGGGCTTGGTGACGGTGTCGCTACGGAAATCGATCATGACTGGACCGTATCGTCAGCTCGGCAACTCTTCAGGTCTCCTACAGCTTTGGCCGAGCAGTTTGCTAGCTGCGGAGGCCGAGCCAAGCCAGGTTCGTCATGTGGGTGAGAAGCTCGTCTCGACTCAGGGTCGTGTCCTGACTCGTCACCCAGAACCGGACCATGCCCTCGACCAGTCCAACCACTCCATAGGCAAGGGCGAGCCTGTCGTCGTCGTCGAGTCCGCTGATGGCAATGAGGGTCGAGACCGTAGCTGCCATTTTGGCTTCAAAACTCAGAGCACGGGCGGCAAACTCTGGGTCCTCACGGGTGGAGCCACTCACGATGATGGAGAAGCCGTCCCGATCTGACTCGATGAAGTCCAGATAGCCAGAGAATCCGGCCGTTACCTGCTCGAACGGTGATCCGGTTCGGGTTGTCTGATTGAAGACCGCAGTGTCCAGTCGCTGGCCGATGTCGCTTAGCACCTCACTGAACAGATCGCGTTTGGAATCGAAGTGTTGATACAAGACCGGCTTGGTCACTCCGGCTTCTTCAGCGATTTCGTTCATGGATGTTGCGTGGAAGCCATTTGCCGCGAACGTTCGCCTGGCTACGGTCAAGAGCTGTTCGCGCCGTTCGTCGCGCGGCAAGCGACTCACCAACTGTCGTCGCGATCAGCCCGGTTGGCGGCCTTGACTCCATAGTTAAACACCATTGCTGGAGCCAACAGCAACGATCCGACGACCATGAGGATCACGATGATCACGGTTTGCGCCTGCTTGAACCCGGTGGCGAAGCCAATGAAGAAGACGGTGCTAGCTAAAACGTAGAGGGCGGTTCCCGCCCGCATTCCCTTGGAAACGAGGTTGGCGATTCTGGCTCGCTTGACCCGAACCGGGTCGAGGGATTCTTCCATGGGTCCTAGCCTGCCCGCAATCGCTGCCGATCCAAACAGTCGTGCCCAAACAGTCTTACCTAGACAGAACTATCTAGAGAAACAGATTCTGCTTGCTTCGGACCAGTGGTCAGACCGAGTTTGGGCTTGGCGGGCAAGATTTTGACACCTTCCACCGATCCAAGCTGACCTTCAGCAATGTCATCCAAGGAGGCGGGATCGCCAGTATCAAGGCCAAGCAGATCAAGTTCGGTTGGCGCTGGCGGCATCGGGGCAGCAACGCCTTCGGTGGTGAGATCGATGACCGAAGACGGTTCGCCAGACGTTGGCGTGCCTGCCGGAGGAATAGCTTCATCGTCGAGAATCTCATCAATGCTGACCCCGGTCCTGCGAGGCAGGAGGAGCAAGTTCATGAACAAGACAAAGAGCCCGGCGATCATGATCAGGTCACCGAATGAGATGACTTCGTTGACCAGAGGAATAGGAATGATGTCCCCCAGAATGGGAAGGGTGGTGTCCAACGTCTCGAGTTGCCCAACCTGGCCGATTCCGGCGATGTCGCTGGCTACAACTCCCTCATGTATCTGGCCTGCCTTGTCTAAGGCACTAAATCGGGTGGGGATATGACCATTGAAGACGAGGACCGTCAGATTGAGAAGAAGGCCAATCGAGACGATCGTCATCCCCTTCAGATGGAGGTTCCTTCCCAAAGCGGTGATCAGTAGGAATGAGCCGATCATGAGCACTACTGCCCCTCCGCCCCAGCTGAACTGATCGCCAATGGTCTGCAGTATCAGACCGACGATGAGCAGCGGAACCCACCGCAACGCCATTGTTCGTAGGTTTTCTGGCTTTCCACCGCGAGCCATGCCGACGGCAAGTCCCGCGATGATTGCCAATGGTGTGAGCAACATTTCCTAGCCTCCAAGAACGATCGTAGTTGGCACAAGGCCAATGCCGCAGGCCAACGCAATCTTCTGCGTCAGTCAGCTTGCCGAATCAATCCAACAGACCACATCACGACGACCGCGTATCCAGATTCCTTCAGTCGGGACGAACTCCTTAGCAATCGATTCCGACTGTGAATAGGGCAGACCAAAGATCACTTCGAATTCTTGCAGACAGAGACGGGCCGCTGCCCGACGAACCTCTCGATCCCCGGGCCAAGGGGTGTCAACCGGGGAATCGTCAGTGGTCAGGTCGCACTCGGTTGCAATGAGAAGGAATCGAGCCAGGTCATCAGTAGCGGGGTTCTGCTGAAGACAGAACGAGGCAAAGACCTTGCCCTCATTGGTTCCTGCGCAGTCGACGGTGGCCACGATTGTTGGACTAGGAATGGTCGTTGCTGGATCCCCCAAGGTCTGGGGGGTTGTTTCGGCTGTGGCGGGTGTTGTCTCTGTTGGGGATTCTGTCGTTGTTGTCGTTGTCTCTACCAGAGCGGGAAGCTCAGCCCAGCAGGTTCCAACGTCTAGGTCCAAATTTGGAGTGAGGGCCAACATGAGAGGGGCTGCAGTTGTTGTGCTCTCTCCTTCAGCGAGAGTGGAATCAGAGCCGTCGGAGGACAACCCGTCCGAAGACGTGCAACTGGAACCGATCAGTATGATCGCCAAGAGTATCAGAGGGCCCCTGAACCAGAGACGAGAACATTTCACCGGCACAGTATGGCCCAACAATGTCGGTCGTGGTCACCCAATTTGGGGCGAAGGTGATTGATCCTCAGGTCAGCTTCATTGGATTGGAACCCGGTTAGAGAGCCGGAAGCAGTCGATCGAGGTGGCTGAAGCAGACAAAGAGTGCCACCAGGAATCCTGGTGTGGCCAGGATGTAGGACGGCCAGCGCTTCCACATCCGGCCAAGCCCAATGGCTACCGCAGCCACGAGGGCGGTCACAAGGGCCCACAAGATGGTTGGGGTTCTCTCGGCGTAGTTCCAACCGAGTGCCTCATCGAGAGCGTTCTCGCCAATTCCGATGACGTTTCCTTCATCCAGGGCCAGCTCGTCGATGGGGCCAGCGTCATCGCTGGCGGCAACAATCTCGGGAACCGTTGTTGGCAGTAGAGGGGCCGGTTCTTCGACCAGCAAGGCGGTCACCACGATTCGCTGCCGGGCCGAGTACTTGGGGTGACAGGCCGTCAGAGTCAGGCGGTTGTCGCCAAAGTCCTGGAGAATTTCGACCTGGCTTGGGCTGACAATGAAGTGGCCGACCTCTTCTCCCTCGTCATTGATCTGGGGCATGACTTCATAGACAAAGTTTCCTTGCAGGGTGGTTACCAGAATCTCGTCTCCTGGTTCCAACAGGTCAAGGTCTCCAAAAGGTGATCCATAGGTTGTTCGGTGTCCGGCAATGGCGGCGTTGCCGGGTTGACCAGGTAGGGGAGAGGTTGAGTAGTGGCCGGGGCCCTTTCGCAGGTCGGGACGAGCTACCCCCTCAACAATGTGGCGCGACATGTCGATGGCCGGGATATTGATGTTGCCCATGACCGCACCTTGATCGGCCGTGAGCAAGGCAACCAGGGCCGGATCAATGTCATTGACGGGACCAGCATCGGCAATGACCGGATTATCAGAGTCAGCGCTCTCGGCGGAATCAGCGTTGGCTGGTTCCGCGTCATCTGTTGCTGGTGTTGTCGTAGTCGGGGCATCAGGGTCAGGTTCGTCCAACTCTTCGGTCAGGGCCTGGATTGAGGCAAGCTGCTCTTCAAAATCGGTCTCCAGAGAGTCTTGGGCGCGCGTTTCTTGCAGACCGGTTCCCCAGAGCTGAAATCCGGCGAAGGCGAGGGTCAGCATGCCCATGGCAATGAGCGCGCGACCGATGCCACCAATCACGGCGGCTGTGCGATGTGTCATAGACCTATACCCAACTCCGACCTAACTCCAAAATCATACGCTCCGAATCCTAGAGGCCCAGAAAGAACCATGGGGTGCACCCATTTGTTCCATCGGCTCTAAAGTTCTAAAGCTGTGCCAAATCCGAGCAAAATCTCAAATGACGATCCTGCTGCTGTTAGCGGCCGCGATCACGTCGCTTCTGGTACTGACGCGCCCATTGTCCAGTTGCAGGAAGCTGTCAGCCTGATCGGCCAGTTCCCAGCCCTGGCTGGAGTGAACCTTGTCGTTGGCCCGGGCGAAGTTGTTCTGATCCGTGGACCGAATGGCGCGGGTAAATCAACCCTGCTTCGTCTGTGTTCGGGGTTGGCATCACTCACCAGTGGTGCGGGCCGGATTCTTGGACATGACATTTCTGACCGAGCCGGACGTCGAGCGGTTCGTCGAGAAGTTGGGTTGCTTGGTCACGCCACCTCTCTCTATGACGAGTTGACGGTCGAACAGAACATCCGTTTCTGGGTCGGAGCCAATCGATCCGATGAGACCATGGTTGAGCCAGTGATGCATCGGTTCGGATTGGATGGACGGCTTCGTTCCGTCCGTGTTGCTGGATTGTCAGCTGGCCAACGGCGGCGCACGGCAATGGCCATTGTTGTTTGCCGGAGGCCATCGCTGTGGCTCCTGGATGAGCCGCATTCTGGGCTGGATGAGGACGGCCGAACTCTGGTCGATGACCTGGTTGTCCAGGCCGCTCAGTCTGGAGCGACGGTTCTTATTGCCTCGCACGAGGTTGATCGGGTTAGCGAACTTGCCGCTCGGACTGTTGTGATTGCCGGTGGTCGAGTTCATACCGGTGAGCAACTGGGGGACAGTACAGATGCTTCGTGATGCTCGCCTGGTCGCGGCCAAGGATCTGCGAATCGAATGGTCATCCAAGGTGCTGACCGCACAAGTCTTACCCTTCGGGTTCTTGGTTCTGATCTTGTTCGGTTTCGGGATTTCACCCGAGCGGATTGTGCAGGGGAAGGACGGGCGCTCGGTGCTGGAAGACGTCTCACCGGCCTTGTTCTGGCTGGCCGTACTGTTCTCTGCCCTTCTTGCCCTCGGGCGATCCTTCGCCATTGAAGCAGACGATGGGAACCTGGATGCCCTCCAGCTTGCTGGGCTTGAGCCGGCCGGTGTGTTCCTGGGCAAGACGGCGGCCGTCGCGGTCGAACTGGCCGTACTGGAAGTTGTTGTCGGCTCTGGGGCGCTCTTGCT
This sequence comes from Actinomycetes bacterium, assembly GCA_024280015.1. Classification (GTDB taxonomy): domain Bacteria; phylum Actinomycetota; class Acidimicrobiia; order Acidimicrobiales; family SZUA-35; genus JAJRQY01. Next base: position 39,116 of record JAJRQY010000026.1, read on the forward strand.
TTATGGGGCCACCATTCGTCACTGGCTTCTTCTGATCGTGGTGTTGGTCACCACCACGTTGGCGCTGTCTGGCGCCGGTATCCTGTATGCGGCGTTGGGAGCCGGGTTGCGGGTACGAGACACGCTCGTTCCACTACTTGTTCTCCCGGTGCTAGCTCCTGTTCTACTTGGGGCTACCCGTGCCACGGAAGCAGCCCTGTTTGGGGCTGCGGCCGACGGGTGGTCGTGGGCCGGTTTCTTAGGGGCTTTCTCGCTTCTTTACCTCGGAGCGGGCATCCTTCTCTTTGGCGCTCTATTGGAAGAATCGTGAGACTGAGCATGGGTTCGCTCCAGAATTGTTTGGGACATGACTGCTGACCAAATTGCTGATGGATCGTCATCAGGGCTGTCTGTCGAGGATCGTGCTCCTGGCTACAAGGCGCCAATCTTGAGTACCGGCTCAGAAGCGACTCGGGTCATTGGTGTGATCGCCCTCCTCTCGACCGCCGCCATGCTGGCCTTTGGGTTACTCATCTCTCCGCCTGACCTCTTCCAAGGCGACTCTGTTCGCTTGTTCTATCTTCACGTTCCGGTTGCCATTGTTGCCCTGTACCTGGCGTTCACTATCACCCTGATCGGCAGCGTCATTCACCTGGTCAACGGATCAACGTTCTGGGATCTGCTGGCAGGTGCGGCCGCCGAAGTTGGGGTGGTGTTCCTTGGCTTAACCCTCGTTACGGGAATGCTTTGGGGGCGGCCAACGTGGGGCAGTTATTGGGAATGGGACCCGCGCCTGACGTCGACCGCCGTTTCCTTTGTGCTCTACCTCGGCTATCTGGCGGTACGCAAGCTGGACATGGATCCAGCCGCTCGCTCACGCCGGGCGGCGGTACTTGGCATTGTTGGCTTCGCCAACACCATTATCGTTAAGTACTCAGTTAGCTGGTGGCGCAGCCTGCACCAGGGTTCGACCCTCAAACCCCTGGACTCCCAGATCGAGGGACTGATGATGTTCTCGTTCGCTCTTGGCCTGGTCTCCATGCTCAGTATTTTTGCCTGGCTGGTGATGCACCGGTTCCGCTTGGCCTGGCTGCAGCACCGGGTTGACGCTCACCGATTAGAGGCCGCTCTACTCGAACGCCGCAGTGAAGGCGAAGCCGGTATTGCCAAGAGCGGCCTTGCTCCTGGAGGCGCCTGATGAACTATGTACTCGCGGGCTACACAATCGTGTTTGTGACGCTTGCTCTCTATTCGCTTCAAATGGTAAAGCGAGGGCGAGACCTGTCCCGACAGCTGCCTGAACAGGAGCGCCGTTTCCTTGACTGACCAAACAACTGATTCGACCAATGATCCAACCGGGGCCTCCGGTATTGATCTCACGCCGCAGAGCAACCGACAGGTCCGTGGTCCCCATTCCAAGGGACGGAATCGACTGATTGTTGGCTCAATCACCCTGGTACTCGCGTTCGTGCTGTTCAAGGCGCTCAGCAGTGCCAGTGTCTTTTTCTACAATGTTGACGAAGCCGTAGCCGAGCAAGTCGAACTGGGTGAGCGCACCTTCCGGATGCAGGGCGTTGTTGTCTCCGAACCGGTGAAGGACGCGACCGGAGTGATCACCTTCGGTGTGTCGTTCAATGATGTTGATGCAGAGATTCGTCATATTGGGGAAGAGCCGACCGACCTGTTCGAGATTGGCATGCCAGTGGTTATTGAGGGTCATTGGGATGGCCGGGTCTTCGAATCGACCCAGATTCTGGTGAAGCACTCCGAGACCTATATCGCCGACAACGAAGGCAACCAGGACCGACCTGGCGTCGGCGAGAACGGGGTCCTTCCGTGAACCCAGCCTTGGGCTACGGGTTCTCGGTGCTCGGACTGTCCGCCTCGGTCCTTGGAGCGGTGGCCGGGGCCTACGCCCTGATTACTGGCCGACTCCACATCATGAAGCCGGTCCGGCAATGGGCTTGGCTAGTTTTTGTATCGGGCATTGGCACCTTCGTGATCATGGAAATTGCGCTCTTTCAGCGTGACTACACCATTGCCTACGTGCAGAAAGTTGGAAGCTCGACCACTCCGGCCCTGTTCAATTTCGCCGCGCTCTGGTCAGCGCTCGAAGGCTCAATCATCTTGTGGGCTCTGCTGTTGTCGGGCTATGTGGCCGCCGTCCTGGTGAAGTTCCGTGATCGGGCCACTGATCCACTCATGGGCTGGGCGCTGGTCATCATGTTGGCCATCAGCGGCTTCTTTTTTGCTCTCATGGTCGGGCCAGCCAACCCATTTTTGCGGGCAGTCGTTCCGCTGGGTTTCGATGGCCCCGGGCCGAACCCGTTGCTCCAGAACCACATCCTGGTGGCCTTTCACCCTCCGATGCTCTACCTGGGGTACGTCGGATTCTCTGTTCCATTCGCTTTTGCCACCGCTGCCCTTATCACTGGCCGTGTTGGAGAGGGCTGGCTTATTGAGACTCGGCGTTGGACGGTCGCCGCTTGGGGATTCCTGACTATCGGCATCGTGCTTGGGGCCTGGTGGAGCTATGAAGTGCTTGGCTGGGGCGGCTACTGGGCTTGGGACCCGGTTGAAAACGCCTCGCTCTTGCCTTGGCTTACGGGAACGGCCTATCTGCATTCGGTCATGGTGCAAGAACGCCGTGGCATGTTGCGAGTCTGGAACCTGTCCCTATTGTGCGCCACATTCTCCCTCACCATCCTTGGAACATTCTTGACCCGCTCGGGAGTCATTGATTCGGTCCACGCCTTCTCCGAAGGGTCGATCGGACCGTGGCTGCTGGTGTTCTTCGCCGTCGTCGCCGGCGGCAGCATCGGTCTGATTGCCTGGCGTGGTGACGAACTTCGCTCGCCGGGAGCCATTGACTCGCCCTTGTCCAGAGAAGCCGCGTTCCTGGCCAACAATGTGGTGTTCGGTGCGCTGGCCTTCGTCATCCTTCTCGGCACCGTGTTTCCCCTTTTGGCCGAGGCATGGAACGATTCCCGGTTGACCATTGGTCGTCCCTACTTCGATTCGTTGGGCCGCCCGATCGCCTTCGTCATGTTATTCCTGATGGCGTCCGCACCAGTCCTGCCGTGGCGCAGAGCCAGTACCGAGCTGCTCGCCACTCGTTTGTTGTGGCCAGCAGCCGCCGGTGTTTCGTCAATGGCGCTGGCGATAGCGATTGGTGCCCGCGGGCTTTACCCGGTTCTGACCTTTGGCCTTGGCGGGTTTGCTGCCGGTGCCGCTCTTCGTCAGGTGATCCTGGCCACTCGTCGCCAAGGTTGGAGAGGATTCGTCGGCCGAACCAATGGTGGAATGATCGTGCACATCGGGGTCGTCTTGATTGCCGTTGGCGTTGCCAGTAGCGAGGCGTACAAGACTGACCGCAGTGCCACCCTTTTGCCGGGCCAGTCGGTCGTTGTTGCCGATCACGAGTTCACCTACCTTGAGCTCAAGGCCGATGAGAATGATCGCAGGCAACGTATCTACGCCGAGGTCCAGATTGATGGGGAGGACATCTATGCCCCCGCCCAAACCCGCTATCTACGTTCTGGCATGGTGGTCCCAACCCCATCAGTTCGACCCGGATTTAGCGAAGATTTGTTCCTGGTTCTGGATAAGACACCGGATGATCCACAGGGGCCGGTCCGACTACGGATCATTGTTCGCCCGATGATCAGCTGGCTCTGGACCGGCGGAGCCTTGATGGGGATCGGCTCGATCTTGGCCATCTTCCCCGGCAAGCGTCGTCGAGGAACCGAGGCTGTTTCCGCCGTTCTGGCCAAGGCGCAGCAGAACAGTGAAGCTTCTGGAGTATCACCTGCAGACGTGCCATCGGTGACAGGTGCCAGCCATGGCTGAGTCGCATGAGACAGTGCCGCATGAGACAGTGCCGCGCAGCAATGCCACCCGGATGCTGGCGCTTGGCGTCGGAGTAGTCCTGATTGCCCTGATTGGGTTGCTCGCCTTTGGTGGGAATAGCGAAGCCGACTCCTCCAGCCGCCTCTTGGGCAAACGAGTTCCCGTTGTTGCCGGTGAAGCGATGCTTGGTGGCGACTTCGACATTGACCATTCCCGGGGGCGTTGGGTTGTCATCAACTTCTTCGCCACCTGGTGTCCCCAGTGTGTTGCCGAGCACCCGGACCTGATTGAGCTGGATGAATGGGGCAAGGCCAACAACAGCCTCGATGTCGTTGCTGTTGTTTTTGATGACTCCTCCACCAATATCGAAGCCTTCTTCGAACAGCATGGTGGGGACTGGCCAGTGATGAACGACTCCCAGCTCTCCATTGACTTCCAGATTCGTGCCGTTCCAGAAACCTTCCTAGTCGATCCCGATGGTGTTGTCGTTGTTCACTACACCGGGGGTATCACCGCTGAGCAGATCAAGTCGGTGATCCAAGAGTGAAGGCATCACGAAGCCAACGTTCTGCCTCGTGGCTAATGCTGGGCCTGATGACGGTTTTCCTGCTCGGAGTCGCCACCTTTGGCTCCTCCGGTCCACGGGAAGGCGATGAGCGAATCCAGTATCTGAACACCATCTACGCCTGTCCCCAATGCGACGGCCAGAGTGTTGCGGAGTCCAACGCCGCGGTTGCATCACAAATCCGTGACTTCATTCGACTCAAGGTCAATAGTGGAGCGACCGACCAGCAGATCCGAGACGAGCTTATTCGGGCCTATGACAGCAGTGTCTTGCTGACCCCTCCAGCGGAGGGGGTTTCGCTTCTGATCTGGATCTTGCCGGTGGTAGTTGCCGTTGGCGGCTCGGCCTTTGTTGTGTCGATCTTGCGGCGCCGCCAGGATGGTTTGCGAGAGGCAACCGATACCGACGAAGAGTTGGTAGCCAAAGCTCAAGCATCTGTCAGCTCGGGTGGCCAGTGAGCAGCACAGCCGAGGCAATGAGCGAAGAGCGCGACTTTCTGCTCGCATCTCTCAACGACTTGGAGCTTGAGTACGCCGCTGGTGATCTGGATGTTGATGACTATCAGCAGCTGAAGAATGACTACACCGTTCGGGCCGCAGATCTCATCCGAGAAATTGAAGGTATTGGGAAAGCTACTTCGAAGAACTCGGGGTCGAAGGCTTCCGTTGGGCCCAGTGCGGCTGGGTCAAAGGACACAGCCATGGGTGGCAACTCGTTTGGTCGTCTGGTTGGCACCGCGGTTGGCTTGTTGATCTTCGCTGTTGGGGCTGGTTGGCTCTTGGCTCAAGCTGTTGGTGAGCGCGGGGCATCGGACGGCTTGACTGGCGCATTGCCAGAGTCGCCCCGAGAGAAGGTCCTGACTTGTCAGCAGCTCATGTCCACGGGTGAGCTGCGGGATTCGTTGGTTTGTTTTGATGAGGTTTTGGCTGAGGACCCGCAGAACGTTGAGGCCCTGACCTACAAGGGCTGGTTCCTCATCTTGGCTTCGGGCTCGGCCCAACAGGCCGGTGACGAAGAGGCTTTTGCCGAGTTCGTTGCTCTGGGAGAACGTTCATTGGCTGATGCGGTTGCCGTTGATCCCAGCTTCCCGGATGCCCGCGCCTTTCGAGCTGTTGTCTTCTCACGCCTGGGTCGAGAAGAAGAAGCCTGCATGGAGCTATCGACTCTGGATGACTTGAACCCAGCGCCAATGATCACCCAGTTGGTTGGACCCTTGGCTAACAGGCTTGCCTGCGAGTGATTGGTCTGGCTTGCGAGAGTGACGCTACGTAAGCGAGTCAGCCTTCTTGGAAACATAGCGGGCCTTGGTGATGGTGTCGGCCTCATAGTGCACGATCCAGATCGATCCCTTCTCACAACCCCGGCCCTTGATTGGGACACCTTCATCGGCCAGGTGCTCGATGACGCCAGGAATGATGTCGCCGTGAGAGCACAAGATGGTCCGAGCGTCGCGGTTCTTGTTCATCAACTTGATGACATCGCTGATGAGTGAACCTTCCCACAGCACATCCTTCTCCACGATTTCCAGGCTGCGGGACTCGGCCAGCGGTCCGACGGTTTGCACACAACGAGTGGCTGGACTGGACAGAATCTTCTTGATCTTGACCGACGAAAAGAGCTCCGCCAGGGTCGCGGCCCGTTCCTGGCCCTTGTCGGAAAGCGGGCGATAGATGTCCCGCTGACTTGCTGATCGACTACCAGCGTGAGCATGACGAATCAGGTACAGGTCCATGGGATTGCTCAGACTAATGGAACACAGCTGCTACTCGTACTGTCGTTCGTCATTTCTGTGGGCCTGACGAGCAGTAGCAGAGGTGAGTACCCCATCGGACTCGACTCAGATGGCGGTCCATCCACCGTCGACGAACAGGATATGTCCGGTGATGTAGGCAGCTGCATCTGAGGCGAGGAGGAGCATGGCTCCGTCCAGTTCTTCCAACTGGCCGGGGCGCCCCATCGGGGTATTGGTATTGATGTAGTTCATGCCGCCATCGCTGTCGAACATGCCGCCGTTCATCTCCGTCTCGAACCATCCAGGAGCAATGGCATTGACCCGAATGCCCTTGCGGGCCCATTGTGAGGCCAGCTCTCGAGTCAGGTTGTGCAAGCCACCCTTGGCCGCGGCGTAGCCCGGTGTTTTGAGCCGCCCACCGCCGTTGTGGCCCAAGACCGAGCCAATGTTGACAATGGAACCGGGACGCCGATTCTCGATCATCCAGCGGGCCGCATGGCGGGCAACCTCGTAAGGGGCGACAAGGTCAATATTGAGTTCGTGCCGGAAGCCGTCAATGGTGTCGTCGATTGCTGGCACGACGCGCGAGATTCCCGCATTGTTGACGACAACATCGACCTGGCCGTATTCGGTAATTGCTGCGGCGATCAGGTCCTCGGGCGCCTGATCAGCGGCAATGTCGCAGGGGACGGCAAGCCCTCGGCCAAGTTCGTTGACCAGCTCGTCCAATCGTTCGGCTCGGCGGGCGGCAACCACCACGGTTGCGCCGGCCTGGGTCAGGATCTGAGCAAAGCGACGGCCAAGCCCCGAGCTCGCTCCGGTCAGGACGACGACCTTGTTGTCCATGCGGAAGCCACTCATGACCTGGCTGAATGCTGTCGCTCCCTCAGTGCTGGGCGAGTCAGCTGGCTCTGTAGCTGGCTCGGCTTGGTTTGGGGGAGGTGTCGTATCGGTCATACTGAGAGTGTGCCCTGGCTTGATCCACCTGACCCATTCGCGAAACCACCTCGGTTGACGTCACCAAAGAAACTGTTGGTCCGCTCGCTGGCCGCCGCCACATTCGAGGATCTGGAATCGGGAGATACCTGGCTGGACATTGCCGGGGTCGAGCTGAAGGATTGTGTCCTTGATCTGACCTCCTACGAAACGATTGAGGTGACTGAGAGTCGCTTGGTGGGGGTGAGGATGATCACTGCTCCCAACACTCTGGTGACGGTTCGAGACTCGGTGCTGGAGGGGTGTGACCTGAGTCGGATGCGCTCTGAATCGGTTCTTCGTTCGATCATCCAACGATGCAAGCTGGCCGGCGCCGAACTGGTTGGCGCGGTAGTCGATGTTGAGTTTGTTGACTGTTCGATTCGTATGGCCAACCTGGCTGGGATCCAGCTACAGCGAGTGAGTTTTGATGATTGTGAATTGGCTGACGTCGATCTCTTTAACGCCAACCTGGCTGATGTTGCCTTTGACGGCTGTCGGATCAGCGAACTCAACCTGGATCGAGCGACCTGTGAACGGGTCGACTTTCGCCTAGCCAGCCAGCTGGACTTCAAGGTGGCGCAGGATCTGAGTGGCTGCCTGCTCACGGTGTCCCAGACCCATGAACTGGCGACCTGGCTGGCTCACCAACTCGGTGCCAGCATCGAAACCGGGCCTGCCTAGAACGGTGGTCTAGCGGGCGGCGATGAGTTCGATGCGATTGCCGAATGGGTCATCAGTGAACCACTGGGAGATGCCGTGGATGACCGATCCTGGTCGGACCTCGTACCCCGCTTCGGCCAGCTTGGCCTTGAGCTGGTCAAGGTCATCAATGAGGAGCGCGGGGTGAGCCTTCTTGGCCGGTCGGAAGTCTTCTTCAGCTCCGAGATGGAGATGAACCTCGCCTTCCTCAAACCAGCAACCACCCTTGGCGTTGATTGGGGGTGGCTTGGGGACCTGGGTGAGGCCGAGCACTCCGACGTAGAACTCGGTCGCCTTCTTTTCGCCGCCAACCGGCATCGAGATCTGCATATGGTCAAGTCCAACAACGGCCATACAGCCACTATGCCAGTCCGCGCCAAGGATTGGCCAACCCCGTATCGTTTGCTCGATGGTTATCGAAGAAGAGCACTCGTGGTTGCAGGAATTGCCCAAGGTGGAGTTGCACGTCCACCTCGAAGGGTCCATGTCGGTTGACACGGTCCGAGCGTTGTCTGATCGGCATGGTGCTGACCCGACGAAGGTCTGGCCCAACGGTTGGCCCGAAGCCTTCTCCTTTGATGGGTTCCCCGACTTCGCCCAACAGTTCTTCTTTGGTTTATCCCTGCTTCGGTCCGGGCAGGATCTGGTCACCATTATTGAGGATCTGGCGGTGACGGTGGCCTCGCAGAATGTTCGCTATGCCGAGGTGACAACGACGGCCTACACCCATTTTCTGGACCGGGGCGAACGTTCGGGGATGAGTCAGGAGGAGTACCGAGATGGGCTGAATGAGGGTCGCCGCCGTGCTGCTGAGCATGGGGTCGAACTTGGATGGGTCATTGACATTCCCCGCGACTTGGAGATACCTGATCAGACGGTGACTATCGACTATCTGGAAGGTCCGAATACACCGGATGGATTAGTGGCCATTGGACTCGGTGGATATGAGGTTGGCTTTCCCGCTGCTCCCTATGCCGAGCATTTCGCTCGGGCTCAGGCGATTGGGTTGCATTCGGTTCCTCATGCCGGGGAGACCGAGGGGGCCGAGTCGGTTCGGTCCGCCATTGTCGATCTTGGTGCGGAACGCATTGGTCACGGGGTCCGCTGCCTGGAAGATCCCGAGCTGGTGAAGATGATTGTGGATAGCGGAGTGATGTTGGAGGTGTGTCCGACCAGCAATCTGCTGCTTGGCGTGGTTGAGGAGATGGAGGCTCACGCGCTTCCCGCGCTTCAGGAGGCCGGAGTCCGGACCTGTCTCAACACCGATGACCCAGGCTGGTTTGCCACTGATCTGGTGACCGAGCTGGGCATCGCTAGCGATGTGCTTGGCATTGACCGTACCGGGCATCTGGCCATGCAACAAGGCGCCGTGGCTGCCAGCTTCGCTTCTCAAGAACTCAAGACCAGCCTGCTAGCAGAGTTGGCCACCCACCCGATCTAGTCCGACACGAACACTCAGAACTCGGGCCGGATGAAGATAGTGCAGTTGGCGACCCACTAATGGGTCGTCAACTGCACACTCTTTGGGCCGTCGTCCGGGACCTTCAAGCGGGCAGTCAGAGGCGAACAGTCAACAGCATTCCTAGGCTTGATGAATGGGGACGAAGTCACAAGGCCAGATCGAGGCTGAGTTGATCAGCTACTACGACTCACAAGCGGAGAACCGGGCCAAGCTCAAGACGGAGGGCCCTCGGCTCGTGGCCATCGAGCGCGCCGCCCGGGATGTCCTGCCCCGGCCAACAGCGTCGATTCTGGATCTTGGCCCTGGAGCGGGCCGAGATACCAGTGTGTTGCTGTCTCTGGGTCACGAGGTCATTGCCCTCGATTTGTCGATGGAGAATGCACGCCACTGTGCCAACCTGGGGGCGTCAGCGCTTACCGGCTCAGCCGTGTCACTGCCCTTCAGCGACGATTCGTTCGATGCAGGTTGGTCGCTGAGCGTGCTCATGCACATCGCCAATGAAGCCATCGAGCAAGCACTGCAAGAGCTGGCCCGAGTACTTCGCCCGGGAGGTGTAGCCATCATCGGCAGTTGGGGAGGTCCTGACCACACCGAACAGTTGCGGAGCAACACCGTGGACATCGAACGGAACTTTAGCCGCCGGTCTGATCGTGTCTGGCAGGACCTGCTGACCAAGAATCTTGGTGAGATAACGTTCTATGAGACCTGGCCTCATCCCGAAGATGACGGGGATTGGTTCTATCAATGGGCGGAAGTTCGGGTCAACTGATGCCAACCTCCTTGCTCAGAGGGCGGGCTTGAAGCCAGCTTCCAATTGGGTGAAGCAATCTTGCACCAGATCCGGGAGTGACTGATTCGTTGTCGGCAGCCAATGTCGAACCGAAGAGCGCATTGCCCCCAAGGCCGAAGCAGCCATGAGCCGGGGGAGAATATCTCCGGACCCTAACTTCATTCGTTCTTCCAGCGCTTCGGCTACTGCATCCTCCCAACCGGCTTGAAGTTGTAGATTCCGGGCGAAGACTGAACCGGTTGTCATCATGATCTGGAAGCGGCGGCGAAGCTGTTGGTGCTGGACTTCATAGTCGTTGGCAACCTCGGCGAAGGCAACACCGAGTGCTGTCCATGCTGGCGAGTCGACTGGTTGTTCCTTTAGGGACTCAGTCACCCTGCTGAGTCGGGCGGCGTAGTCGCCAAGAACGACGTCTTCCTTGGTGGGGAAGTAGTGGAAGAAGGTTCGAGATGAGATGTCGGCCGCGGTGGCGATGTCGTCGATCGTTGTTGCGTCGAAGCCGTCTTTCTCGAAGAGGTCCATAGCCGCGGTTTCGATTCGGTCTGCCGTCTGCTTCTTCTTGCGTTCTCGAAGTCCTGGTTCCTGCGTCATGAGATCATTCTAAGCCAAAAAACGCTATCACTGCAATGTTGCAGAGAATAAAAGATTGCAGAGACTGCAAACATCTGTTACGATGCGAATATCTACAGAGCTTGACTGTTCAAAAGGGGAAGAGGCCATGTCCAATTGGCTGTATCGCATTGGTATCTATTCGTTCCGGAATAGGAAGAAGACGGTGGCAACTTGGATTGCCCTCATCGTTGGCATTGTCCTGTTGAACCAGACCATCGGGGGAGGAGAGGTTGACGACTTCACCGTCCCCGGCGCTGAGTCGTCCCAAGCGGTCGACGTGCTCAAGGAACGTTTCCCCGAGCGCGCCGGCGCCACCGCCATGGTGGTCTTTTACACCGAGGACTGCTCGGTCAATGACCCGGCGACCGCCGAAGCGATCAACGCCAGCCTGGCCGAGATCCGTGCCATGGATTCGGTTGTGCAAGCAACAGATGCCCTTGGCAGTCCCCGATCGGTGTCTCAAGATGGGACAACAGCATTCACCGCCGTGCAATTCAATGACACAACTGCTGCCCTCGGAACCGAGACCTATGACGAGCTGCAAGACACCGCCGAAATGGCAGAAGCCGCCGGCGTGCAGGTCGAGTTTGGCGGTGAGCTTCCCATCTTGATGAAGGAGCGAACCACTGGTCCTTCTGAAGCCATTGGCATGCTGGCCGCCCTCGTCATCTTGTTCATCACCTTCCGCTCATTCCGTGCGATGGCCATGCCGTTGGGAGCTGCCATTGTCGGACTAATCACCGGCCTTTCCATCGTCGGTCTGCTCGGTGGTTTGATCGACATACCCTCCATGGCTCCACGTCTCGGAACCATGATTGGCCTCGGTGTTGGCATCGACTACGCCCTCTTCATCCTGAGTCGCCACCGAGACAACCTGGCTGCTGGTATGGACCTGGAAGAATCCATTGGTCAGACCAACGCCACCGCAGGTCAAGCCGTCGTGATTGCCGGTGGAACCGTCGTCGTAGCCATCCTGGGCTTGATGATGGCTGGCATTCCCTTTGTCTCCGCCCTTGGCTACGCCGCATCCATCGTGGTTGCTGTCGCCGTCCTGGTTGCAATCACCCTTCTGCCCGCTCTTCTTGGATTCTCGGGTAACAAGATTCTCAGCCACAAGGCGCAGGTTCAGGCCAAGGAGCTTGCCGCTGGACACGCGGCCAAGCTCGACATCTTGGAGAAGCCAGAAGTCAGTTCGCAAACCGGCTGGGTTCGTTGGGCCCACTGGGTGTCCCATCATCCGTGGCGCAGCAGTATCGCTGCTTCGATCATCTTGTTAGTCATGGCCATCCCCGTTCTCGACATGCGCCTTGGCCAGGCCGATGCTGGAACCGACCCGGCAGACACAACCCATCGTCAGGCCTATGACCTACTCGCCGCAGGATTCGGTGACGGATTCAACGGACCCCTGCTGGTCACGGTCGACCTGGCGGAAACCGACTCACCAGAAATGGTCGCCGGTGGTATTCGCGAAAGCCTGGTAGCCAGTGATGGAGTCGCCGCTGTTTCCCCGCCGGAGTTCAATGCCGCCGGTGACACTGCCCTCATCACCGTCATTCCCACTACCAAACCACAAGATGAGGCCACCAGTGACCTGATCCATCTCTTGCGGGATGAGACCTTGCCCACTATCACCGAAGGCACCGGAGCCGAAGCCTATGTCGGCGGTCCAACCGCAGCATTCATTGACCAGTCCGACAAGATTGCCGATCGGCTTCCCTGGTTTATCGGGGCCGTCGTTGCCGTCTCCTTCTTGTTGCTCATGACCGTCTTCCGGTCGATCCTGGTGCCGCTCAAGGCAGCCATCATGAACCTGCTTGCCATTGGTGCGGCCTACGGCGTTGTCGTTGCTGTCTTCCAATGGGGCTGGGGTCGTTCGTTGATCGGCCTCGAAGAAGCGGTACCAATCGCATCATTCCTGCCCATGATGATGTTCGCCATCTTGTTTGGGCTGTCCATGGATTATGAGGTGTTCATCCTCTCTCGTATTCGTGAGGAGTATCAACGAGGACACACCAACATCGACAGTGTCGTCGAAGGGTTGGGGGCGACGGCCAAGGTCATCACCGCCGCTGCGCTCATCATGATCAGCGTCTTCCTCGGTTTCGTTGTCAGTGATGACCCGATCGTCAAGATGATGGGTGTTGGACTAGCCACCGCGGTTGCGGTTGATGCCACCATCATTCGCATGGTTCTTGTTCCTTCAACTATGGCTCTGATCGGCGATCCGAACTGGTGGCTACCAAAGTGGCTGGATCGGATCCTTCCCAATCTTGACCTTGAAGGCGGAGCAAATATCGGCGAGAGCTCGACAGTGGAGGCGATCGATCAGGATCTTGCAGCTGATAGTGACACCCCGGTGGCGGCAATCGCCGACACCACAAGCGAAGTAGGATCAAACCATGAGTAACGAAGATCAGATTCCTGAGGGCTATGAGATGGCCCGCTCAACTCCCCAGTTTGATGCCGAATCGGTACCCGCCGGATTACTGGCTGCTCACCGAGTGGCCAAGGGCGTCTGGGGCCTCGCCGTTGTCGAATCTGGAACGCTCGAGTTTACCTTCGAGGACGAGGGGGAGCCGAGAGAACTGGGTGCTGGCGAATCCCAAGTCATCCCTCCGGACCGACCTCATCACGTGAAGCCAGTGGGAGAGGTGAGTTTTCGAGTGGAGTTCTACCGGGCGCCAAGCGAAGATCCCATCGCTGAGGCAGCCGGGCTCATTAGCTAGCAAAATCTGGCCTAGGCGTTGACCCAGGCGGGTCGCCATTCACCTGAGAGGTGGCCGGCTCCGCCTGGAGGCCAACACAGGGCGACAACCACTGTGCTCAGACCAAGGGCAACCGCAACATCTCCCAGCATGAGCAAGGCCAGAAGCATCGGGGTGTAGACGCCGACGATCATGTCGGTTGAAAAGAATCCAGCGATAGCCATAAGCGGCTGCTCCTGTTTCGTTGCCTTCTTGATGCTCGGCCGGCTGCGGTACAGCACGATGGCAATGCCGAGGTCAATGATGCTGAGGCGCGTGACAGCGGAGGAAAGAACGAGGGCGGAGCCAAGCAAGACCGTTCGGTCAGCGAGTTCGCTTCGTGAGAGTGAGCTGGTGTCACGCAAAGCCCGTAGAGTCGGAGTCAGCATGTCTCGGACCTGTTCGCCAACCGAACTCGACCCTCCAGAGACAAAGAGATAGAGCGCACCGAGGATTAGGGCGAACGCCGCTCCGGCCATACCAGCTTGAATCGGATCAGAGATCATCCTGGGAGTATCGGCAGAACCACTAGAATCTGAACCCCAGCAATGCTGCCCTTCCGTGAATGCTCAGGTCCGCAACCTAGTCGCCGCCGCCGTCTTCTTCTTCTTCATCATCATCGTCAGTGTCATCCCAGTCGATCTTCCACTCTCCGTCATCTCGATCGATTTTGATGTCCCAGTCGCCGTTGTCAATCTTGTCTTTCCACTCGTCGACGATGTCCTTGAACGGGTCTCGGTCGTCATTGTCCCGGTGGTCGTCGTCTCGGTGGTGATCTGGCTTCTCCGGTCTCGATGGCTTGTCGTCCTTGTCCCCGTCATGTTCGGGTTTGGCTGGCTTGTCGTCCTTGCTGGGTTTGGTTGGCTTCGACGGCTCAGGTTCGGACGGAGTCTCTGACTCATCCGGCTTTTCGGGAACAGTGGGATTCTCAACCCTTGGAGGTAGGACAACCTCGACCGGGTCGGGTTGGGACGGCTCTGGCCCAACCGTTTCTGGAGATTCGGGGACGGTAGTCGTACCTTCTGGCTCCGGAGTTGTCATGGGAGCGGGCTCGGGTGGCGCTGGCTCAGTTGGGGACGGACGAATAGCAGCTGGCTTCCTCACTTGTGGTCGCGCGGACTCTGACGGCGGGGAACGGTCTATTGACGGACGCAAGGTCAGCGGGGGTGCAGGCTGCTCGGGCTCGATATGGGGCATGGCAACAGCAACTTCATCGGAGTCGGGGAAGACCCGAATGTCTTCCAGCTGCGCCTTTGGAGCACCGTCCAGCGTGAGTGATGCCCCGAGGGCCACAGCGCTGATGAGCCCAACAGAAGCAACAGATGCGATGGTGATGGTTGCTGTTCGTCGAAACATGAAAAGGGTCCCTCCGAGAATCGTGTTCCGACTCATAGACGCCGGCCCGATCTGGAACGTTCCGCTCTCATCGAAGAATTCTTTGTCATTGGAATGGCCCCCGGCCCGGCCCACAGTCCCGTCTACCATGAGCGAGTATCTAGAATAGCTACCGAGGGAGCTGCGGGCACAATGGGAATGTCACCTTTCGTTCAAGGCCTACGGGACAAGATCGGTCACGAGCTGATCCTGTTGCCCTCCGTTTCGGTCCTAGTGATGGACCCAGAAGGCAGGATCTTGCTAGTTCGACAAGCCGACTCTGGACGCTGGGGGACCATTGGAGGAGCAATAGAACCGGGTGAATCACCAGAAGAATCTGCCAGACGCGAGGCGCTGGAGGAGGCCGGTATCGACGTCAAGCTCGGCGAGCTGGTCGGCGTATTTGGTGGTGATGGGTATGAGGTGACCTACCCCAATGGTGATGTAACCGCCTACGTCACCGTTGTTTATCGGGCGACGATTGTTGCTGGAACGCCTCGACCAGATGAGGACGAAACTACCGAAGTCGGCTGGTTCTTGCCTGAGGCCCTCCAGTCAATCGAATTGCATCCGTTCGCTCGGCGGTTGTTCGCTGACCTCGGGCTGGAGTAGACGGGCGCCGCTGGGGTAGCTAGTCGGGGTGCGTGAAGTACCGGCGGTTGATTTGGATGTAGCTGATGGCGTCCTCATAGTATTTGTCGTGCCCCGCTTCGATATGACCGGCGAAGGCTTCGTCCCCATGTGCGGCTTGATCGTGCATGTGACTAATCAGTGCGGAGAGTCGTTCGACCACCAGGTCCAGCAACTCTTCGTCGCATGGGGTGTCGTATTCATCACAGAAGAGACGTAATCGTCGCCGTTGCTCTTCGAGTGAGCCGAAGCTGGATGGATTGCTTGGTGGCGACAAGGGACAGAATCGAAAGACGGCATAGGCAACGTCCCAACGGGCAGGACCGGGTGACGCCGTGTCGAAGTCGAATACTCCATCGATGATGCCGTTGTTTAGGACACAGTTGTAGGGAGCGAAGTCGTTGTGGCAAATGACGTGCTCGTCTCGTCGGTGGTTCGAGCCAGTGGGCAGCCCCTGCCAGGGCGACTTCGGCAGGGCTTCGTAGTCCGCACCTGCGTCATGGAGACGTCGAAGGAGCAACGCAGCCGATATCAAGACCTTGTCGGTCTGGAAATGCTGGTGAGTCTGGGCGTCCAGAGTTGTGCCGGGCAGGTAACTGACCATCTCGTGGCCGCCTCGATCAAAGCCGAGAGGCCGTGGAGAACCCTCAAACCCTTGGTCTGCCAGGTGTGCGAGAAGGGACTGAATCTGGGCAGACCACGGCTGACCCGGTCGGTGGAGGATGCCATCAATGAGCGTGATCTTGTTGAGTCCTCCAGATAGTTCCATGATCCCGCACCTCGCTTTTGCCTCTGCTGCCGGTTACCTATCGCCTACTGCTGGCTACCTATTGATCTTGCCGGGTAGAAGGAAGGGGTAGGTGCGCCGACGGACCCGGCGTTGCCAGACCCGGTCGGCCCGCCGGATCTTTTGCATAAACGCCCAGGTCATCGCGTCCTGTTTGTAGTACTTGGCAATCTCTTCTGCGGTCAACTGGATGTGATTGGAATCGGCTGACAGTTTCGCGTTGGCGATCTCAAGCACGGTTGGAATCCAGTTCTCCAGCCCTTCCTTATTCAGGTTGGCGGCGAGGTCAATCACGGCGGTGCGCGGGTGATGGAAGTTGTCAATGGCCTCGTCGATGGCGAATCGTCGAGCGGGAGCACGCAGGGCCCAGGGGAGTGACGCCATGAACAGTTCAAGGTCGAGTGTGGTCTTGCCTCTTTCGTCTTTCAAGAGCGGGGTGGTGACGTCGAGGTACGACAGGCTGTCGTCATCTTCGATGATCCAGTTGGCAAGTTGAGAATCGACTCCGACCTTGTCATCGATGGCCTCGACCATGGTTGAGATCAGACGTTCGAACATGGCTTCGCCTTCATCTTTACTGGCGGACCGCAGCCAGGTCGGTCCGATCCGCTCGGCGGCGCGTAGTGGCTGAATGCAGTAGACGGTGATCGACCCGTTGGCCGGAGGAAGGGCAGTCAAGGACGTGGGAATAACGTGGACCGAGCGCCCCGCGAGTTCCTCCAAATAGGTCTCGAGATTACGCTGGTAGCGGTCAAGAATGGCCTTGCTCTTGAACGGAGGCAGGCGTTTGGCCACGAACTCGCCCTCGTCGGTTTTCGTGCGAAGGACAACGGATATCTCGCCAAAACCAAGCACGTCGAGATCGGACGGGTCGGCCCGCTCCACGGCATCGGCCACATCGACTTCGAGCTTCAGGAGTTGTTCGATCGTTGGTCCCACCGGAGGGAGAATAGTCAGACTGTCTCGTTCCCTCAAGATGGTCTGTGTGGCGGATCCAAGCAAGGATCGACCATCGCCTCCAAGTAGAACGGTAAATAAATCAAAATACTGTTGACTGTCACACCCCTACAATAGTATGCAACATATGTTCGATTCAATCGAAACCGGGCAACTGAATAGGGGTCCAGGTGCGGCAGAGCCCGATCGGGGCGTGCACACTTCCGGCGTCCCAAGCCCGGTGGAGCGGGACCCAGTCGGAGCTAAGTCAATCGAGTCTGAACAGCCAGCTCCGCGTACCCGGCCAACCGATATTGGCGAGTGCATGATTCTCACTGAGGACTTGTTGGCGACTGACGACCGGGTTGCTCGCCTCGCTGGCTCTCGCAATCTGGTTGACTGCAACATTGTCGACATGGTTGCCGATGTGATCTTTAGTGGCGAATGGTGTATCTCGGGTATCCATTCTGAACATCATTGGGTGGCCTACAAGCTTGGCATCACCCGACGTCAAGCCGCTCGCCTCATTGCCGTGGCGGAGCGCCGTGACGAGCTGCCCTATGTTTTTGAGCGGTTCGACACTGGGTCGTTGAGCCTCGACCAGATGCTGTTGATTGTCCGGCATTGCCCCACCGGCTTTGATGAGACTGTGGCCGAGCTGGCGGTCAACGCCACGATTCCACAGCTACGGCGCATCATGCGGGCCTATGAATTTCCTGATCCCAAGCCCAACGGTGGCGAAGATGATGGAGAAGATGGTGGCGAAGATGATGGAGAAGATGATGGAGAAGATGGTCCAGGCTCTGGGACTTCAACTGACTCAGAACCGGAGCCCGGGCATGACACTCCGTTGGATCAAGGGCCGCCTCATCCTGACGATGCTTGCCCTTCAGACACTCCAGACGGTTTCGCTCCCGGTGATTTGGATAAGCCCTACCGAGGTTTTAGCTTTGGCTTCGACGACGATGGTTCGTTCCGGATGTGGCTTCGATGTGGAGCAGACGATGGTGCGGAGATCATGGCTGCGCTGGATCAGGCTCGTGCTTGGTTGAAGGCCGACACCGGCGATATTGATGTCAGCGGGTTTGAGTCCTTCTTGGCCATGCTTCGGGCGGGGGTGGAGGCTGACCCTTCTGGCTCTCGCGCCGCAGACAATCGTGTTCTGGTGCATCTGGAGGCAAGCGAGTTTGCTGCTTGGGCTATGGGACTACGACCAAATCTGCATCTTGGCCCGGTGTTGTCTTCAGAGGCCCTGGAACTGCTGTCTTGTGATGGCTCGATCCAGGTGTTGTTGAACAAGTTCGGTAAGCCCGTATCGCTGGGCCGAACCTCCCAAACTGTCCCTTACTGGTTGCGGGAGATCATTCTGAATCGGGATCAGAGTTGCCGGTTCCCCGGGTGCTTCGCACAGCGATGGTTGGACGTACATCACATGAAGCATTGGATCAAGGGTGGCCGAACCGATCCGGACAATCTGGTGACCTTGTGTCGGCGCCATCACCGAGAGCATCATCGTGGGGCCTTCTCGATTGCCGGTAATCCGGAGACCGAGGTCGATTGCTCTGAGTCGCATAGCGGCCTGCGCTTCGTTGCTCGGGACGGACGCGAAATCACGCGGGTCGTTCCTATACCGGAGGTGCCCCCAGAGGGCCACTATGTGCATGGTTCAGGAGAGCAGTTCGATTCGGCACTGGTCCATATCCCTCTCAATGGTCCTCCAAATGGCCGACCACGAACCTGGGTCCCGAGCACGAACACTCCGGTAGCTACTGCACCGTGCCATCCCGGTGCTCCCTGAATTGGCGTGACCCGAAGACGGTCGGGGTCAACCCGGACCGAGCAGGTCCCACTTGTTGCCGGCAATGTCGAAGAACACGACGACTTGACCGTAATCCTCTGTGCGAG
Organism: Actinomycetes bacterium; assembly: GCA_024280015.1. GTDB lineage: Bacteria > Actinomycetota > Acidimicrobiia > Acidimicrobiales > SZUA-35 > JAJRQY01. The sequence goes on from JAJRQY010000026.1 coordinate 58,158, forward strand.
GTTCGCCGACAAACTTCACGCCGGCAGCAACCATCCTCTGGTAGCTGGCATCGAAGTCATCGACGTTGAGGAAGAACGAGACCCGTCCACCGGTCTGGTTGCCAACCGCGGCCTCCTGGACTTCACCGTCCGCCTGCGCCAGCAAGATCCCGGTCTCGCCATCCTTTGGGCGGACTTCGACCCAGCGTTTCGGTCGGCCATCATTGGTGAGCGACGGAGAGTCGTCGATCAGATCGAAGTCCAAAACTTGGGTGAAGAACTCGATAGCAAGGTCGTAGTCGGCGACAACAATGGTGACAAGGTGCATGGAAGCCATGGACCCATTGTGCCGTGCCGGGCCGCATCGAGCTGCATCGTGCCGAACCGAGCTGGACTGAGCTGAATCGAGCTGGACTGAGCTGAATCGAGCTGTGCCAAGCCGTAGGCTCTGTCGGTGAAAAGATTTGTTAGCACTGGGCTAGTTGTCGCCATTGCCTTGTTGTGGGCTTCCCCGGCAATGGCCACATGGTCAGTCGTTGGGGTTGATCCCGAGACCGGTGAAGTTGGGGTAGCCATTGCATCATGTGTCCCCGCTGATGCACTAGGAGATCTCAACGAAACCCTCGTGCCCGTCGTGCTCATTCCCGATGTTGGAGCGGGCGTGACTCAGGCTGCCCTCTTTCCGGCCGCTGCCGTTCGGATTCGTGAGCTAGTCGAGATCGGCCGAACACCGGAGAAGATCGTTGGCAACCTCATCGGTGATGAGTTTGACCCCGACGCTGCCCTTCGTCAACACGCTGTGGTCACCTTGGCGGGCGAAGCCGCCGGGTTCACGGGTGAGGAGAATTCGCCGACAGCGCTGGACGCCCAGGCATCCGGAGTATCTGTCCAGGGGAACATCCTTGTTTCGGAATCTGTCGTCAACGATGCGCTGGCGGCGTTCGTTGAGCTAGACGATTCGCCACTAGCTGAACGGCTGCTAGCGGCGCTGGTTGCTGGGGGAGAAGCCGGAGGCGACTCTCGCTGCGGAGACCAGACAGCCCTATTTGCCCAGCTTGCTGTGGCCAAGCCCGGTGATCAACCCTTCACGCCGTCCATCCTTATCACCGTTGGCCGACCGGAGGGCCAAGAGAGCCCAGTCACTGCTCTGGCCAGCGCCTATGAGTCGGGAGAACGTCAGCTCGCTGATGCCCCTGCATCTACGGGGGCCGGTCAAGGAATCGGACTCATTGCTCTGGCCCTTGCCCTACTCATGATTCCGGCAGCGATCTGGTATTGGCGCTGGTCCTACCGCAAACCTCGTTACTGACCCGGATCAGAAACAGCGTCGGTCGCGGGGTTCGTGCTTGCGTTGCTGTCCGTGTCCGTGCTCACGACTGTGCTTGTGTCCGTGCTTCTGGCAACGTTGGCTGCCTCAGCCCAGTCTCGGACCTGTGGCCGAATCTCGACTGGAACCTCGATGCGGGCCCGTTTGCCATCGGCGAACTTCAATCGCAGATGGCGGTGGTCGGCGTAGGCCTCAAAGTCTCCGATTGAGGCTTGGCGTGTTCCCGTAACTCGTCGGATACTGACGCCCGTCTTTGATAGCCGGGCAAGTCGAGCCCCAATAATTGCGGCGGAGGCGAAGAACACAAGGGCGAGAGGTATCGCCCAGGGAAGAAGCTCACCCGAACGGCCGATCAGAACAGCCACACCGATCCCAAGAAGGGAAAGGGTCTGGAGTCGACTGCCGACGATCTTCAGAGGTTGCAAGGTCTCGCTCACCCCTTCATTGTGTCTAGGACTAGGGCCGGTTACACACGGAGACAAGAAGAACCCAACTTGGGAGATCCCATTCCTATCGCACCCCGCCGGCCACTCTGCCTGTCACACTGTTGCGGTGCCCCAACGCCTACTCGCTCGTCCCACATCGGATGCCCCGCTTTGCCCCATCGAACCGGACCAGTTGGAAAAGCATCTGGACGCAGGTTTGTTGGTCTGGTTGGACGTTACGACTGAGGACACTGTCGAGCTTGATGCGCTCGGCCAGCGTTTTGGGTTTGACCCAGCCGCGATCGAAGACATTGTTGACATCGAACAGTTGCCCAAGGCCGATCACTATGACGACTACCTCTTCGTCGTCCTCCACGCCTTGGCCACGGAGAATGGGGCATCGGTTGCTGAGGTAAGCGGATCTGGCGCCAAAGGATCCAGCTCTACGGGGTCGAGCACCAGAGGGTCCAGCACCAGGGGGTCCAGCACCAGAGGATCCAGCACCAGAGGGTCTAGCACCAGAGAGGATCGTGTGGATACCCGAGAGGTCGACTGCTTTGTTCGGCCTCAACTGTTTGTCACGGTTCGAGCCAGCCATGTCACCGGTATCGACTGGTTGTGGGACGCGGTGCAAAACTATGCCCACCTCACCGAACATGGGGCCGACGACTTGTTCGCTCAGCTCACTGAGGTGATCGGGCGGCGCTATCTGGAGGTCATCGATCACATGGAAGCCCGAATCGATGAGCTCACAGAGGATGCCATCGAAGCCGAACCACAGGTGCTGGCCGAGATTCAGACGCTCCGCCGAGAAGACGCAACCATTCGCAAGGTCCTTCGCCCGCAACGAACCATGATCTCGAACCTTCGCCACTACAGCCATCCTGTGATCGGCGACTCGGCAAAGCGCATCCTGCTTGACTCCTTCGACGTTCACAACCAGGTGGTGGAGTCTCTGGCCTCAGCACGAGGTCTGCTTACCGACACCCTCGACACCTATCGCGGTGCAGCCGCTGAGCGACATGCCAATGCTGCCACCCTGCTGACTGTCTACTCCGCCATCCTGCTGCCTCTGACCTTGATCACCGGATGGTATGGGATGAACGTCAACGGCTTGCCTGCAGCTGAGCGGACCAGAGGTTGGCAGTGGGTAACGGCTCTCATGTTGGCCATTGCCGTTGTGAGCTGGTTCTGGTTTGTCCGAGTTGGACTCGTCCGTATTCCAAAACTCAACCGCGGGCGCTCAATCAGCCGTGGCCTGGCCAGCGCGGCCAAGGCCCCGGTTCGCCCGTTCACCATGTTGCGCGGATCAGCGCCAACCGAGCAAGACCCGGAGTAATCGAGCCGACTTGCCCGACCGGCCAAACCTACTTGAGGGTGACGGTTCCTTGCGGTGCTAACTCGATCCAGGTTGAGCCAGTGCTCAGCTTGATGACCTTGTTGTTCTTGTCCTTAAACACCATTGGCTGATCAGCCGATTCACGACTCCACGTGCCGCGGGTCAGAAACCCTTCGACGAAGACAAAGGCTTTGCCGGTTCCGATGGTGATGGCCTCGGGAGAGCGACCATCAGCAGAACTTGGTTCGTAGTCGGTGATGAGAACAATGACGTTGTCTGGAGCGATCTGGTTGCCAGTCTCCTCAAGGTGGGGCGTTCCGTTCTGGCTTCGCAACCAACCTTGTCGTGTTCCATCCCACTGGTAGGACGCGGTGGACAGACCAAAGTCGATACTCACACCGTTGGTCTTCTTGGCTACGCCTAGCCGCCGCTCACCGACCTGGCGATAGGTGAACACAGGGTTCGGAACTCCGCCTTGATCACCAGCCGCTGACCACAGACTCTCTGTGGAGGCGAACAGGTTGTAAGGAATTGAACGGCCCCGCTTCCGGTAGTAAGCGCTACCGGCAACAAGAGCATTGACGTTGACGATTGGTTCTTCGACAAGCTGAGCGAGGATTGCTGGGTTGGCACCGGAGGCCGCCAACAAGGGCGTATTGAATTGCTCCAACAGGTCAAAGTCGGTTGAACGGATGGATCGAACTGGTCCAACTTCGGCTGGGGCCTGGCTCTGGTAGATGGCAACAAACCGGCTGAGCCCAGCTTCGACCTTCTCCTCATAGACAATGTCAGCCTGACTCAATGCAGTCTGAGGCCGAGCCCGAGGGGCATTGTCGATCTTGACGGCCAGTGCAGGTGAGTTGCTGAGATCATTTGTCAGCTGGCCGGTCAGAGGGTGAACAGATGTCAGTAGCGACTGAACACGACCGCGATACTCCTCGGCATCAAGGAAGCTGGACATGATGTCGCGATAGGCGACGCCACTGTTAATCTTTCGGGCCCAATAGGTCAGCCCGCCCTCGTCCGGAGAGCGGTGGAGGAGGCCGATATAGAGCATCGAAGCCTTCACCAATCCATCAGTCTTGGTTCGAAACTCAGAGCTGTCAGCGAACAATGCCATGACGGTGCCCCGAGTGACTCCATTCTCCAGTTGCCCGGTCCAATAGCTAAGCCCTTCGGTATCGGCGGCCCGATCCAAAACGTTGGCGTAGACCAGTTCCACATAGTCGGTGTTGGCAAGCTCGCCGTATTTTGCTTGAAACTCGGCGGATTCAGTGAAGTTCTCGGAGATATTGTCCAAGGTTTCGCCGTTGGCAAGCCGGTCGGCCCAGAAACGCAGGCCATCGAAATCTGGACCCCGAAGGAAATGGGCGTAGTAGAGGCGAATGATCGGAGCATTCGTCCGCTCGAACTCTGGACTGCTGACCAGGTTCTCAATCAGTGCCGCTGGGCTTTGGCCTGCTTGTAGCTCGTTGGTCCAGAAGGTCAACCCTGCAGCATCGGGGGCCCGACCGAGAAAGTCTTCGTACTGACGGGCGACAAATTCTTGATCGGACATGTCGCCAGGATTGGCAGCATCGGCCGGTGAAGCTATCACCACCGTTGTGACCGAAAGTAGAAGGGCTAGGACCGTCGCCAGGACTCTAGTACGCATGATCTGATCGTATATCGGCCTTATCACGATAGGTCGTCTGGTTGGTGTATGTAGGTTGAATTACCCAAGGACCACAACACCTTCTACCGAAAAGCGGCCGGCTTAACGAAGGGTGACGCTTCCGGGTGGAGCAAGTTCAACCCAGGTCGTCCCGGTGGTCAGCTTGATCGGCTTTCCGTTCTGGTCTTTCAGAACCATTGGTGCATCAGCGCGTGACCGGCTCCAGGTCCCACGAATCAAGAACCCGTCGGTAAAGACAAATACTTCCCCTGACCCAACGGTTACTGCTTCAGGAGAACGGCTGTCTGCCGCGCTGACCTCGTACTGGGTGATCTGGACCACCACATTGTCAGGAGCGAGTCTTCGACCCGTATTCTCAACATGGGATGTGCCGTTCTGGCTGCGTAGCCAGCCTTGGCGGCCAACATCCCAACGGTAGGAAGCAGTTGAGTTTCCGAAGTTGACTTTCACACCGCCGGTCGACTCGGCCACAGCAGGGCGGGCGACGCCATCACGGCGATAGATGAAGATCGGGTTGGGGATGCCGCCACGATCGCCAGCAAAGTCCCACAGCTTGGATGGATTGACCAGCAGGTTGTGGGGTGCTGACTTGCTATTGGTCCGATAATACGCTCCGCCAGCAACGAGGGCATTCACATTGATCACGGGTTCATTCTCGAGCTGGGCCAGCACAAACCGGTTCGCACCGGATGCTCCAAGCAGGGGAGTGTTGAACTGTTCCAGCACATCAAAGTCGCCGGTGCGAATCGAACGAACTGGACCAATCGCACCTGGGGCCTGACTTTGGAAAACGGCGATGAAGCGACTCAGGTTCCCTTCAACCATCTCCTCATACACGATGTCGGCCTGGCTCAACCCGGTGTGGGGTCGAGCACCTGGTGCATTGTCGATCTTGATGGCTAGAGCAGGGACCCCAGCAAGCTGGCCAGTGAGCTGGCCGGTCAGAGGGTGGGTGGCAGAGAATAGGGCTTCGGTCCGGTTTCGGTACTCAGCTGACTCCAGGAATCCAGCCATGATGTCTCGATAGGCGACACCGCTCGCAATCCTGCCAGCCCAGTAGTCCAAGCCTTCCTGGTCCGGTGAGCGCTGCAGAAGGCCGACATAGAGCATTGAGGCCTTGACCAGGCCGTTTGTCTTTGCCTTGAATTCGGGGCTCTCGGAGAACAGTGACATCATGGCGCCTCGGGTGACTCCGCTAGCGAGCTGCCCAATCCAGTAGGCGCGGCCACCGGCATCAGCGGTACGTTCAAGAACGTTGACATAGACGAGGTCCACATACTGCACGTCAGTGAGGGCGCCGTACTTCGCCTGAAATTCATTTGATTCGGTGAAGTTCTCCGAAATTGTTTCCAACGCTTCGCCCGAATTGATTCGTCCGGTCCAGAACCGGAGGCCGCCATAGTCGGGGGAGCGACGGAGGTGGGCGTAGTAGAGCCGGACCATCGGGGCCACGGAGCGTTCGAACTCCGGGCTGGCGACCATGAATTCGATCAGTGCTGCTGGGCTTTCGCCGTCTTGAAGAAGGCTTGTCCAGTAGGCCAATCCTCCAGCATCAGGGGCCCGGCCCAAGAAGTCCTCATATTGCCGGATGACGAATTCCTTATCGGAGAGGTCACCGGGGTTGGTCGCTCCCGCGGGAGTGGTTGCCGTCGTGGTTGAAACGAGGGCTAGGAGCGCGAGGGTTAAAGCGATTATTCGACGACGCATCGAATCACCGTAGATGCAGGAGTCGAATTCTCGCCAGTGCAACAGCTGATCTGGGTGACTTAGCCTGCCGTCCTGCTACCGGTGGATTCGTCCGTCAGCTGGCTTGAATACTGGTCACACAGTTGCTGTCACCGGCCGCAATGGAGCTTGCCAGTGCAACCTCGGTGTCTCCGTAGAGTGTGCCGAGCATGCCCCGAACCATGCCTCGGTCAACCGCACAAATCACGGGGTGATTGATGACGACATCTCCGAACGGACAGTGTTCGGCAACGATGCGAAGCTTGTCGCCATCACGCTCGGCATGGGCGGCAAAGCCATGGGCGGAGAGTGCGTCCGCGACCACGTGCAGCGCCGACCGGAAGGAACGTTGGGGGTCCAGATGCTCACCCATCGCCTCGGCCATCTTTCGGCCAAACTCCATACCAACTTCTTCTGCGAGGTCGGTTGCCTCTTCAAGAGGAAGGCGTGACAAGGCCTTGCCAAGCAGGGTCACCAGGATGTCGTCGTGGCCAAGATTGAACTCAAGCTCCAGGTTCGTTCCGGTCGAACGGTAGTTCTTGGCTGGGCGTCCGGCGCTGCCTGTCGCTCGCTGACTGACCTCGATATAGCCACCGCTTACGAGCTTGTCCAGGTGGTGACGAGCCACGTTGGAGTGCAGGCCAGTTGCCTCGGCCACCTCGCTGGCGCTCAGTCCATCGCTGCTGGCATGGACCAACAGATACATCTCCCGTCGGCTGGGGTCGCCGAAAGCGGAAGTGATCGCATTAACCATATTGGCAAAGTCATTTGGGCTGAGGGCTACTGGAGCCATGTCGGTAGCCTAGCCGGAGTTCATTCTCCCTATCCGCGTAGGAGAAATACCGTGCCTTCAAACCCACCCCCACCCGACTCATCGTCCTCACCATCTTCCTCGCCAAGCGAGGATCAGGTTATTGAGGCCCTCCGGCCCGTTCAGGACCCCGAGTTGCACCGCAGCATTGTCGACCTCGGCATGGTTCGCAGCGTGACCATCACTGAGACTCCTGCCGGATCGAGCATCGAGGTTGGGATCGACCTGACGATCGCGGGCTGCCCGCTTCGAGCTGAAATCAACAATTCAGTCAGTGCCGCTGTCCAAGCCCTTGACGGGGTTTCAGAAGTCGTCATCGAATTTGGTGTCATGACTGATGAACAGCGAGAAGCAGTTCGTCGCAGCATCCATGGCGACCCCGGAGCGACTGCCGGTAGCCAGCAGGCCCAGGGTCATGCTGAGGGTCGGGCCATTCCCTTCGCCGATGAGGATTCTCGGACCCGGGTCATTTTGGTTGCGTCGGGTAAGGGCGGTGTTGGCAAGAGTTCGGTGACCACCAACCTGGCCGTAGCACTGGCTGCTCAGGGCAAGTCAGTCGCAGTGGTTGATGCCGATGTCTGGGGTTTCTCTATCCCACGCATGCTTGGAACTGATCGCAACCCAACGATCATCGACGAGATGATCGTTCCACCCGAAGCCCATGGTGTTCGCTGCATTTCTATGGGGTTCTTCGTTGAAGAGGATCAGCCGGTGATCTGGCGGGGGCCGATGCTGCACAAGGCGTTAGAGCAGTTTCTGACCGATGTGTATTGGGACGAGCCCGAGTTCTTACTTGTTGACCTGCCCCCTGGCACCGGCGACATCTCGCTGTCGCTGGCGCAATTCCTGCCTCGCAGCGAGATGATCGTGGTGACCACACCCCAGCCTGCCGCCCAAAAGGTGGCCCAGCGGGCTGCCTATATGGCCAAGAAGGTCAACATCAAGGTTTCTGGCGTTGTTGAGAACATGAGCTGGTTCACCGGAGATGATGGCAAACGCTATGACCTCTTTGGATCGGGGGGCGGCCAAGAGCTGGCTGAGGATCTCGGCGTACCGCTAATGGCCCAGATTCCCTTGGTTCCCCAGTTGCGCGAAGGCGGAGACAGCGGCAACCCGATTGCCGCCAAGCCAGAGACCGAAGCGGGGCAGTGCTTTACGGTGCTGGCCGAGCGCCTGGTCACCGATTTCGCTCCCAAGCAGCGCTATCGGTCTGAACTCAAAGTGATGTAGGGCAGGCTGTGAGGTTGGCTGGCATGGCTGCTAGATTGCAGCGATGGATCTGAAAATCGGAATCGCCCGCGGCGGCCAGGTTATTGAAGTTGAATTGGCCGACGATGCCGATCGCGTGGCTATCCGCAAACAGATCGAGGCTGCCCTCTCTGGGGCGGACTCCGTCTTTTGGGTAACCGACAAGAAGGGCAAGGAGTTGGCGGTCGCAACCTCAAGCATTGCCTTCGTTCAGCTTGGCAGTGACGATTCTCGCTCCATCGGGTTCGGAGCCTGAATCTGCCGTCTTCGGCAGCAACCCGATGAAATCGCTCCTCCTCGTAACCGGTAAGGGCGGGGTTGGGCGTTCGACCGTCGTCGGAGCCATTGCCCGCAACGCCGCTTCGACAGGACAGCGAGTTCTGGCCATCGACGCAATTGGTGACGGCGGACTGGACATGATCCTTGATGGGTTGCCAGATCAAGACAGCCTTGTGACCCTGAGGTTGACCCCAGACTTGGCCTTGAAGGAATATCTACGGACCTTTCTGCGAATCCCAATCGCTCCCAATCGGTTCGGCCCGATTGCTAAAATTTTTGACTATGTTGCCACTGCTGCGCCTGGTGTGCGCGAAGTTCTTGTACTCGGCAAGATTGCAACCGAAGTTCGGGACGGGGATTGGGACTTGGTGGTGGTCGATGCCCCGGCTACAGGCCATGCGGTCGAATTGTTGACTGCGGCGGACACCCTGAGTGAGCTGATTCGGGTGGGACCAATTGTTTCCCAAACCCGCTGGATCGGTGACCTGATTGGGGACCCCGAGGTCACTTCGGTTCTTGCGGTTACCTTGGCCGAAGAGCTGCCGACCACCGAATGTCTGGAGTTACTGGACCGGCTGGAGACAGAAACCCGTGTCGATATTGGTGGGGTTATCGTCAACCGGACCCCAACCATTCTGGGCAAGCGGGGCCTGGCCCAGGCCATACGACGCGGGGATGAGCGATCGCTGGTGGCCAAGGAACGATCAGAAGTAGCGGCTCAACAGCTCGAACGATTCGATGGTTGCGGTGCCCCCGTGTTCGTTGTCTCGCCGGCTTCGTTCGCCGAAGACCCGGTTCTGCATCTCCAAAAGCATCTGGACGGCCGGCTATGAGCCCGGAGGTGCAGAAGAAGAGCAAGAAGTCGCGGTCGGAGAAGCAGGGCCGCAAGCGAGCATCAGCCAAGCGAGCGTCAGCCAAGCGAGCGTCAGCCAAGAAAGCATCAGCCAAGAAAGCGTCAGCAAGAACTGAGGGGGCACTGGTTCTCGACGACTTGCTGGCGAGCTCAACGGTCGTTGTCGTTGTTGGTCCGGGTGGAGTTGGCAAGACCACGATGGCAGCAGCAATGGCCGCCCGCGCCGCGTCGGTCCACGGGCGCCGTTGCCTGGTCGTAACTGTTGACCCGGCTCGACGGCTGGCTGAAGCAATGGGGATAGCCGAACTGCGCGAAGAGCCAGTACTGGTCCCGCTCCCTCCTGACAGGGGAGGTAAGTCGTCTGGCCGTTTGTGGGCCCTCATGGTTGATATGGCCCAGAGCTGGGATCGCCTCGTTGATCGGCACGCTCCGGACGAAGAAACCAAGGAAGCCCTTCTCACTAATCGGCTCTACCAGACGCTTACGCGGCGATTTGCTCAGAGTCACGACTACATCGCTCTTGACCATCTGGTCGATCTGGTTGAAGAAGACGAGTATGAACTCATCATCATTGATACCCCGCCTTCGGTCCACGCCATGGATGTGCTGGATGCTCCGGATCGCATGATTGAGTTCTTCGGCAGTCGGCTCTTGCGCTGGCTGACCGCCCCCTACCGAAGCAAGCTTGTCATGGTGACAGCTAAGCCCTTTCTTGCCGTGGCCGAACGATTGCTCGGTGGAGAATTCTTAGCCGAAGTTACCGAGTTTTTCTGGCGGTTTTCAAGCCTGCAACCCGACTTCGTGAGGCGAGCCAATGTGGTCAAGGCTCGAATGCAGGACCCCTCCACTCACTATGTGATTGTACGGACACTCGAAGATGGCCCGGCTGCGCAAGCTGCGATGCTGGACGCCGAACTTGGACATCGTGGGCATCGTCCTTCGCTTTGGCTGAGCAACCGGGTTGTAAGTACTGCCTCTTCGTCCAAGACAGCCAAGCTCGATCCAAAACTTACTCAGGCATTGGCCGAACTTGAAGACCAGTCGTTGGCCCAGGCTCAGACTCGTTTGGAGTTTCCTGTCGATTCTGCTCCTGAAATGGAAGTGGCTTGGCGTCCAGGCTCGGTGGCTGACATCGGGGCCCTTCAAGACTTGCTGAGCTAGACAGTGTTCTCAGGTGTTGCGTGTCCTAGGTGTTGCGTGTCCTAGGTGTTGCGTGTCCTAGGTGTTGCGACCTAGGTGTTGCGACTGAAGCAACCTGGGTCTGTTGGAGGCCGTCCGTTACGTGCTAATAGTTTCCGCTGGTAAAGCGGCCTGGACAGCATTATAGGCCCGTTCGAACTCGTCGGGAGATCTGTCACCAC
>JAJRQY010000027.1 GCA_024280015.1 Actinomycetes bacterium
TCGCCGGGTTGGCCGGATGCGAATGCTCGTTGTTGGACGAGTCATGGGACGACGTTTACGGGGTTGCAACCGGGTCAAACGTATTCGGTGACAGTTGAGGTTCGTGATAAGCAGGGCCGGTCGGCAACTAAGTCTCTAAGCATCACCACAAAAGCTCCGCCCGAACCCGAACCCGAACCCCAGCCCGAACCCGAACCCCAGCCCGAACCCCAGCCCCAGCCCGAACCCCAGCCCCAGCCCGAACCCGAACCCGAACCAGTACCAGTACCAGACGAGTAGGAACGGGCCAGCCGGTCCACCATGCTTTCGATGAAGACCGAAGATCGGGTCCATCGCTGGAATTGCTGTTAGCAGACAACTCCAGCGAGCCAATCCTCGGAGCTAGGATCGGCCGCCATGTCTTCATCACTCAAGCTTGGCTACAACACTGGCTACTGGTCTCAGGGACCACCCGAGGGCGTCTTGGATGCCATTCTTGAAGCCGACCGTTTGGGCTTTGATTCCATCTGGTCAGCCGAGGCCTACGGCTCTGACGCCTTCACTCCCTTGGCCTGGTGGGGATCCCAAACCAAAAACGTCAAGCTGGGAACCTCCATCGCCCAGATGGCCGCCCGCACCCCAGCGGCCACGGCCATGGCCGCACTCACCCTGGACCACCTCTCCGGGGGCCGCTTCATCCTCGGTATTGGTGCCTCCGGACCCCAGGTCGTCGAAGGCTGGTACGGCCAGCCTTACCCGCGGCCACTCGCTCGCACCCGTGAATTCGTCGACATCGTCCGCCAGGTATTCGCCCGAGAAAAGCCGGTCGAATTCTCGGGCAAGCACTATCAGATCCCTTACGAAGGTGGTGCTGGCCTGGGAAAACCACTCAAATCAACCGTGCATCCTCTTCGCACCGATCTTCCCATCTACCTCGCTGCAGAGGGATCAAAGAACGTTGCCCTCGCGGCCGAAATCTGTGACGGCTGGATGCCCCTCTTCTTCGCCCCGAAGGACAACCAGTTCTACGCCGACGCCCTGGCTAACGGAGTCGCCGCCTCGCAGCGCCGAGAGAATCTCGATGGGTTTGAGATTGCCGCCGTTGCCTCCATGATCCCCGGTGACGACATTGATCAGTGTGCCGATTTCATGCGTCCAATGCTGGCCCTGTACATCGGTGGCATGGGAGCCAAGGGCAAGAACTTCCACAAGGATGTCTTCGTCCGCATGGGCTTTGGCGCCGAATGCGAACGGATTCAGGAGCTGTATCTCGATGGCCACAAGAAGGACGCCACTGCTGCGGTCACCACTGAGATGGTCGAAGCCATCAGCCTGATCGGCCCACCAGACAAGATCCGCGATGAGATCGCTATGTGGGAAGAAACTGTTGTGACCACCTTGATGCTGTCCGGACCAATCGAGCTGGTCCGCTTCGCCGCCGATCTCATGGACTGAGTCATCGCCAATGTCACCTCCAATTAGACGATCTAGTTAGATGGCCTAGATCCACGGGCTTCAGCCGCAGCCGCTAAATTGTGAGGATGACAACGGGCACCACACCAGGATTCGTTTGTAGCCACCACCATCTCTATTCGGCGCTGGTCCGTGGTATGCCAGCCCCACCTCAGACTCCGACCAACTTCTTGGAGATTCTGGAGCAGGTCTGGTGGCGGGTCGATGCTGCCCTCGATCTGGAAATGTTGGAATGGTCAGCCAAGCTTGGCGCTCTCGAAGCCTTGAAGTCGGGCACTACCGCCATTGTCGACCACCACGAATCGCCCAATGCCATCGAAGGCAGTCTCAGCGTGATCGCTGACGCATGTGCGGAGGTCGGCGTGCGAGCGATTTGTTCGTATGGCATTACTGATCGTCACGGGCCTGACGGTGCTACTGCAGGCTTGGCTGAAAACGAACGGTTCATCAAGGATGGCGGACGTGGCATGGTCGGAATCCATGCTGCATTTACCTGTGAGCAATCCACCATTGATGCAACCGTCGGTTTGGCCGAAGATCTGGATGTTGGTGTTCACGTTCATGTGGCTGAAGGCTTCACCGACGCGGGCTCGGGTGCTGCTCTGGCGCGACGGTCTAAGGAGAATTGGCTCCTGGTCCATGGCGTACACCTTCCAGATGGGCTCAGCTTTGCTGGCATGATGGCGCACAATCCACGCTCCAACATGAACAACTCGGTTGGCTATGCCGACCCCAAACGGTTCGGCGGCCGGGTCGTACTCGGAACCGATGGCATCGGCGCTGACATGCTGGATGAGTTCCGTCTGGCCTTCGTCAAGTTGCGCGAAGACAATGTGACATCGACACCACAAACTCCGTGGAATTGGTTGGAGAACGGCTGGATGCTGGTTCCCGAAGCCGAGTCAGATGAAGTCACCTGGAACTACCCCATCATGGATCCATGGCATCTTGCCTACACCACTGGTGTTCATCCCCTCGACATCACCGTTGACGGCAAGAAGGTTCTGGACAATGGTGTCACCACCAAGGTTGACGAAGCCGAGGTCCGAGCCAAGGCCGCAGAGCAAGCCAAGCGATTGTTCGCCAAGCTCTGATGAGTAGTGAGAACACCACGAGTCCTGGCCAGACGTCTTCGGGTGATGTCGAGAAGCGCCAAGAACTGAACAAAATGAAGGCCATCGCTGCGGGCATGCTGGTCCTGGCCGCGGTCATCTTTGTTCTGGCCCGCTGGCAAGAAGGCTCACATGGCTGGGCTGGATACGTCAGAGCCACCGCCGAAGCAGCCATGATCGGTGCACTGGCCGACTGGTTCGCCGTCACAGCCTTGTTTCGTCATCCTCTCGGGCTACCGATCCCGCACACCGCCATCATCAAGAAACGCAAGGACCAGATTGGTGACGGCCTGGGTGAATTTGTCCGGGACAACTTTCTCACCCGCGACGTCATCAATGAGCGTCTGGCTAGTGCCGATCTTGGCCAGCGGATCGGACACTGGTTGTCCAGTGCGGACAATGCCGCGGTTGTTGGCGATCAGAGTGCCGCAGTTGTGCGCGGGATCATGGAAGTCATGCAGGACGAGAAGATCCAGCAGGGTCTGGATCAGGTGGTTGAGCAACGGGTTCGAGCAGCTGCGGTCGCCCCCCTGGTCGGGCGGGCAATCGATCTGGCCATGGAAGGGGACCATCACCATGCCGTGGTTGAATCAACCCTGACCGGCATCGCCGCCTTCCTGGATGAAAACCAGCGAACCTTCCGCCAACGAATGTCGGAGGAGTCACCATGGTGGGTCCCCGAACCAGTGGACGACGTCGTCTTCGACAAGATCTACTCCGGTGTTTCCAGCTTCCTCAATGAGGTTGGAGGTCAACGTAATCACTCGCTCCGGATCCAGCTGGATGAGCGCACCCGCGAGATGTCGGAGCGACTCAAGTCTGATCCAGAGCTTGAAGCACGAGCAGCCAAGCTCAAGGACGAACTACTGGCTCACCCCGAGTTCAAGGCCTGGTCTGACTCCTTGTGGCAACGGATGAAGCTCGGTATTCTTGATGCCACCGAAGACAACACTTCTCCCTTGCGCATCAAACTTCAAGACTCACTTGTCGAGGCTGGCCAGACCATCGAAGCCGATTCGGACCTACAAAAGAAGCTTGATCATTGGATTGCGGACGCCATTGGATACGTGGCCGAGCAGTTCCGTGACGAAGTTGTCGACCTGATTGCCTCGACCGTGCAGCGCTGGGACGGCGAGGAGACCAGTGACCGACTGGAATTGCAGGTTGGTCGGGACCTCCAGTTCATCCGGATTAACGGCACCATTGTTGGCGGTCTCGCCGGGTTAGCCATTTACACCATCTCTGAGCTGTTCTTCTAGCCTGTTTCGTCTGGTCCGCTTTCCGAAGATCCGTCCCCTCAGGTTGCTTTGAGAGTCAAAGTAGTGTTCGATTCTCCAGATGGAATTGCCCCCTGAACCGGATGGTCTGCTGATTCACGAACGGAACTACTCCGTTCGGATCTACCGACAGTCACCAACCTCGATGCTGATGCGCGGCATCGTCTGGGATCAGAAGCCGCCCGGCCTCTACTTCGAGCACGACCCAGAACCTCTACCCGTGCACCACATGGTTGTCGATCTTGTTGTGACCTACCCAACACTGGAGATCACCAGCATCAAGGTGACCATGAACGTCACCCCTCACACCGAGTGCACCGATATTGAATCCACCTACCAGCAGCTGGTTGGAGTGTCCATCGCCCGCGGCTTCAGTCGCAAGCTGAAGGAGCTCTTTGTTGGGCCTGCGGGCTGCACCCATATTGGTGCCTTGTTGCAAGCCATGGCTCCGGCCGCCGTCCAGTCCATCTGGTCCATGCAGATGGTCAACGGACGCGAGGGAACCGAAGTTTCCCTAGCCAAGCCAGGGGAGGACGAGGTCGAGGTGCGCCGCCGAGCGATGCGCTTCAATATCAACTCCTGCCACGTTTGGGCCGAAGACAGCGCAAACTCGGTTGCCGTTCTGGCCGGAGAGCAGCTGGACCCACCACTGTGGGCTGAGGAGCGGATGAAGAAGCTCGGCGTCGAGGAAGACGAGTGGGCCAAGTTCTAGTCAGGCTTTTTGTGTGAGAGGGACTTGCTGCTTGAGCGGGTAGCGAGGTATTGCTCATCCAGAGTGAAGGGCCCGCGGGGCAGTAATTGTGGGTCGAACCGCTCCAGAACCTGATCCAAGGTGACTCCTTCACCGGGCTTAGCCAACTCCAAGCTGGTGGCAAGCATGGCAAGAACTTGACTGGGTGTCTCGCCCAATTGTTGGCGATCTTCCAGGGTGACGGCCCCATCGCGCTTGGCCAGGCGCTTGCCCGTCGGGGCTAGCACCAGGGGCACGTGGGCAAACATTGGTACATCGAGGTCCAAGGCATTGGCAATAAAGAGCTGGCGAACCGTGGAGCTCAGCAAGTCATCCGCCCGCACCACTTGTTGGATCCCCTGCAGTGAATCATCAACCATCACCGCCAAGTTGTAGGCGGGGGTGCCGTCGTTGCGCTGGATTACGAAGTCGTCGACCACATCAGATTGTTCTCCGCAGAGGAGGTCAACGAAGTCCAACTGGATGGCTTCGGCCCGAACCCGGATAGCCGGGGGGCGCCCGGCATCTTGTCGTTGGCGCTGCTCGGAACGAGTCAATTGTCGACACGTTCCGGGATAATGACCAGCCGTTCCTGCATTGCCGGCCGGTGCCCCATTCGGGGCCTGGCTTGCCTCACGGATGTCCTTGCGCGAGCAATAGCAGGGGTAGGTCAGGCCACGTTGGGCAAAAAGGCGAATGGCATCCAGATAGAGATCCGAGCGGTCACTTTGGCGCACAGGTTTGCCGTCCCAGTGCAACCCGAGAGCAGCTAGATCATCAGCCTGACTCTGGTAGTGCTCATCTCGCACCAGGGCCATGTCCAGGTCCTCATACCGGAGGAGGTAGTCGGACTTGTTGGACCGAGCGAATAGCCAAGCCAGTAGAGCGGTACGGAGGTTGCCAATATGGAGAGCCCCGGTTGGGCTTGGAGCGAATCGTCCCGTTGGCACGCGCCCAACCTAGCAACGACCGCTGGGTCCAGCGAGCTATTGTCAGCCCCGAGGAGTCCACAGAACCGTTCTCTGGCGGCGGTACCTCCATTTCCGTGCTCTGATGTGGCAAACTGTGGCGCTAGGCAGTCATAGCTGGATAGTAAGTCTCGTTCATGGTCATCGGAGTTGTTGGTGGAAGACATTCAGACAGAGGAGCGTCTTCGGGCCGAACAGCCACGCTTTGCCATGGGCGAGTTTGTCAGCAATGTGGCTATGGCTCTCGTGCTCGGATTCATCGCGTGGAAGGCGTACAGCGCCATTCGTCCCCTCATTGTTGATGACTCCGTCCCCCTGCCTCTGGTCTTTGGACAGACCCCGACCGTTGAGGATCACTTGCCTGACGGCTTCATCTCACCTGACGGGTTCGAGCTAGCTCAGAGTCGATTTCTTGAAGAGACCCCCATCGGTGTTCGCTACTGGCTGCTGGCTTCCCCCGAAGAGAGCGGAGAGATCTGTCTGTACGCCCTGCTTCGCTCGGAGGAGCGCGCATCGACTTGTGTCGCACTGGAAACCTTTGCCGCCCAAGGAGTCTCCGTTGGGTACCAAGAAGGTGACGACGCGCCAGGAGGCGAGCCCTATATTGGTCTTGGCCGTTACATGGCCGAAGAGATGGAGCTGGTCCAGTCACCACCCGAGGTAAACACCCGTGACCGGTTCAGTTTCGTTGAAGGCCCAGTCGAAACCTATGAGCAGTTGGTTGCCTCATTCGAAGCGGCTGAGATCACCGGTGGCCGCGAGCTGCCTGAACCTGAAGATCCTTAGAGAGGCTGAACCGGTGCTCAGCTGGGAGTAGTGAAGCCAGCAACTCTCGCCGCTAAGGCGACCCGCATGTTTGCGGCTCGTTCCAGCTTGAGGTGCTCAAAGCCACGCACGTCCATTGCCAGTCCAGCGATGGCAGTCGCTTCAGCGATTGTGCCCTGGGTGACGTGAGGCAAGATCCTTCTGATTGCGTCTTCGTACTCAGTGACCAGGGCTCTCTCGACTCGTCGAACTTCGGCCCGCCCGAATGGATCCTTCTTGGTCCCTCTCAGGTGCTTCATCTTCACCAATGACCGCATCATTGGCTCCCCAACTCGTGTCGGGATCTGGATCTTTGAACTGCTAGCGGGTGTGCCGCTGGTCTCCGTGGTGCCCTCGGGCCCCTGACCGCCTCTCTTGAACGGGTTCGACAGGCGGTTCTTCAGCTGGTCCAAGGTCTTCAGGATTGGGGGATCTAGGCGCCAGGTGACCTTGGCTCCGGGGCCCGCTACTGCTTCAGCTGCGGCTTGAGCCTCCGGGAGGAGCAACAGGCGGGCCACCTCATACTCGTCTTTGTATGCCATCAGCTTATGAAGCCCTCGAGCCACGACCTCGGTGAGGGCGAGGTCTGGGGACGGCATGTCTTCGGTGAGAACCGGCACCTGACCGATCGCGGTCTCGGCCGCGTAAGCCTCGCTGACAGTATTGAGAAAGCGGCTGGCGTATGCCTCGTCCTGGTAGTCGATCAGGTCTGAGGTGAGGAGCTTGATCAGATCACTGAGGTCATTCTCCGAATCGGGGATCAGGTTGTCAATACGGTGGTACATCATGGCCGGTAGCGGGTTCTCGCTCACGCCAACCGGACTCGAGCCCGACTGAGGGGTGGAGTCGGCCACTCCTGCAGTCGCTTCGACCTCGGCTGGATTCAGGGCCCAGCGGCGGCCCCACCCAAAGGCTTCCTTGTTGGCTTGAACCGCGACACCATTGAGGTCGATTGCTTGTTCAAGCGCCTCCGGCGTGACCGGGATCATTGTTGCCTGGATGGCAACTCCGAGCATGAAGACATTGGCCGAAGCTCGGTTGCCAAGCAGACCCTCGGTGATGGCCCCCGCGTCGACGAACCTGTTGTCGGTCTCGCCGGTCGAGTCCCCGATCCGGTTGATGAGTTGATCGATGGTGGGGTACTCGGTTTCGGGGTGACCAATCATTGCCCCAGTTGGAGTTGGTGTTGTCGACCCAATAAAGCGAGTGCTGCCTTCTCCATCGATCCCTGAGGCCACGGACAGGGTCTTGACGTCGGCGCCGACCAGGAGGTCAAAGGCAAGGATGGCGTTGGCCTCACCTTCCCCGATCAGGTTGGAGACGGGAATCTGGTGGCGAGACATGCGGATATCGCTGACCACCGGCCCAGCCTTTTGGGACAGACCAATCTGGTCGAGGCCACGAACGTGCCAGCCATCCAACATGGCCGCGGTCGAGAGGATTTGGGCCACGGTGACCACGCCGGTTCCGCCAATGCCAGCCATCCGCAGGCTCACGTCACGGTCGCTGAAGGAACTGGTCGGATCCGGAATCTCGCCTCCAGTCGTGGACTCTTTTGTCTTTTGTCCAGCCTTCTTCGAACTATCTGCATCACCGGCGGGCTCCACAGTCATGAAGCTGGGACAATCACCACCGATGCAGGAGAAATCGAGGTTGCAGGAATCCTGGTCGATGGTGGTTTTGCGGCCAAGTGGTGTCTCGATGGCCTGGACCGAGAGGCAGTTGGAAACTTCTCCGCAATCACCGCAGGCCTCGCAGATCCGATGGTTGATCACCACTCGTTCGCTTGGAGTCGCCACCTTGTTTCGCTTGCGCAGCCGTCGATTCTGAGCAGCACAGGCTTGATCGTGGATGATGATGGTGACACCCTCGACATTGGCCAGTTCTTCCTGGGCCTCAACAATCCGTGTCCGATCCCAAACCTTGATTGTTCCGTTCGGACCATGGGGCAGCTTGATGCCCTTGTAGGCCGAAACATCGTCGGTCGTGATCCGAACATCACTCGCCCCGTGTGCCAACAATATGGTGGCAATTTCGGGGACGCCGACTCCGCCGATGGCGTCTTGTCCACCGGTCATGGCCACGGTGGCGTTGTACAACAGCTTGTAGGTGATGTTGACCTTGGCGGCAATGGCGGCCTGGATGGCCAACTGGCCGGAGTGGAAGAAGGTTCCGTCTCCCAGATTCTGAATGAAATGGTTGCGGTCAATGAAGGGAGACATGCCAATCCATTGGGCTCCCTCGCCTCCCATGGCGGTCAGGCCAGCAATATCGCCAACCTTGGGGTCATCAATCAGCATGATCATGGTGTGGCAGCCAATTCCAGCACCAATCAGGCTTCCTTCGGGATTCTTTGTGCCCCAGTTATGGGGGCAACCAGAGCAGAAATATGGGCTTCGTGAAACTTCTAGTGGGATAAGAGTTCGGGCTCGTTCGGGCTGAGGTGGCGGAGCGAGGCGATCAGCGATTCGTAGGGAAAGCCGTTCTCGGAGGCCGTCAATCATGGAATCGGCATCAAGGATTGAGTAGCTGCGCATCAGGGTGCGGCCATCGGGGTGATGCTTGCCCAGAACCAAGGGTTGATCCGGGCCGCCGTAGAGGGCGTCCTTCACCAGCCACTCCAGGGTTGGATTCTTTTCCTCGACAATCAAGATCTCATCCAGGCCCCGGGCGAAGGTTCGCATGTTCGCCTTGTCGAAAGGAACCGGCATGGTCATTTGGAACAGGCGTATGCCTGCTGCTTCGATCTGCTCAATGGTTTCCAGGCCGAGGCGTCGAAGGGATTCGATCAGCTCGTGATAGGTGTAGCCAGAAGAGATGATGCCGATCCACGCATCGGATGGGTTGGCGGTGGTGTGGTTGAGCTTGTTCTCCACTGCATAGCGCAACACCAGGCCAGAGCGAACCTCTCGAAACTCCCGCTCCAGGTCAAGGGTGTGGGGCGTGAGTAGTTGGCCACTGGGATGATGCACGTATGGGTCGCCGGTGCCGTCTGGTCCAATGGTGATTGATGTGACGGTTGGTTGACCGTGCCTCGGGGACAGGTCAACGGTGCCCGATCCGTCGGCGACCGAGGCCACAATCTTCATGGCGGTCCAGACCCCGGTTGCTCGACTCATGGCAACGGCATGGCGCCCAAGGTCCAGGACCTCTTGCACGTCACCGGGGTAGAGCATCGGCATGTGCAGGTCGACCAGAGTCGCATCCGAACTGGATGGCAGGGTCGAACTTTTTGCTGCTGGGTCATCGCCGACTAGGGCGACGGCCCCGCCGTAGTGGGAGGTCCCAGCAAAGACAGCGTGACGCAACGCATCACCTGCTCGATCTAGGCCAGGGGCCTTGCCGTACCAGAGTCCAAGAACGCCGTCGTACTGGCAGTCTGGTTGTTCGCTGACCAGTTGGCTACCCATCACCGCGGTTGCACCGAGTTCCTCGTTGACGGCAGGCTCAACCACGATTGGTAGGTCGGGCACAAGGTTGGCAGCCCGCGTTACCTCCTGGTCAAAGCCGCCAAGAGGGGAACCTTGATAGCCAGATATGAACGCTGCTGTATTGAGTCCGTTGGCCCGGTCAGCCCACAACTGTTGGATGGGGATGCGGGCCAGGGCTTGCACGCCAGTGAGGAAGACCTGGCCAGATGGCTGGGTGTAGCGGTCGCTGATCTGGTAGCTCCGAGATTGGTTCGTGGTGTTGGGCACCGTGTCTCCTCAGGCTGTAGCTGACGTGCATGTGACTGACAGAACAACACATGTGTGACCCTCGACACTTGCACTTGAACGACGTAGACTCAAGTCATCCGAACAATGAACGGAAATGGTATGACGAAGCGGAACATTGATCGGAATGATCAGCAAATCCTGGTTGAACTCCAGGCAGATGCACGGCAGACAAATAGGGCCATTGCTGCCAGCGTTGGCTTGGCTCCCTCCACCACACTCGATCGAATTCGTGAGCTGGAGCGTTCGGGAGTCATTACGGGCTATCACGCCGAGGTTGACCTTGCGGCCTTGAACCGCCCACTCCAAGCACTGGTAGCAGTCAAGATTCAGCCAAAGACACGAGCGATTATTGATGAGTTCATCGACTTTGTTTGGGCCTTGCCCGAGACGATTGCCGTCCACCTCATGTCAGGTCAAGAGGATGTGTTGGTGCACCTGAGCGTGCCCGACACTGATCGTCTGCAGAAGATTGTTGTTGACAACATTGCCTCCCTGCCTGGAGTCGTTGATGAGCGGACGAGTCTGGTGTTCGATCATCGCAGGCGATCAGTCATTGAGCCATTGGAATCGACCCGCTGAACTAGGATCTGATCTTGTGAGGGACGCAGTGGACTATCTAGGGACAGTACAGCGGAGACTAGCTCCGCTGTTGGTGCTCGGTCTTCTGGCCGCGGCATGTGGTGGCGGAAGCGAAGCAGCAGAGTTCCCCTCGTCGACAACGGAGGCATTCATCGCTTCGGAATTGGATGACACCCCAGAGACCGAAGTGCCAACGACGGAGCCAGTATCTACGTCTACACCAGCAGCTGCACCGACCACGGTGGTGGCAACGACTACATCGTCGACAACAACTGCTTCAACGAGCGAAGAATCGACAACGACGGAGCAGGACCCCGGCGCAGTCAATGACGCCGAAGATGGCCTCCGGTTTGACGTCGGCCACATCACTTCAATCGAAGATGTTGATGGTGTCACCTTCATCCAGTTCGACCGCTATCAGGGCTATGACGACAACTCTGTGCTGATCTCTGGGGTTGAGCTGCAAGAGGAGTACATCATTGGGGCGATTACCGACTGGCCGTTCATCAACGAGAACCCCAAGCTGAGGAGCTACCCAGTTGCACCCTCAGCCCAGGTGTTGATCACCAGCCAGGACTGGCTAGTCGGACAAGACGAATTCTGTGGCGGAGACTCGTCCCAAATCGGTGTTCCCATTGAGTTTGTGCCAACTGTTCTTGAGACCGGTCTGAGTGGTGTCGTTGCCTCCTTGGTATTCGACAATCTTGGCTGGGTCACCTCCGTCCGCTTCATGCTCACCTGCTAGGTGGTAGCCGTCGGCGCCTCCGAAGCCTGCCCTCTAGTGGGCCCGCGCGTTAATCATTATGACTTACGCGGCTAACGGCCGGCCATCATAAGTCCACCGGAACGGCCTCGCCTTCTTGTTATAAGCATTAATGAACTCAATGATCCGACCAGCAAGCTCATCAACCGAATCAAA
>JAJRQY010000028.1 GCA_024280015.1 Actinomycetes bacterium
ACCGGCTTGAAGACATCTAGCTTGAACGCTTCGGTCAATCTCGATGGGCCTGTGCCCAACCGCGGTCGCCGAACTTGGGCGGTGATCGGTCTGGCTGCTGTCGCGCTTTCGGTGTTTCGAGCTGGCCTTGACCCAAGTGAGCTGATCAATACACGCGGTTGGCCCCAGGTCCGTGACTTCTTCGTTGCCGCCATTCACCCAGATCTGAGTCGTGACTTTCTCGCCCTGACCTTGCGCGAAGCCGCGGTCACCCTGTCCTTTGCCTTGCTTGGTACTGCCTTGGCGTTGGCCATCGGCCTGTTGGGTGGCGTCCTGCTGACCGAACGAATCTGGTCGCCGATGGCTGCTTCAGCCAAAGGCAGTTCTCAGGCGAGTCACGCTCAACTGAGCGTTCGAGGGCGGACCGGATGGGCATTGGGTCGCCTGGCCTTCGCCATCCCTCGTTCCATGCACGAGGTGGTATTTGCCCTGCTGCTGGTCAACATTCTGGGCCTCAACCCCCTGGTGGCTATCCTGGCTATCGGCATCCCCTTTGGCGCGGTTACCGCCAAGGTGTTCTCCGAATTGTTGGATGAGGTCCCGACCTCAGCGGAGCTTGGCTTTCGGGCCAGCGGAGCTGGACGGGTCACGGCTCTGGTGTTCGGAACATTCCCTCAGGCCATGGGAGACCTTTTGTCCTACGCCTTCTACCGCTTTGAGTGCAGTATCCGAAGCGCCGCGGTCCTTGGCATTGTTGGTGCTGGCGGAATTGGATTCCAGTTGGCCTTGTCGTTCCAGTCCTTGCGCTATGAGGAGATGTGGACCCTGCTGTGGGCTCTCATCATCTTGTCCGGCATCGGCGACCGCTGGTCAACCGTCGTCCGGCGCCGTCGCAACACCGCAGCAGTTGAAATGGGAATGTCTGGCGATGAGGCTTGGACCTCGCGACGTAAGGATCCCTTCCTCCGTGGCAGTGCACTATTTTTGGCCATCATGGTGCCGGTGGCCTATTGGTGGCTGGACCTAGACTTGTCGACCCTATGGAATCGTCGGGCCCGAACACTTGGCAACGAACTAGCAGCCGACGCCTTTCCGCCCAGGATCGGCAGTGGTGGCTGGTCCCAACTGATCTCTGATGCAATCGACACGATTGCGCTGGCTGTGCTTGCGTTGGTACTGGCCTGGTTGATCGGCACGGCGGTCTCATTCTTGGCCGCCCGACCCGACCCGATTGCTAGTGAGTCAAACACCGCCAAGGCCAGTGGCTGGCATTACGCATGGTCTGGAGTGAGCGGCCTGATCCGTTTCATCCTCCTGGTCAGTCGCTCGGTACCGCCTCCGGTCTGGGCGTTCATTGTCGTCTTCGTTGTCTTCCCCGGCCTGTGGCCCGGGGTCATTGCCCTGGCCATCTACAACGCCGGTGTGCTTGGCCGGCTGCAAGCCGAGGTTCTGGAAAATATCGATCGTGGCCCCGAAGAAGCCCTGCGAGCATCGGGAGCGACGAAACCTGGCGCCCTGGTCTTTGCCACCGTCCCGGCAGTTTCGGGCCGCTTTGTCGCCCTCGGCTTGTACCGGTGGGAGGTCGCCATCCGTGAAACGGTCATCGTCGGGGTCGTTGGGGCCGCTGGCCTGGGACGACGCTTGGATGAGCAAACCTCGGCCTTTGATTATCAGGGGATTGTGGCCACCATCTTGGCCCTGTTGGTCGTCACCGTGGCCGTTGACCTTGCTTCGGCATCGGTGCGTCGCAGCATCCGCTAGCTCGCTCCATTCCCGCTGGTGTCAGAGCGACAACTTGGCCAGGACGTCAGCCCAGGATGCCTGCTCGGTTTGTGGGTCGGTGATGGCCAGCCGGTCATCGACTCGTTGCTGGAGGTCAGCCAACGTTGCTGGTTGACTCTCAAGGCGCAGGAAGAGGTCGGCCAAGGCTTGATCGTCCCGCACGGGAACCAAGCCCGGATAGTTCGCTCCCAGCAGGCCGGTGTTGCCGTCAATCTGGGTGCCGACCACGGGGATGCCCAGCGCAATGGCTTCGGTCACCACATTGGCGCCACCCTCCAGCAGCGATGTGCAGGCCAGAACCGTTGCCGTTGTTAGTAACTCCAACGCATCGGAGCGGTCAAGCGGCCCATGCCACCAATAGCGCGGATTGGAACTGGTTTCTTCCAACGCCAACTGCTCCCACTCGGGTGTATGGGCGGCCCCAACATGATGGACGGCAATAGAGCTGGTTGCTGGCAGCAGCCGCGCTGCTCGTGCACACATGAGGGGATCTTTGACCTCGCGTAGGTGGCTGAGCACGACAACTCGAAATTCGGTCTGACGCAGCTCGGCTTTGTCGCTCGGACTCAAGGGTTCGGGCAGCGGTCCGGGCACCGCTTGATGAATGACCGTGGTCTTGACTGCCAGTGATGGATCAAAACTAGCTAATCGGTCCACGGCGGCTGCCTGCAGGACAACAAGAGCGTCGGCAGCGTCAATGCTCCACCGGGCATCGACGTCATCAGGCAGGTCTCGGTAGAGATCGGTCCCAGCTAGGGCCACCACCATGGGTGCTGGGCCTCCTTTTGCACGCCACCAACGGGCAACAGGAGCGCAGCGGCGTGCGTGCAGCACGATCAAGAGCTGACCATGAGCCAGCTCGTCAGTCAGAAACTCCCCGTCGGGGGAGACATCGATCACCGCTACCTGATGGCCAAGGTCAGCCAGATGGCCAGCCCAGCGTTTGGCCGTGACGTCATTGCCCGAGGTCGAACCCGGCCGGACCGGTGCAGCAATGACGATGTTGAGCATGGGCGACGGCGCTCTAGTCAGCGGCGCAGGTGCGGAACCCGGCGATGACATCGCGGCGATCAGGGGTGAAGTAGTTGCGGAAGGTTGAGCGAACGTAGCGGCTCTGGGTAGCCCAAGATCCTCCTCGCAGAACCTTGCGACTGCCGAACCATGGTTCACTATTGTCGCGGTAGGCGTCCGGCTCGAAGTGGGGGTATGGCCCAAAGGTGCTAGCCGTCCACTCCCACACATTGCCAATCAATTGGCGGTGACCCCATGGTCCATCGCCGTCACTTTTTGCTCCGACCGGGACGGTGCCGATTGTTTCGGCTCGCAACGCAGCCTCATCATGCTTGGCGTCGCGATTGCCCCAAGGGAACCATGGTTGGCGCGGCTGGCCCTTGCCTGAGGTTGCTGCCATCTCCCATTCGGCTTCGGTTGGCAAACGACGGCCAGCCCAGGTGGCGAAGGCCTCAGCCTCATACCAAGACACATGGACCATCGGGTGGTACTGGTGTTCCACGATCGGACACCACTTGTTCATGCGTTTGTGTTCCCAGCCGTCCTTGGTGCCCCGCCAGTAGAGGGGTTGGGTTGCGTGCACGCTTTCCCGCCAAGCCCAGCCCTCGGGTGACCACAGTGCCGGATTGCTGTACCCGTCGTCATGGACGAAGGCGGAGTAGTCCGAGTTGGTGACTGGAGCGGCGGCCATGGAAAACGGGGCGACCTCAACCTTGTGGGCCCATCGTTCGTTGTCCATGACGAGGGGCTGCTCTCGGGACGCTCCAAGTAAGAGGGTGCCACCATCGACCTTGCGGTCACCGGCAACCCGCAGTCCCTCTTGGGGTGATTGCTGACCAGGCCAA
The DNA here is from genome assembly GCA_024280015.1 of Actinomycetes bacterium. Classification (GTDB taxonomy): domain Bacteria; phylum Actinomycetota; class Acidimicrobiia; order Acidimicrobiales; family SZUA-35; genus JAJRQY01. The sequence continues at coordinate 3,618 of JAJRQY010000028.1, forward strand.
ACCGGAGGTCCCCAGTCCAAGGTTTGTCGGGTGTAGGTCAGGGCTTCGTTGTGGGCGTCGTAGTGGGTGATGGCGTACATCACGAAGTTGTCGGTCGAGTCCAGTCCCGCGTTGTCTTGCAGTACTTCGACCAGGCCATCAGCGACTGCCCGCACATAATCCTTGGTGGTTTGTGAGTCGGGGAAGTTCAGTTGCCAGCGAGTGATGTGGGGAACCTTGGCCGAGTCATAGAGCGCGTCGCCGTCCTTGAGCAGCGGATCCCGGCCATGAAGTTGACGAAGAACAAACCACTCGGCGAACCAGGCTGCATGGCCAATTTCCCAGATCGGCGGATTCACGATTGGTAGGTAGGGGCCGAGCCAGCGGTCGTCGTCAGGTTCGAAGTCGCTCACGTGTTGGAGCATGGTGTCGGTGGTCCCGGTCACCCATTGTTGGAGTGTGTCCGCTGGAGCCCAATCCGAGAGTTGCATGGGTCAAGGCTAGTGGGGGATTGGTTCGTCCACGCTGGTGGAGAAGTGGGCAGTCCACTCTTGTGGGAATAGGTCGCTAGATTCACTGGTTGATCATTACTCCGAAGGGGACCCGTATGAATTCCACCACTCCAAACGCGGAGATTTCGATTCGTCTCACCCAGTTCAGTCATGGAGCTGGTTGAGGCTGCAAACTCGCTCCGGGGGAGCTGGCGCAGGTCGTGCGTCAATTGAAATCTGATCGTCCCGATGCCTTGCTCGTCGGAACCGAAACCGGCGATGATGCCGCGGTATGGAAACTCGATGATGATCGAGCAATTGTGTCAACCGCCGACTTCATCACTCCGGTGGTTGACGATGCCAGGACCTGGGGCCGCGTTGCTGCGGCCAACAGTGTTTCTGATGTTTATGCCATGGGTGGGCGTCCGTTGTTTGCCCTGAACCTGGTTGGCTGGAATACCGAGGCGTTGCCAACCGAGATGCTCGGTGAGCTGATGGCTGGCGGTCAAGATGTCGCAACGGCTGGTGGGTTCGCCATTGTTGGCGGTCACACCATTGATGATCCCGAGCCCAAGTACGGCTTGTCGGTCACCGGCGAGGTTCATCCCGATCGGATCTTGACCAATGCGGGGCTCAAGCCCGGCCAAGACTTGATCCTGACCAAGCCGCTGGGTATTGGAGTGCTGACTACGGCCATCAAGGCTGGTGCGGCATCGGCTGAACAGGCCGACGCAGCCATTGCTTCGATGACACGTCTGAATGATGTTGCCTCTCAGGTCGCTCTTGATGCTGGTGCGACCGGTTGTACCGATGTCACCGGTTTTGGTCTGCTGGGCCACCTGGGCCGAATGGCCATTGAGTCAAAGGTCGTTGTGACCGTTGAGTGGGAAGCCGTTCCCTTCCTCCCTGGTGCGGTTGACCTGGCCATTAGCGGCATCATGCCCGGTGGCAGCAAGCGCAACCTTGAGTGGGGCAAGAAGATCTTGGATGCTGGTGAGCATGATGAGACTCGTCAGCTGTTGATTGCTGACGCTCAAACGTCCGGTGGTCTCATCTTTGGTGTTGACCCCAGCGAGACAGATCGTGCGCTTGCTGCGTTGGCCGAGTCTGGCCATACTGCGGCCAAGATTGGGAGCACGTCTACTGGCGAAGGTAGGTTCGTTCTCCGCTAGTTGAGGGCGATCTGCTGTGCTGGCCCTGCGCCTGCGTCTCGACATGGCGCCGCAGGCGCTTATGCCGCGCCTTGTGCCAGCGATGGAAGGGGCGTTCCAAGACAACGGTGGCACCGCAGGCGAGTGCGGTCGTTGTCAGCAGAGCGACCAGCATTGCGGTGCTGGATGAATAGATGTCCAGCCCGACTTCGCTAAGCACACGACCAAAGATAGAGAAGCACAGCAAGTGGATCAGGTAGAGGATGTAGGACGCTTCACCGAGCAGCAAGATCCATCTTGGTAGACGGATTGAGGATCGGACAATGCCGTACAAGATCAATGCCGCTGGAATCCCGGCGCCCCACTCTCGGCCGACGTCTAACCCAAGGTTTTCGTAGCCTCCGAGTAGCCAAACAGAAAACCCAACAAGCCCAATGGCTAGAGCGAGTCTTGGCCGATGGATCTGGCCGCGAAGCAATAAGACCGCAACGATGGAGCCAAAGAGAAATTCGATAACGCCGCGGTACAACACGAACCCAAGGAGTGGATGCTCAAGACCCGATGAGTGGACAATGACCTGCGCTGCCAACGCCCAAGCGATCATGGCAGCAAAGAACCCTCTCTTGCCGAAGCGAAAGAAGGTCAGTCCGAAGAGCAGGTAGAACAGGACTTCAACTGCCAGCGTCCAGGCCACGGTCAGGATTTGATCGGGCTGAGGCAATAGAAAGGCCGAGTTGAGTAGTGATCTTGGGGTGACAACGAAGGAGAAGCTGACGAGTCCGGGCTTGAGAGCGGCGATCCCGGCCAGGGCGAGATAGAGGAGGAGCACTCCCCAGTAGGGTGGGTAGACCCGCCAGAATCTGGCTCGGACGAATTCGGTGGCGGTCAGTCCGCGGCGATTTTGGGCGGTGTAGTAGATGATGAATCCGCTGATCACGAAGAACAAGTCGACACCAGCCTCGCCGTGAGCAAAGAGTCGAAAGACTCCGTCGTAGTCTGTCCGGTCGATGGCTGCGGCTTGGAGGTGGAAGGCGGCAACCATCAGGGCGGCTATGGCGCGCAGAGCCTGAATCAGGTCAATCTGCCGTGTTCGGGTGACCTCGGGAGTCACCGTTTTGCCGCCTGCTACTAGAACCACATGTGGATGATCGGCTTGTCTGCCGGCGACTTGAATTACGTCGACTTGACTTTGGGTACCAAAGGCCGATGGAGAGAGGTGTTCACGCCCATTTCTGAGGACGATGACGCACCAGCACCCTTTGGCGCTGGTCTCTTCGCCCCAAATCGATCAAGCAGGAAGGCCAACACTGGCTGGTTTGCGCCAGCCCCGTTGCCTGCTCGGACGGCTCCCAAGTGGGGTGGTGATCGAGGTTTTTCTGGCATTGAGTTGAAGCTCGCCCTTGGTGCCGTTGCCGTCTTTGGTGGCGTGGCCTACGGGGCGTTCAATCTCGTGTTCGGCTAACGTTTGCTACCTCGGCCCCGATATGGCGGGTCCCGAAGGTTTTCGTGAATTGAACTGAACGGCGGTCGCCAATGTCAATGAAGGCCCATGATCCGGAGTACCTCCGAGCAAGGCAATACAAGGACTCGTCCAATCTGGGCAAGCGGGCCAACCTGCACGAGAAGTACGGAACATCAGGCACCACCGTCTTCCAATGGCTTGGTGGTCTCGTGGACTGGACGGCTGATAGTTCGATCCTCGACGTTGGCTGCGGGCCGGCCTGGTTGTGGGGTGCACTTGCCCCGACCTTACCCTCTGGCCTTGATCTGACACTGAGTGATCTGTCACCAGGCATGGTTGCCGAAGCGGTGCCGCGGGCGTTGGCCACTGGCCGTTTCGCCTCCGTGGAGGGCAAGGTC
>JAJRQY010000029.1 GCA_024280015.1 Actinomycetes bacterium
CCAACCCTTGAGATGTCTGCGGTAAGTCTTCAGATCGGAGACGTTAGCTGTGTGCGCTCCCTCTCCCTGACGATCGAGCCCGGCGAGATGGTGGCCGTTACCGGACGCTCCGGCGCCGGAAAGTCAAGCCTCATCAACCTGGCTGCTGGCCTACAACGAGCGACCGAGGGCGGCATCGGAGTTTGTGGGACAAGCCTCGATGGGCTCTCCGAAAACCAACTGGCCCAACTGCGGCGCGATCATGTCGGCCTGGTATTCCAGACCGACAATCTTCTCCCAACCCTCACGGCAGCCGAGAACATTGCCCTGGCTCTCGAGCTCGCTGGCCTCCGGGCCAACCAAGCGATGGAGCAGGCACGTGAAGCCTTGCACTCCGTTGACCTGGGAAACCGCTATGCCGCCCCACCAGAAGAACTGTCGGGCGGCGAACGCCAGAGGGTGGCAGTAGCTCGGGCCCTTGTTGGAAACAAGTCGCTTCTCCTGGCCGACGAGCCAACAGCAGCGTTGGATGAACTCACCGCAGAAGTCATCACCCGACTACTTCACCTTCGGTGCGAACAAGGAGCCTCGGTACTGCTCGTCACCCACGCCGCAGGAGTTGCCGCCTGGGCAGATCGGGTTATCCACCTGGCAGACGGCAGGATGCAATCCGAATCAACCCGAGGAATCAGCAACATCACGCTCAAGGGTGTTGTTTCGTGATCGGGACCCCAACCCTGCGTCGTCTTGCCACTCGCCAACTGACCAAGGATCGCAGGCTGACGACAGGAGCCATCATGGCGGTCGCCGGACCCGTTGCCTTAGCTAGCGCCGGGCTCGGGTTCACCTTGAGTCAGGTCATGGCCGAGGTTCCTGGTGAGGGAACCTTGGTCCTTGGCCTGGTCGTCCTCTTCATCAGTCCGGCTTCCGTCATTGCTGTTGCTCTTCTGGCCATGATCATCCACCTCGCTACCGCTGGGGTCTTCGCAACCACCGCACGAAAACGAACCAGCATTCTTGGGCTCCTACGCTCGATGGGAGCCAGCCGTTCCAATCTTGTTTCCTACCTCCTGATCGAGGCCTACACCCTCACCATGATTGGGATTCTGGCTGGCGCACTCATCGGACTGACTGCTTCGGTCTGGGCCTTAACCCAGTTCGCCCCCGATCTCGGCATCCAACCCAGAGCCCTGATCCTGGCTCCAGCCTTGCCAACTATCTCCGCCTTGCTCGGGGTGCGCACCGCGGTTCGTACCGGCTCGGCCCCAACCTTGCGGAGCCACCAGGTTGGACCGACCCGTTCTGTGCCTGTTGGCCCGCCAATTCCCGGACACCAATCAGAGTCCGGCCTGAGCCGATTTGCCGACTCGTCAGTCCCAGTCTTACTTGGATCGGCGATCGTGCTGGTGATCTCGCTAGCTACCTTCGCCAACGCATCCAGCGCCCTCCCTTGGTTTGGCTTAGTGGGCGCAACCATCAGCATTGTCTGGTCAGTGGCAGCCCTAGCTCCGCGTCTTCTTCGTCCACTCATCGGTGGCAGCCAGACTGGTCCGTTCTGGTGGCGCTTCGGATTGCGGGACCTATCCCGCACAGATGCCAGGCTGACCAAGACGATTGGCGCCGTCGTGTCGATGTCGGCACTCGCAACCATGTCCATGGCCGGGATCAAGTCCGACCTATTCCTGGTTGATGAACTGGAAACCACCAACCTCATTGTCATCCAGACCTACACCCCATCAGGGATCGAGTCAGCCCAGGTTCTTCAGGACCTGCAAGACAATGGTCTCCAGGTTGACAATCTCATCGAGGTCCAATCCTTCCAGATATGGCAGGCCTGGGACTACGATGACCGTCGAGTCCAGGGGTCCATCATTGGGTTGGTTCTGAACGACGAACTTGTTGGCGCATTTGGGTTGCCCCCGCCGCAGTTGAGGCGGCAGAAAGCGGAGCTGTCCTACTCAATAGCCAGGTCCTGAAGACCATCTCGCTCTCATCCACGGATGAGAGAACCTCACCGACCTACCGACTTGAAGATGGGCGCGGCTACGGGACGCCACTGCCCGCAGCATTTGCCTCATCAGCGACAGCACAAGCAACCGGTTCAAGTCCCCCATCGTCCTCATTCGTTGCCGTCCTCGGACAGTCAATGGACCGTTCGCAGTTCCAGTCCCTGACTCTGGGGAGCCTTTCCGACGGACCCACAATCGGCGTTCCGTCTTGGCGAACAAACGACTTCAGACCAGGCCACCTCAGACTCATTGCTCTGGTCGCGGGTGGTCTCATGATCTTGCTTGGCTATTCCGCCGCCGTTGTCGCTCTTTCGGAACAAGATGGGGCATTCTCTTCCATGATTGCTGGAGGGGCCGCCCCCTCCATCCGCCGAAGGATCCCGGCCTTGCAGTCCTTGGTCAGCATTGGACTGGGATCGGCCATCGGCTGCACTCTGGGAGTTCTCCTGTTCTGGGTGGTGACCAGAGGGGACGAATCGGTACCCCATCTGATCATCCCATGGAGTCTTTCCGCCGTCTTGGTCTTTGCTGCTCCCCTGGTCACCGCCATCCTCATCCTGATCACATTTCGTTCGGGCAAGCCAGCCCAGTCACGTCGAGACAGTCCTCAGATACCAGTGCGCGCCTAAGCAGTGCTTACCTGCTCAACGAGCCGCGGGGACGGCAAATCCACATCCATAGCTGGCAACAGAATCAAGGTCCGAGACCGACTGAACCTGCCTCATCAAGTCCATCTGGTCACCTAGCCCGCAGAGGAACCGTGCCGGTCGGTTGGCGTTCTTAAGACTGACTTGACCGAAGCACACCAAAGAAGATTCTTCTCGAAAACATGTAAGAGATCTTGAGACCGGTGGTCAGGACTGATGAAGCACCCGGATCGACCAGGTGCTCGACCTTTGGAGGGAAAGACCAATGACCAGCACAGGCAAAGCCAACAATCACAAGACCAACACAACCATCACCACAAACAAGTTCAAGCCAGCAACCATTGCCCGAGCACTCGCAGTCTTCAGCCTCAGCCTGACCGGACTTGGATTCACATCCTTGACCGCCTCGGCCGAGACACCAGCCTTCGAGCCGGGCGAGACCCTTGTTCTCGTGCCCGGGCCAGTACAGCCGCCACCACCCCTGCCGCCAGTCGTAAACCCAGATTTCGAAGGACCCGACGACCTCGGTGTATGCAACCCCAACATCCAAGACTGCAACGGCCCGGACCCAACCGTCAACCCCGGATTCGAAGGACCCGACGACCTGGTCGACTGTGGCCTCGATGACGACGGCACCAATCCCTGCGATACCGGCACTACCGTGCCCGAGGATCCCGAGCACCCTGAGGATTGCCCCCAACTGGACGAAGTCCCCGAATGCCCAGAGATCGACCCTGAGGGCCCCGGTGTCGACATCGACACGCCGGTTCCCGGCGACCCGAACTTCACCGGGTAGCCGAACGAAGGGAGGTAGAACTGTCCTTTGACTGACAATGGAATGAAGCCGAGCGGCGGGCCCTAGGCCCGCCGCTTCTCTCATTCTTGGGCCAATCGATTGGCCGAACAGTTGAAGGCGAGATTTTCTTCTAGAAAACCGTAAGGAACAGATCCTTCGTTGGTCGGGACTAGTGAACGAGCCGGAGATGCCGGCCGTCAGACAAGTGAGGGAACCATGTTCAGCCAAGAAATCAACACAGACACCGAAACCACAAGCACCGAAACCACAAGCACCGAAACCACCCTATCGATGAGCAACAAGCGACTCGGCCGAGCCGGAGTGCTAGCAACAGCAGGACTAGCCGTCCTCGTTCTCGGCGCTTGCTCTGGGCCCGCCCGTCCCGAGCTAACCCAAGAACCAATCACCATCCTGGCTCCCATCCAAACCGAGATTGTGGAGACCGAAACCCCGGCGCTCCCCATGCAGTCGTTCCGAGCAATCTCCATGGTTGAGAGCCTGCCGGTCTTTAGCCAGACCGACAGTGAAGAGCCGCTCCTCTATATGGAACAGTCGACCGAATTTGGATCGGCCAGGGTTTTGCTAGTTGAGCAGCTGTCCGGCGATTGGGTTGAGGTCCGTCTGCCTCAGCGTCCGAACGAATCGTTTGGGTGGGTTCGAGCCCAAGACGTCACGATCGAACGCCTTGACGTCATTGTCCAGGTCGATCTGCAACAACGGCAGCTCACCATTATTGATTCTGGGGTGCAGACCACGATACAAACCGTTGCCATTGGTTCTGAGGAGAACCCGACACCAACGGGCACCTTCTTTATTACCGACAAGATCGACACCACCAACGACGAGGGTGCAAACGGGCCCTTTGCCATTGGGTTGTCGGCCTACTCCGAGACCCTGAGCGAATTTGCTGGCGGCAATGGCCAGATCGGAATCCACGGTACGAATGACCCCACTTCCATCGGTCAGGCCGTTTCTAGCGGATGTATACGTTTGCCGAACGAGATCATCAGCATGCTGGCGAATGACCTCCCACTCGGAACGATGGTCGTCATCCTGTGATTGGTCCAGCTCCCCAGCACCCTCACCCTCAACGGGGCAGTTCCGGTATGTGCGGTACTGTCTCAGGACCGTGACCCGTCCAACCCCACCTGAACACAACCGATCCGACGGTCAGTTGGTCTTGGCCGTACAAGGCCAAGACCAAGCTGCCTATGCCGAGCTCTTCGATCGCTGGTTCGACCGAGTATTCGATGTTGCCCGAAACATCACCCGCGACGACGAGTCCGCAGCCGAGGTTACTCAAGATGTCTTCTTGGTCATCTGGCAACAGATCTCAAGCCTGGACAACCGCGATGCATTTGGCGGATGGGCGCTACGGATCGCACGCAACCGGGCACTCAATCGTCTCAAGAAGGAACAGAGATCTCAGCCAATGGAGGCCGAGGTCATGACCGGGATCCACGATCGACAAGAACATGACGATCTCCTCGGCTCAAACCGCCCAACCGATACCGCAGCGATCAGCTAAGCACGGGATCGCCAGGAGCTTCTGTGGTCGGTGACCTCGGTGCTGGGAGAGCGTGATGCCAGTCTGCTTGATCTGACCCTACGACATCAGCTCAGCACAACCGAGATCGCTCACGAACTTGGAATCGAGTTCAACAACGCACACCAGTTACTGTTCCGACTTCGCAACAAGCTCGGTGACGCTGTGTCCAATTTGTTGGTCTGGCGCGGCGGCAACCCCCGTTGCGCTGAGCTTCAAACCATGGTTTCTGATCTTGCCTTTGATTCGACCACAAACCGCAAGGTCAACAAGCATGCCAAGAAGTGCGAGGTCTGCGCTGCAGAAAGGGCCGCCGCCGTCGACCCTCAAAAGCTCTTTGGCGCCATCCCGATTGCCATCGCCCCCCTTGCTCTTCGAGCCAAGACTGCTTCTGCGTTGTCCGCCGCTGGTGTCCCGGTGCAAGCCACGGTCATCCCGAACCAACCGCTGCCTAGTGCCTCAACGACTTCCTCACCTGTTACGTCCCCCGCACCTACGACCACCAACGCCACTCTCGGCCCAGAAGCCATTTCCGATTCCGATTCCGACTGCAAGGCGCAGCCAAGCAATCGACAGCGCCGGGTCCGTCAGGTAGTCGCTTTTGCTGCCGCGACCGTCGTGGCCTTCGCTGCTCTGTCCTTGCTGAGGGATCAAGCGCTGGAAGAGGTGGAAACCGTTGCGATCCGTACTTCTGCTCCGGAGACTTCCGCTCCCAAGCAGTCCACAACCTCGCAGTCGACTACGACGACACCCTCCACAACCACCATCCAACCCACGACTTCAAAACCGGAAGCAGAACCAGTAACACCAACCGCACCACCCCCAACCAGCCAAGACACCGAGGAAACATCACCGTCGACCTCATCCACCTCGTCACCAACGCCGGCTGAGCCCCCTCCAATCATTGAACGATTCAGCATCGGTGACCCCGTCGGGATCGTGCTGACTTGCATCGAGCCAGGACAAGTCGGACGTCGGGCAGTCTGGTTGGTCCGGGAGGCAACCTCGGTGCAAATCATCACTGCCACCGAAACGTTCTCCAATGAGCCCGGATCTGATCAGCTCCTTTGTCTCGCTCCGGGAGACGAGGTTCGGCTCGAAGCCACTGGCCCCGGGGGAACCGTCAGCGCCACCGCGATCAGCTGATTAGGGGTTGTCCATAATCCCTTTGAGAATCTGGACAAAGCGGTAGATGTCGGTGAAGGAGTTATAGAGCGGCACCGGGGCTACTCGGATCACATCGGGGTAGCGCCAGTCCAGCGACACTCCTTGCGCCCGCAACTCCTCGAACACATCCTGGCCGTTGATCGCTGGGTCAGCCACCCGTAGAGCAAACTGACAGCCACGTTCGGCCAGCGGCTTCGGAGTCAGGTTCTGAATCTTGTCCCCGAGAAACGCCTCCAACAAGAAGTCCATGTACTGAATCTGCAACTCCGACTTAGCCCGCATGGCCTGGATGCCACCGGCCTTGTCAACAATGTCCAATGAGGCCCGAAGCGGGACCTTGGACAGCACCGAGGTACACGACACCTGCCACGACTCAGCCGTCTCGATGGCATCGAATTCAGTGGTCATCTCAAAACGAGTCGACTTATTGGTCCCCCACCAGCCGATCAACTTAGGCAAGCTCTGATCATTCACGTGACGACGGTTGACGAAAACGCCGCCAATTCCACCCGGGCCGGAATTCAGGTACTTGTAGGTGCACCAGGCAGCGAAATCAATATCCCAATCGTGCAGCTGGACCGGGATATTGCCGACCACATGGGCCAGGTCAAACCCAACCAAGGCCCCGACGTCATGACCAGCCCGGGTAATGGCGGGCATGTCCATCACCTGCCCGGTGTAGTACTGGACACCGGGCAGCAACACCAGCGCCAGCTCGGAACCCGCTTCGGCGATGGCATCCAGGATGCCTTGCTGATTGAGAGTGTCCTCTCCTTCTCGAGGACTCACCACCACCATGGAGTTCGCCGGGTCAAAACCACGCTGGTGAATCTGTGATTCGACAGCAAAGTGATCAGACGGGAAGGCGTGAGCTTCGATCAAGATCTTGTGACGTTGCGGCGTTGGTTGATAGAAGCTGATCATCATCATGTGAAGATTCACCGTGAGGGAGTTCATGAGAACCACCTCATCAGCATTGGCACCGACAACGGCGGCCATCTGATCAACCATCAAGTCCTGATAGCGCGACCAAGCCGTGTCACCTTCAAAATGGCCCTCAACTCCTAGCGTGGCCCAACGGTCCAACTCGATATCGATGTACTCGCGGGCCAGCTTGCTCATGGCCCCCAGCGAGTTGCCAACCAGGTAGATGGACTCCTCACCATTCTCCCCGGTTGGGATCACGAACTCCGACCGGATAGCGGCTAGCGGGTCAGCAGCATCTAGCTCGGAGGCGAAAGACGCATCGGTAGTGAACTCTGTCATTTCTCGAATCCTGTCATTTCTCGAATCCTGTCATCCAGTAGATCCTGTCATGGTTTCATTTGATCAAGGCCGAAGAAGGTCTCGGCATTGTCGTGGAGCAGTTTCGTCTTGGCCGACTCGCTGAGATGAGTCGATTCGTCGATCAGCTTGCCCGGCTCGATCTCGCCCAGCGGGAATGGATAGTCCGATCCCATCAGAATCCGGTCCTCGCCCATGATGGCCACCTGAAGCCGCAGGGCATCATCACCAAACACCGCGGAGTCAACACTGAAGCGATTGACATAGGACGACGGAGGGTTGGGGCAGTCCGCTCGGATGATGTCCCGCCGATGCCACGCATTGTCAACACGACCGATTTGGGCAGCAAAGTTACCACCACCATGACAGAAACAGATTTTCAGGTGGTCGGGCAATCGCTCGAACGCGCCAGACAGAATCAGCGACAGCAAAGCCAGATGGGTTTCCGCTGGCATGCCTACCAGCCAGCTCAGCATGTACTTGGACATGCGTTCTGGAGCCATGACATCCCAGGGATGAACCAGAACCGGGATGCCTTCATCGGCGCAATGGTGAAGAAAGCGAACCAGGTCGGGGTCTTCCAGGTTGCGACCCTGCACATGGTTCCCAATGTGTACACCCACATGGCCAGATTCGACGGCCCGGGAGACTTCCTCACAAGCCAGGTCGACATCTTGCAACGGAACCTGACACAGGGACTTCAGGCGCTCTGGGTCGACCGAACACATCTCCAAAGCCAGGTCATTGATCATGGCGGCCCAGCGGGCAACCACCTTTGATTCCCCGGCATAGGAGAACAGCATTGGCGTGGCCGACATGACCTGGACGGTGACCCCGGTGGCATCCATTTCACCTAAGCGAGCTTCGGCGCTCCAGAGCGGGGCTTGGACTGGTCGGTATTCGTTGTCGCCCGACATCATGAAACCCGTACCGTCACCATCATCTCGAAGCCATGGAGCTTCATCCAACCCGAGGACCTCACCCTGTTGGCGAGACAACTTGGGATAGAAGTGGGAGTGGATATCAATCCGCGGCGCCCTGCCGGACGACGCTGCCACGTTGGGCGCCTCATTGGACCGCACCATCAAACTGGGTTGGCCCGCAGGACAGCGGTGGCCTTCATTTCCAGCAGGATGTGAGGGTGTGGTAGCTGATGCACGGCAACGGTTGTCCGTGCTGGCGCCATGCCACCGTGTAGAGCTTCGCTACTAAAGAACGTGGCCCACTCGGCGTTGTAGGGACCGAAGTCATTCATGTTGACCAGGAACACACCAACATCAACCAGATCACTTCGATCCAGGCCAATGGTATTCAAGATCGTCTCGATATTGTCCAGAACTGCCCGCGCCTGGGTCGCCATGTCCAGCGACACGGTCCCCATCTCGTCGGCCTCAGCTCCAGCAAAGCTGCCATCGGCCCGACGAGAACTGGTGCCAGAGACGAAAGCAAACCCATTGGCCACTCGGACATGGGGAAACGAACCACGGGGCTGGACCAGCTCTGATGGCTTCTCGAACGACGGTTCAGACATGAGCAATAGCATGCCTCATTCTGCATCCAACAGTGAACCTGGCTCCTCGATTCACCTACCGGATCTGGCGATGTCGGTAGGCTGCCATGGTGATCCTCTTTGTCGATATTGAACACGCTTCGGGATATGAGGCCTCGTTCGGCCAGATGATCTTGGCCGCACGAGCACGAATCAGTTACCGGCTCCAGGATATGACTGGACAGATCTGCTTACTCCAGCGCTATCACGATGTGTCGCCTGATCTCATCAACGAATTCGACATCAAGGCAGTGTTCATCAGCGGCAATGGAACCGATGCCGACATCTATGATCCGAGACTCCAGGAGGGGCTACGGTCGATCATCCGCGACGGAGACGTTCCAATCTTCGGGTTCTGCGGAGGGCATCAGCTGATCGCAGAAACACTTGGGGTTCCCATCGAACGGATCGCCAAGATCCCGGCCGGCGAAGAAGACCCATTCCCGGACTACGCGCCTGGATGGGCGACCGAGTTCGGCTACCAACCAGTCGACCTCGTCCCTCAGGCCGAGCACGCGCACCCCCTTCTGACCGGACTTCAGGAACACCCGGTCATGCGACACGCCCATGCCTGGGAGATCAAATCCCTGCCCGAGGGTTTCGTGGCCCTGGGAAGTACCGCTACCTCCCCCATCCAGATCATGAGCAACGACGATCGCTGCATCGTCGGAACCCAGTTCCACCCCGAGTATTGGACCGACGAGCACCCAGCCGGCGAGCAGATGATTAAGAACTTCTGCTCCATGGCTGGGCTGCTGGACTAGGTAGCCAGGCGTCTCCGTTGGGGCGTTGGCCTAGGCCAGACAAGAGCGGGCGGCCACCGCAATCTGCTCTTCGGAAACGAGCACCAGATCCGCCGCCTCACCCAAGGGAATGAGTGAGTCAGCACCAGCGACGCGCTTGATCAAACCGTTGAACCCTTCTTCCACCAGCTCAGCAATGAGCGCCTCTCCAACACCACCGGATCGG
>JAJRQY010000030.1 GCA_024280015.1 Actinomycetes bacterium
CGGAGTTGATCTTGCGAACCTTCGGTTCTTCGGTCTTGGTCGAACCCGAGTCAGATCCCTCTGAACCAGAAGAGGTAGCGTCACTCGAAGCTGAGTCGCTAACACCAGCAGCAGCAGCGGCAACTCCCGAAACCGTGGCAGCCGCATCAGCAGCTGGCTTAGAGTCACTGTCGGAACTACCGCCAGCATCGGTCTCGGCCAGCTTGTCACGCAGATTGTCGCTGAACATGGTCAGCAGCTTCTTGGAAACATCTTCGATGGCTCCTCGACCAAAGCTCGCAACCTTGCCAACCAGCGCAAGGTCAGTATGAATCACCACGAGGGTGCCGGTGGGAACCTCGGACATGGTGGCGGTGATGACCGCATTGGCGTTGCCGTTGCGAGGGTCGCGACCCTCCGCACTCAGCTTGGAAACCTTGGCCACTTCGTCCTGGCTGATGAAGGAAGCCTTGCCCTTGTATTTGGCGGAGATTGGGCCGACCTTGATCTTGACCAGACCACGGTATTCATCACCCTCGATCTCCGTCAGCTGGGCGCCCGGCATGCAGGGAGCGATAAACTCAAGATCATTGATGATCTTCCAGGTTTCATCGATTGGCCGTTCGACAACGAACTCGTTGGTTAGCTCCATCGTTTCAGATCCCTCTTGGTATCAATATCGGCTGCGTTCCCGTCACACGGTACCGCAGAAACCAGCTCGGGATGACTTCGAATCAGCTCCCGTGCCCCTAAATCGCCATCTACCGGAAGCAGCCCCCAGACTTCTTGCTCCAGCTTGACCGGGGGTCGACGCTTACCATCAAATTCAGCAACCGTGACCGCCCCTCGGGATGCACCAACCGAGCGCCATGCCGAGGTTGGGACCATTGGCTGGTCACCCAACCCAACGACAAAGGATCCATGACCATCGGCCTTGATTGCGGCCACCGCTGCCTGCAGGCTGTGGGCCTGGCCCAGCTTCCAATCAGGAGACTCGACCCAGGTGATCTGATCGGACTCAGCATCAAGCCATTCGGCCAGTTCCGTTTCTAGATCCACCGCTCCGCTTATGACATAGAGCTGATTGAAGCCAGCCCCAAGCGCTGCCTTGATGGCATGGACCACCACTGGCTGGCCGCGAAAATCGGCCAACAGTTTGTGACTGGACCCCTCAAATCGGGACCCAGCCCCAGCGGCAAGGACAACTCCGGCAATACTCACCTGGCCAAGCTAGCGGCCGGCCACTGACTCAGTCGATCTCGATGAAATCGCGTGCCCGCAAAAGCTCAGCGAAGTCATCCGCGTTGACCGCTCCGGAGAGCCAGAGCCCCTGACCAGTCTGACAACCAAGCTCCAACAACTGGTCACGAAGCAGCTCATTGTCAACGCCAGCGGCATAGACCCGCGATCCTGCGGTGAAGGCCAGCGTTATGAGTGAACCAACCAGGGCACGGCTGGACAAGCGGTTCCCGAGATCAGAAATCAAAGCCAGGTCGATCTTGACGGCGTCAATGGCAAACCGAGTGAGACGATCAAGGTTGGAATAGTCCGACCCGAACCGGTCCAGGGTGACAGCCATGCCGACGGCCCGGTAGGTAGCGAACGTTTCCTTCAACATCTCGCCATCACCACGCAGGACAGATTCGGGCACCTCGATGCGAAGGTTCGAGGCTCGCAGACGGTGACGTCCAAGCTCAGATGAGATGAGCTGGCGAGAACGAGGGTCCAGGAACATTTCCGGGGTCAGGTTTACCGCAACCTCCAAGTCCT
This sequence comes from Actinomycetes bacterium, assembly GCA_024280015.1. Taxonomy (GTDB): domain Bacteria; phylum Actinomycetota; class Acidimicrobiia; order Acidimicrobiales; family SZUA-35; genus JAJRQY01. Next base: position 1,750 of record JAJRQY010000030.1, read on the forward strand.
CAATCTCAATCCCCTCGTCACGCCAAGAGGCAAGATGGTGCACGCTCTGGGAGATGACCCATTCATCAATTCTGGTCGCCAGTCCGGCCTCGCTGGCCAGAGGCAAGAACTCCGCAGGAAGAACCAGTCCACGAGTCGGGCTGGCCCAACGGACCGTGGTCTCAACACCGGTGATTCTCCCCGTCTTCAGATCGGCCATCGGCCACATCAAGAGTTCAAGCTCGTCATTGTCAATGGCATCGCGCATCTCGGTAACAACGGAGATCCTTGCGTCTGCCTCAGCCAGACTGTCGCGGGTCACCCGTACGGCTTGGCCTTTGCCCATGGCCTTGGCCCGATACATGGCAACGTCGGCTTGACGAATCAACCGTTCTGATGAGCTGTCGTTGCTTCCAGACGCCACGCCAATGGAGGCACTGATCTGGACCTCAACACCGCCAGCAATAAACGGCATTTCTAGAACCGACACCACCCGAGTAGCCAGTCGTTCCGCGTCAGTTGCCCCGAGACCTCGCAGAACAATCACAAACTCGTCACCGCCAAGCCTGGCTAAGAAGTCGACGGGCCGAAGCACGTCTCGAAGCCGCTCAGCGACTCGTACCAAAAGGTCGTCACCTGCCCCATGGCCATAGCGATCGTTGACCGACTTGAACCCGTCCAAGTCGACAAACAAGACACTGAGCTGCTCATCAGTCTCCAATAACAGCTCATCAAGTTCAGTGACCAGCTGATGCCGATTGGGCAGGCCGGTGAGACTGTCATGAGTGGCTTGATAGGCCAGTTGGGCCTCCATCCGTTCTCTTCGGGCAATGTCTTCGGCCAGAGCTCTAGTCATCTCATCAAAAGCCAGAGACAGCCGACCCAGCTCATCCAGCCGATGGTCATCAGTTCGCACCGTCAGGTCGCCGCTGGCAACCGCCTCGGCCAACACGGTCATGCGACCAAGCCTGCGAGCGAAGCCACGGAAGGCAATGGCGACCACCATCAAGATGACGGCACCAGCGGCAACGAAGACACCAATGATCGACATTCGCACGCTATTTAGCCTTCGGTACAAACCGTCCTGATCGACCTCGATAACCACGATCCAGCCGGGATCCCCCTCGATTCGGGCCGCGGCCTGAACAACCTCGACCCCAAACTGGTCGGTTGTCTCCAGGACCGGCGAAGGCTCGAACGGATTGGGGTTAGTTTGCAGGTTGAAGGAACTGCCAACAATTGGACTGTCGCTACGCAAGATGACTTCGTACTCACCAGCCGAAACCGGCTGAAGCACCACGGTTCGAGTATCGGTCTCAAGCGTCTCAGACAGGTCGACGTGACCCTCAAGCAGGACATTGAGATCCCATTCGGTCACCAGCCACATCGCAACCCCAGATGGTCCGGAGCGGACTCGACGCACAATGCCGACATGAGGTTCACCGTGGTGAAGGAAAACGTCGCCGACCAGCACGTCAGCAGTACCAATTTCTAGGCGTACCGCGTCAGCCTCTGGCTGAAGATCTCCGCCAACAAAACCACTTGCTGTTTCACCGCTGACACGAAGTTGCACTCCAAGTAGCCCGTCGCCTTGCAGACGAGAGAAGGAGGCGTCCATGAATTCGTCGAGGCGGACTGCAGTCACTCCAGCGCCGGTTTCCAACGAACTCAGGTTGGAGATCCATTGGATGAACACCGGGTCATCTTCGATGGTTCGAATCCGGTCGATTGCCCCATCAACGGAACTCTCGATCCGATCAGCCTCGACTTGCCCGGCGAGGGCAACGTTGCCGAGCATCTGGCGTTGAACCATTCCGGACGCGACATTTGCCACCTGGACGCCAAGTAGCACCAAGGGCAGGCAGGAAGCCATCACCGCCAAGCTCACTTTCTGACCAAGACGGAGGCGACGCCATACAAGAACAGGCCGCACCCGGCCAGACTCCGATGTCACCTCAACCCATCGGCCTTCGGGCCTCAGAATCAAGCCTGTTGCCCGCTTCTAGGGCCTAGTACCTATGCCGCCTTGTCCGGTCGGCTTGCTTGTGAGCTTCCTTGGAGTTCTGTCGGCTCAGGAAGGTCGGTGGATGTCGCCTTGCGCATCACGCAATGACGGGGCGATTCGACCCGACCGCAAGGCAATGATCTCTGCACAGATGGAGATGGCAGTTTCTTCGGGAGTTCGAGCCCCAAGGTCAAGACCAATTGGCCCCATCATGCGGTCCAGTTGCTCTGGAGAAACGCCTTCATCCAGCAATCGCCGGTTTCGGTCATCGGTTGTTCGGCGTGAACCCATTGCCCCCAGATAGCCAACTTTGGTCTTCAAGGCGGCAATCACCGCAGGTACATCAAACTTCGGGTCATGGGTGAGGACACAAACCGCGTCTCGTTGACCGAGATCTGGGCCGACCTTGGCCAGAAGCCGGTGGGGCCAATCGACAACAACCTCATCAGCCGCAGGAAACCTTTGGTGGGTAGCAAAGACTGGCCGAGCGTCACACACCGTCACCCGATAGCCAAGCACCTTGGCCACTCGGCAGAGTGATGCGGTGAAATCAACCGCACCGAAGATCAGCATGATGGGGGGACGGGCATAACTTTCGATGAAAATGTCGAGGACGTCCTGGCGGGCTTCGCCGTGTTCGCCATAGTGACGAATTCCCGAAGTGCCTGCTGCCAGCTCACCAATCGTGTCTCGGACTACCACTCGGTCAAGATCGGGGTTACCCAACGAGCCCAACACGGTTCCGTCCCCCTTGACCAGGAGTTTTGCCCCCGAGTCTTGGCCTCGAACAATGGTGGCCAAGGCGACAGGATGCTCGGCCTTGATCGCGGCAGCAAGCTCATCAAATAGTTCGGGCACGGCTACCAGTCCAGCGGTTCAAGAAAGAGGTGAATAGTTCCACCACAGGTCAACCCCACGGCGAACGCTTCGTCGTCGCTGTAACCAAAAGTCACCATCTTGCGTGAATGGTCATCGATGCATTGCAGGGCTTCGACAACAACGGCTCCCTCCACACAACCGCCACTAACCGAACCTGCGACATCACCGTCTTCGTTCACGGCCATGGCCGCACCAGGCAGGCGCGGTCCGGATCCTTCGACGTCGACCACGCGGGCGACGGCAATCTTCTTGCCCTGGCGGCGCCACCGTTGCAGATCACCCATGATCTCGCGCATGGCGGCTAGCTAACTCCCGCCTCGGCTAGTCCACGACCGACCAAGACTCGGGCAAGGTGTTGGCGAAACTCAACGCTGGCGTTGAGATCACTCGATGGTTCCATTCCCTCCGCTGCCAACTCAGCAGCTTCAGAAGCTGATGCCCCGCCAGCCAACGCTTCCTCAACGGCGGTCGCCCGAATAGGGGTCGAATGCATATTGATTAGCGACACCTGAACACCGGCCTCACCCTGTTGCCCCGAAGCAGCCACTTGAACCGAGGCGCCAACGATGGCCCAATCTTGAGCCCTTCGGTTCATCTTTTGGAAGCTCCAACCCTTGCCCGTGAACTTGGGAATCCGGATCTCGGTGATTAGTTCGGTTTCTTCAATACTGGATTCCAAGAAGCCAGTAAACAGATCGACCGCAGCAATTTCTCGCTCACCGTCTGGGCCCTTCACGATAACCGACCCATTCAAGGCGAGCAGAGCCGACGGATGATCCGCGGCGGCATCGGCGTGAGCCAGTGAGCCTCCAATAGTGCCACGGTGACGGACCTGCGGGTCCCCAACTTGCCCAGTGGTGTGAGCCAACAAGGGCGCATGTTCCTTAACCAGGTCACTGACCTCAATGGCGCGATGCCGGGTAAGGGCACCGATGGCGACATGGTCGCCCTGGTCTCGGATGTAGGACAAGTCATGCAGCCGCCCGATGTCAACAACAACAGACGGGTACGCCAATCGGAACTTCATCATTGGCAACAGTGAATGACCCCCAGCCATGAGCTTGGCTTCATCACCGTGTTCGACCAGTTGGGCCAGTGCCTCATCGGCCGACTCGACTCGTACATAGTCAAAGGCGACGGGGATCATTTGGAACCTCCGGCCACAGAGAGAACCGCAGAAACAATGTTCTGGTAGCCGGTACATCGGCACAGGTTGCCTTCGAGCCCTTCTCGAACCTCGGCCTCGGTTGGATTCGGGTTCTCGTCCAGGAAGGAGATGGATGCCATCACCATTCCCGGAGTGCAAAAACCGCACTGCAGAGCATGACACTCCATAAAGGCAGTCTGCATGGGGGCCATCGTTTCACCGTCGGCTAGGCCCTCGATCGTCGTGATCTTCTCACCATCAGCTTGCACAGCCAGCATGGTGCAACTCTTCACCGACTCACCGTCGACGTGGATGGTGCAGGCCCCACACGACGACGTGTCACATCCAATGTTCGTCCCGGTTAGTCCGACTGTTTCTCGAAGGTAATGAACAAGCAAGGTTCTTGGCTCAACGTCATGACTGTAGGTCGTTCCGTTGACCTCGACGGTTATCTCCACAATTGCCTCCATGGGGAACGGGTCGGTGTAGCGATCCGTCGAGTCTGGCACGGATCAGATCAGATCCTCACATTCAGTAGCAAAAGGCTGGCTATTTACCGTGCCGCTGGCTGTCAATCCGTGCCGCTGGCTGCTAATCCGTGCCGCTGGCTGCTAATCCGTGCCGCTGGCTGCTAATCCGTGCCGCTGGCTGCGGGAGCCGGGAGGATTCGATAGCTCTCCTCACCGGGATACACATAGTCGAAGTTCTGTCGAGCTACCCGTTCGACCTCTGAGTCGGTTTCCAGCAGCTGAAGTTGGACCTCAAGCTTGGCGACCTCGGTCTCGAGCGCATCCAGATGAGATTGGGTGTCAGCAATCGATTCACGCTGGGCCAACCAGGTCCGTGCTGGCAAAAGGCCAATGCCGATCACGACCACGAACGAGAACCCGACGGTGAGCAGGGACGGCAGAACGCGACGGATCAAGCTAGGCCTCTTGGCCTTGCTCGTCGCTGCTTTTCCTGATGCAGATTGTTTCTTCGGCTTGTTGTTCTTCGCCATGAATGAGGGGATGTGGATCACAGAGTTCGTTTTCGCCCGGTTCTGTTCTTGAGTTTGTAGCTAGTGAGTCGGTTTAGTGAGTCTTTGGTTGGCGTGAAAGTGCGGAGAGGCCCGGGAAGCTGGCAGCCTCACCAAGGTCGTCTTCGATGCGGAGCAGCTGGTTGTACTTGGCTACCCGGTCGCTTCGAGCGGGAGCCCCGGTCTTGATCTGCCCGCAGTTGGTGGCAACCGCGAGATCAGCAATGGTCGTGTCCTCGGTGTCACCAGATCGATGAGACATGACCGAGCTGTAGCTGGCTTTGGTGGCCATCTCAACCGTGTCGAGGGTCTCGCTCAGCGAGCCGATCTGATTCACCTTTACCAGGATGGAGTTTGCGGTGTCAGATTCGATCCCTCGACCGAGTCGCTCGGTGTTGGTGACAAACAGGTCATCACCAACAAGCTGGCAGTGATCGCCCATGGCCTTGGTGTGGGCGGCCCAGCCGTCCCAATCCTCTTCATCCATGCCGTCTTCCACTGACACGATTGGGTAGCGATCGACCAGGTCGGCCAGAAGTTCGACCATTCCGTCCGATGAGAGCTTTCGATCTTCGCCAGCCAAACAGTACTCACCGTCAATGTAGAACTCCGAGGAAGCAACATCCATGGCCAGTCCGATGTCGGTTCCCGGTGTCAGACCGGCCTTTTCGATGGCGAACATCAACAGTTCCAAGGCCTCTTCGTTCGATCCCAGATTGGGGGCAAAGCCACCCTCGTCGCCGATTGAGGTAGAAAGACCGCGCTCACTCAACACGCCCTTGAGGGCGTGATAGGTCTCAACTCCCCAGCGCAAGGCTTCGGAGAAGGATGAAGCGCCAACCGGCATCACCATGAACTCTTGAAAGTCAATATTGTTGTCAGCATGCTCGCCACCGTTGAGCACGTTCATCATCGGTACCGGCAACACGTGAGCATTGGCCCCGCCGATATAGCGATAGAGCGGAAGGTCCAACTCATCAGCAGCAGCACGGGCCACAGCGAGAGAGACACCAAGAATGGCGTTGGCCCCGAGGTTGGCCTTGTTTGGCGTGCCGTCAAGCTCAAGCATGATGGCGTCAATTTCGCGTTGCGAACAGGCGTCGACTCCATGCAGCGCACCAGCAATCGTGGTGTTGATATGACCGACAGCGGTCAAGACACCCTTTCCGAGATATCGGTCACCGCCGTCTCGAAGCTCAACTGCTTCGAACTTTCCGGTGGATGCACCGGAAGGTACAAGGGCTCGACCATGAGCACCCGAAGCCAAAACAACCTCGACTTCAACTGTTGGGTTCCCGCGGGAGTCCAACACTTCACGACCAACAACCTGTTCAATCATTTCCGACCTGCTCGTTTGTTGACCCATCTCAAGGGCGTGGCAACGACGACGTTCCACACCTCAGATAAGCCGTTTTTCTGTTCTTTACTCACTCAGAATCACGAATTCTGAGAAATCTCACTCTGTGTGTTCTTACAGACGCCAGATGTGAGAACACTAGCAGACCCAGGTTGGAATGTGGGTCAATGATGGCAGGACCAAGGACCGTATTTTGACAGGCAATCTGCCAACGAGGGGCCATTTCCTAAAACGGTTCGGGGCCAGAAGTCTTGGCTAGGCAACAACAAGCGGCACAAAGATGGCGCCAAGAACATCGACAAATGCTTCGGCGGCGGCCACAACCTCTAGGCCTCGACGCCCCCCGCTAACGAATATTTCCTCGGCTTGTTCCACCGACTCATCGACAAAGGTGCGGTGGGCGTTGCGCTGCCCAAATGGGCTGATGCCCCCAACCACATAGCCAGTTCTGCGTTCGGCAAGCTCGGGGGGAGCCATCATCGCCTTCTTCGCACCCGCTGCCCGGGCCAGGACCCGTAAGTTCAGCTGGCCCGTGACCGGAATAACGGCAACCACCAGCTCCGCATCGGCCAACTGGACCAGCAAGGTCTTGCAGATGAAGTCTGGGTTGGCATTGAGGGCCCTGGCTGCCTCCTGCCCATAGCTGCCAGCTTCGGCCCCCCGTTCGTACTCAACGACTCTGAACGCGATCCCCTGTTTTGTGAGCTGTTGGATGGCAGGCGTTCCGACCTGTTTTCGCTTCTTGCCCGCCATCCCCGAACCGACTACCAGTTACGGAGTGACCCGGTTGCCATACTCGGCGCTGACATAGAAGCCACCGACCAGGCTGAAAATTGCGTCGGGGTTGCCGGCAATCTGGGCGGTCCAATAGGCCTTGCCCGACGCATCCGGGATTCGGTTTAGCATTCCCCGATAGGTCACGATCACATCGACCTCGGCCGAGGTTGAGTTGAGGTTCTCGGCCGATTCAGAGAACAAGGTCATCATGGTGCCTCGGTTCAAGCCGCCATCGAGCTGACCGTTCCAATAGGCGACACCCTCGGCCTCCCCAGCACGACCCAACACATTCAGATACACCAGGTCGACGAATTCGGCATTGCTGAGGGCGCCATAGGTGTTGATGAACTCCTGGCTCTTGGAGAACTCTTGAGAGATACTCTCCAAGCTCGTCTGGCCAGTGGCCAGCAGGTTCGTCCAATAGTCAAAACCACCAGCCTCCGGATCACGATCGAAGTAGGCCAGGTAGAGACGAGCAACCGGACGCCGGGGAGCGAACTCGGGTGAGCGCATGAACTGGACAATGGTGTTGGTGACGTTGCCCTTGTCCGAAGCGGTCTGATTAGTCCAGAAAGCCAGTCCTGCGGCATCGGGAGTACGGCCCAGGAAGTCTTGGTATTGCTGGGTTACGAAAGCTTCTTTGGAGTTGAACGGAGCAAAACTCCGGACCTCGATCTGGTTGGAGAAGAGGGTCGGACCCTGTCCCGCCACGGTGTTGGCGTTGATTTCTGCTGAGTGGAAACCACTCGGAAGTGGACCAATGAGCACCGATGAGATGTTGGCATCGACAGTCGCTTCGACGCCTGCCATCCTCACCGTGTAGGAAAGAACAACCGAGCCACCATCTTCGGTAGGAGGATTCCAGCTGATTTCAACGACGTTGCCGAACAACTCGTTAGGAACTGCCTGGATGTTGGTTACCTGGCCAGGTACGTCGGGCACCACAACGGTGTCGGAAGCATCACTTAACACCCCGTCACCGAAGGCATTGATTGCTCGCACCTTCGCTGTGTATGTCCCAGGGCTAAGCGAATTGACCTGGATGTTGGTGGCGCCAGCGGCAGCTGTCACCGTCACATCTCCAGGGCTCACGATGATTTCGTATCCGGTGATGGCTGACCCATTCGAGCCCGGTTCAGCCCAATCAACCTTGATTGAGTTCAAGCTGACCGCGGGATCAAAGGAGACCGTAGGAACAGCAGGCTTGTTAGGGGCTCCCGCAGGTGTCGCAGGGGTTGAGGCCGCGGATGTTCCGCCGCCCCCAATGGCATTGGATGCCTTCACCGTGAAGGTATAGGCCGTACCCGTCGTCAAGCCAGTGAAGGTTGTTGAAAGGCTATTCGTGGTCTTCGTACCACCACCGGGTGAGATCGTCACCAGATAGGAAACGGTCGCTCCGTTTGCCGAAGCCGGGCTCCATGACGGTGTCAGGGAGGTCGAGCTGGCTACAACTACGGTGGCAACACCAGGAGTTCCCGGCAGTCCAGCAGGGGTGATCGAGTTTGATGCCGGCCCGTTCGCTCCGGTGCCGTTGGCGTTGGTGGCTTTCACTTGGAAGGTGTATGCAGTTCCGGTGCTGAGACCGGTGAACTCCAGGCTCGTTGCTCCGGTGGTTGTTAGCACCGCGTTACCTGGAGACGCAGTGACCGAATACCCAGTAACTGGCGACCCGTTGGCCGCAGCCGCAGTCCACGTCAGGCCAACCGATGTCGAGCTAGCAACTGTCGCTACGGGAGTACCGGGAACTCCAGGAACCGCAGATGGGGTTATCGACGCAGACGCAGTAGAAGCCCCACTATTACCAATGGCATTGGTGGCAATGACCGTGAACGTCACCGGTGTTCCAGCAGTAAGACCGGTGAAGGTCAACGATGTGCCTGCGGTGGACTGGGTGCCACCGGTAGATGCCGTCACCGTATAACCAGTCACCGTTGACCCATTACTATTCGGAGCAACCCAAGACACCGTCGCCGAAGTCGCCCCCGCAGGAGATGCCG
>JAJRQY010000031.1 GCA_024280015.1 Actinomycetes bacterium
CGGATCGGGTGATCTGGGGGGATCAGGTCCTCGGTGCTCAGCGACGACAGCATCGACAACTGTTTTTCAGGGGTTCCACGCATGAGTCCAGCATGACGGAATCCGGTGCGAATCGCGAGCCCTTTTTCAGCACCCTGCTAGCTGAGTATTACTGTTTCTGTTGAGTCAACACTGATTCGCCGAAAGGTGCCGGTTCTGCCCTCAAGCAACCCGCCGGTTCCGGTCCAGGTGCCGTTGAGTTCATCACAAATGGGCGGACCGACTGCAGACGAGAAGGCTGATGAGGTCTGGAGGATGCGGACGGTGGCGGTACCCCAGTCGTCGATCGAGATGCTGTTCGCTCCTTCTGCCTGGTCTGTGTCGGTTGTGAATGGGCCGTCATACTGCTGGTCATTGCATTCGATTGAGCCACCCTCGACCCGAAGGTCAAGAACGCGGAGTCGAACGTCGGCGACTGTTCCGTCCTCGGCGAGGAGATCACCCGACAGATTGATGGCTTGGCCGCCAGCAATTGTCTCGTAGGGGAGACCGTAGGTTCCTTTGGCCAAGAGCGGGCCAGAGTAGACACTGGGCATTTCTGGGGGTAAGCCCTCGATCAAGGGTGGGTTGAGGAACTCTATTCCCTGGAGGAACCGTTCGGCTTGGGTGTCCAGCCAGGCAGCGTCGGCTTCTGCCGTGGCTGCACTGATCACCAGTGGTCCTGCTGGCACATCGTCAATCCACCAGAAGCGGTGAACAACGCCAGGGACGATGCTTTTCACTACATCGGGTGAGCCGCTTGTGAACAAGAACTGACACGGATCGTCCTGTTGGCATGACGCGTTTGGATCGATGATTAGTTCGAACTTCACCGCATCCTTGCCACCGATGGTCGCTGAATGATCGGCTGAACGGATGATGAGTTGGTCGGGCGGGTCAGAAAGAAGATCTCTGATGTCGGTAATTTCAATCCGCTCGGTGTTTCGGGATGGTCCAGATTCACACCAGCGATTGCATTTACGCCTTGTTGAAAGATTATGTCTCGAAAGCCGGGGCCAACTGGGGGCAGCTCGGCGAAGACAACGAAGGTGGGGATGTTGATGGCGGCAAACCAACCATCGTCGATCGAGAGTGCAATCGGCACCGACAAATTGCCCATCTGGTAGTCACCGGCTTCGACGGGAGAGAACAGTTGGGTGAGCTCTGGTGCACCTTGGGGATCAAGAGTCGCTGGACTGAACCCGAGTGAGTCGGGTGTGACCTGGTACCGGTCGGCCGACTCTGGAAGTGCCGCCGGCTTAGTATCGGCGGTGAGCAGGGCAAGGGTGGGCACAACTTCGTCAAGCAGTTCTCTTGCGCTGGCTAGTCCCTCGGCGGTGCTCGCGATTGCCCCAACGGCGATGACCCCACCCTCAATCTCGGCAAGGAAGACGTCGGCAAACCCGTCGGGGGTCCACCACACATTGCCGAAGTAGCCGAACGGTCGAGCGGCAAAGAGACCAGGACCGGGTTGCCCATCACCTCGGAACTGATACAGGGCCAGCTGCTCTCCAAGAAGGTTCATCGTCTCACCCGGCACTGTCACCGTCGGAGCCGAGAAGGCATCAACCTCAGCAAGGAACTCATCGACATTGCTGATTTGCTTGCCGTCAGCTGTTTGACTGACCCGGGCGATGATCACTTGGCCGTCGCTGAGCGGATCACGCACCGACATGAAGTCGCCCTCGGACAAGAAGACGATGTCGTCTTCAATCCCCAGCCTTGAGCCTCCAAGAGCCGGGTATGAGATGACTCGAAGGCCGGTGAGGTCCGGGAACCCTGCGTCTTCGCCACCTGGCTGACTTCTCGAGGTGATGTCACTGGTGGCGGCATCCACCGATTCATTGTTCGACCCGGACTCTGTATTGCTGGCCGTTCCGGCGCAGGCTCCCAGCAGCAAGAACATGACAACGAGTGGTGTGAGGCGGAGGGCAACTGGTGCCTTTGAAGAGGGGTGAGACGTGTGTAGCCGGATTCTTCGAATAGGTGGTCTTGTCCGTGGCATAGTGCTCTCCCAGTTCTCATCGGTTTGAGTGCTATTCGAAGTGAGGACCAGAATTCTGTCGAACACCGACAGAATTCTCCGTCTCCCTACGATCATTGATTGTGGCAAAAAACGTGAGTTCGGTTTCGATCGGGGCGGGGGACCCTTTGTCTCAGTTACCCACAAACGACCCGCAACGATTGGGGAAGCTGTTCGAAGCCCATGTTGATGCTGTCTTTGGCTTCCTGTTCGCTCGGTGTGGGTCACGCCAAATTGCCGAGGAGGTTTCAGCGGACACCTTCGCCGAGGCGGCGCGGGTCTTCTCCGTTGGTCGAGGCAGCGAGATCGGAAGAGGCTGGCTTCTTGATGTGGCGCGCAAACGCTTGGTGGACTACTGGCGAAGCGATGAGCGGCACCGTGTCCGTCTCGAGCGGTTCATACAGTTTCAGCCATCAACGGTCAACATCGACCAACCCAGCGATCATGACCCTGTGGTACTTGAGGCACTCGAGGCCCTGCCAGACCGACAACGAGCAGTTCTCATGCTCCGCTACCTGGACGGATACTCGGTGAGCGAGGTGGCCAAGGCCCTCGAAATCTCCTATCAGGCGACCGAATCACTACTTGCCCGATCTCGAAAGTCGCTCCTTTCGGCCTATGAACGGATCAGCAAATGAATACGCCCGCCGACTCGTCCAGGAAAGTTCGCGACCTGCTGGATGGCATCAAGCAGGATGAGCGTCCAACGGAAGTGGAGCGACGACGCATCGAGCAGCACATGTGGCGCGCCATTGATGAGTCTCATGCCGTTGATGCTGGGAAGAATCAACAGGATGCGGCGGACGTGACATTGCTCAATCCGACAGCCACGATCGCGGCATCTCGGAGGCTGGTTAGTCGAGCTCTCGTGGCTGCTGTCGCCGTACTGTTTGCGACGATCGGATATCGCTGGTTTGGGGACTTTCATGAGCGAAGTGGGACGATTGAATTCACCCAGGAAAGTTCAAATCGCGAGGTGTTTCTCACTATTGGGGGAGCATCGGTCTCTTTCTCCTTGCCTAGCTCTGCTCATGTTTCTACCTCCACTGAGGAATTTGCGGTGTTGCGGGAAGGAGAAGGTCAGCGGGACGAGGCAGCGGACCTGTCCGACACGGGCGGCGCGGTGGTTCTTGCTCGACCTTCGGTCATCTTTGATGGCCTTGACCCGGAGGAATGGTTCAAGGAAACCGGGATTCAGGCCACACGCGTTCTGGCAAGGAATCAGGATGAACTGATTGAGGCCTGGTCCCTCGTGATTCCTCGTTCGGTCGCTGAGGCTCGAGGGTGTGAACCAGGGGAGCCGTGTATCGTATTTGCCGAGTTGGGCTCGGGGCAGTCTCTGTCTTTGGAGGCAGGATTCAAACTCAACACCGTTCGATTGATTCGGCTGGAGACCGGACCGCCGTTGGTGCTCTTCGCCTTGCAGCAGGGACCGCTCCAGGGGCCATCGGATGATCCGGTTGCCCAGCTTCGTGATGAGGTTCTGGCGACTCTGGAAGTGGGAGCAGACTGAGACGCCCGCTCTGCTCGTCGAGCGACAGTGCAGCAAGGGCGGGTTAGCCAGCAACGTCGACTTTGGCCGTTACTCGATCGACTTTGATCCGCACCAGCAGCTCACCCGGTACCGCATTGCGCTCACCGAACTTCGCTCCATTCGCTTCTCCCATATAGCGAGCACCAATCTTGGTACCCCAGGAAAGGAGCTCCTCAGGATCACGCGACAGGGTGACGGTGCCGGCGATGGTCAAGAAGGCGAACGGAGGTCGCTCGTCATCGAGGCAGAGCGCTACCCGATTGTCACGAAGCAGGGCTTTACCCTTCAGGCTGGCTTCACTGGTCATGAAGATGACGTCCTCGCCGTCCAAGGCGATCCACACCGGACTGACGTGGGGTGAGCCGTCCTTTCGGACGATTGCGAGCTTGGCGGTCCGGGCTGGCAGCTCTTTGATGAACTCTTTCCACCAGTCATCTGGCGCGTTTGTGTATCCCATAGGGTTGACAACAGCGACAGCGAGGCTGGTGTTCCCGGCCGGTCACAAACGGGGAGGGTGCACCGTCCCAGCGGCCTTCGTGTAGGCCGGGCTGAGGGGTTCTCTCCCGGTTGCCCTCATCCAAGTTGAACCGATGGACTCCTGCAAGACGTCGAAGCCCCACAGCCAGGCCTTTGGTGTTTCGACTTTGAATGCGGGTAGCCGCCTTGACGTAGCGATGATCATCCGTGTGCGATCCTTGACATAAATCTACGGTCTGAATACCATACAAATATGGCTGACATGAAGACAACGATTGTGTTTGACGAGGAAATGCAGGCAGCGCTTCAAGAGCTCTTGGCCGTTGACGGCACGAAGAAACAGGCAATCAAGAAGTCGCTGATTGCTGAAGCGAGGCGTCGTCGGCAGAGTCGAGCACTGCTTGACTGGATCGAATTCAGGGAGAGCGAAGAGGGTCCTATCGACCAGGAGCATATTGACTGGGCTGATGCTGTGCTGGATCGTCAAGGTGTGCCGAGGTGATCGTTGATGCAGGCCCGTTCATCGATTCCGAACGGATCAACTCTCGACTCTACGCTGTTGTTAAGAGGGCGACTGAACGAGGGGAGGAGCTTCACACAACCCATCCTGTGCTGGCTCAAGTCTCGAGGGATCCAGCAAGGCAAGCTGGTCTGAGTCGGGTAGTACGCGGCTTCACTAGGCACGCATTGGATGACGGAGCAGCGGTCGGGAAGTTGCTCAGCTCCTCGGAAACGTCCGATGTGGTTGACGCACATCTTGTTGTCGTTGCTCAGGCGCTTGGAACATTCGTATTGACTGCGGACCCTGACGACATGCGTCAACTTTCCGCAAGATTCGAAACGTACTGATGTCAATCCGACTCACGACGAGGTCGAGCGTCCCCGATATCGCGATCGGGCCGTCGTGTTCTACTCTGAAGGGGTGCATCAGTTCTCGGAAGCGGACAGCGTAGAGATGATGGCAATCGAATGCTTCTGACTCTCTCTGGGTTCGTCAGTGACCATCGTCGGCGTATCCGACAGATCGCTCTTGTCCCTCTACTAGTTGGGTCGATTGTTTGGGTTGTGCCAGCAATCAGATGTAACTGGAATGGTTGGAATTGTGATGCGCATCGCGCTGCAGAGCGACATGTCGACGCGTTGGCGAATAACGACTACGAATCGTACGCGGCAAACGTCTCCGTCGCCAGGGTTGAGGATTTCGAATTCCAGCGAGACTGTCTTGATTGGAGTCAGGTGAAAGTTGGCGACGTTCACGACTCTTTGTTGGCGTCTGACCGCAAGAAGGTGGTATTGAATACGCCGTCTGGTGACTTTTTCTTGAGTACCGGTATCCGCCGTCCGGAGGGGAACGCTGTCGAGGGTAAGGGTTTTATGGTGAGCGTGACCTCTGACACTTGCCCTCTCGACTTGGATGTGTTGCTCCGACTCGAGGAATTGTACGACTGATCTAGTCGACTCATTACCGCCACCAATAGTGTTGGCGGCGTGGTTGGGGCGCGTCGACAGTTGTGGGGCTCATTGACGTCGAGCACATCACCCACCGCAGCCCGGGCGTAGAGGGCACAAAGCTTCTCAGCAGCACATGTTGCTGAGAAGCAGTCAGAGCCATCTGCCATCTACATAGACCGCTGAGTGATCCAGGGCTGCCATGTTTCCCGGACTGCTGGCGGGATAGTCAAAGAGTCCCAGCCGGCGAGGAGTAAGACGGGATCAATGTAGGCCAAGACATCCTCGGCGGTTCCTTCGGTGAGAACGATTTCGTATACGACTTGGCGATCCTCGGGGTCATGAAGATCTCGGGTGACGCCCCGAGTGGACCATTCAAGCCGTCCCGGTAGTTCCACCGGCCCTTCTAGTCCCGTGTATGGGTCACTACCGAATCCGCCTGGGATGGGGGCAGTTCGCCAGCGGGCCGGGGTGCGCAAGCTCTGGCTTTGCCGAGTAATGGCGTCAGGACTGAGACTCATGGGCTCAGCGTAGGGCACTTACCCGATGCGAAGGAAGGCCGTGACGGCTGCGCCCGCTTCACTGAGCCCCCAAGTCCCGGCAAGCGACAGTCCGGTGATGCGTATCGCCCGCAGGGTGCAGGTTCTGGTGCCGGGGGATTGTGTCAAGTTCCGGGTGCCAGGGGGCTGCAGTCATACGAGACGCCCCTCCGACACACTGAAGGCCCAGGCCATGAGCCTGGATTTCTTGCTTCTTGTGTCGCGTGTCCTCGATTTGTCATTGGCTCTCGTGAAGGAACGCTGGGATATCTCGTTTGGCGTGGAGTACCCGCCAGACTTCGATGTTGGTTTCGTTGGTGATGTAGAAAACTAGGTAGGGAAAGCTCGCGAGCCTTGAGTTTCGCAAGTCAGGAATCTCAAGCTCGAAGGCGAAACGGAGTGACCCGGTGAGGGGGTATTGAGCGATGTGGCTGATGGTGGACTCGAGGTCGCTGACGAATTTGAGGGCGACGGCTTTGCCAGCTTCGTCCCGGTAGTAGCCGAGTGTGGAGTCTATGTCTGTTGCTGCGAGTGAGCGAAGGCTGATTTGCACAGGTGCTGGCTTAAGCTTCCGCGTTGGCCTGGTCTCGAAGGGAAGCGAAGTAGTTGACGTCGACGCGGGCAGTGATCGGCGAGCGTGCTCCTTCGAGCAGAGAATTTCGTAGCTCGCGTCGGCCGTGGTCTTTCCGAATCAGATCGCGAACGTACTCGCTGGTTGAGCTGTAGCTACCATTTTCGACCTGAGTATCGACGTAGGTTTTGAGGTTGTCTGGCAGTGACACGTTCATGGTGGTCATCTCTTTAGTATAGGCAATTTGGCAAACTTTGCCAAGATGCCTATAAGGGGATGACCGGAATGCGGCCAAAACCCGCCATTGGGAGAAGTGACCCGCTTGAAGCAAGAGCCGTTGGTCCCGGGAACTGTCCTAGAAACGAACGCTTTCTAGACATGTCGCATAGTTTTGACTACGACGGACGGCCAACCGCGGGCTGAGCAAATACCGGTGGCCCCAGTACGGACAGGTCCGCTTGGGTGGGTAGGGGTTTTGTGGTGGGCGTGAGCCCTGACACTTGCCCTCGTGACTTGGATGTGCTGCTCCGACTCGAGGAATTGGACGACTGATTTAGTCAATCGCGTGATGCCCAGTAGTCCTAGAGCTACCGCCAGTGGCAGGGTAGCGACGGGCTGCCCCTACCACCCTTATTAGTCAACCGGTTGACTGAAGTTGCACCCCGTGGCACAATTGTAGCTATGAGTACAGAGTCGTTACGAAACGTCAAAGATCGGTTCTCCGAGTTCGTAGACCGAGTGGACAGCCAACACGAACGCGTTGTGGTCACCCGAAACGGCCGACCAGCAGCAGTATTAATCAGCCCTCAGGACCTCGACAGCCTCGAAGAGACGCTTAGCCTTCTCGGTGACCAACAAGCGATACAGGAACTTCTCGAAGCCGAAGCAGCAGTAGCCGCTGGTGACGTCGTCCAAGGAGTGGATGCCGTCCGAGCCCTACGGCCATAAGACGCCCGAGATGACTCACGAGGACTACGAACTTGTTGTAGCCCGCCCGGCCGCAAGAGTAATTGCTGAGCATCTGCCCGAGGCTGTCAGCGTCGCTGTCATCGACTTCATCACCGGCCCACTGATTCAAAATCCTCAACGCGTCGGAGGCCGACTCCGAAACGAACTCGCTGGCATCCACAGTGCCCGCCGTGGGACCTACCGGATCCTTTACCGCATCAACGAGTCCTCTCGCACCGTGACGGTTCTTCGCGTCGACCATCGTGGCGATGTGTACCGCATGCTGTAGTCCCGGCGCTAATGAGTTCCGGATGAAGGGGCAGACATCACCGACCCGGTAGCGGGCTATTCTATACAGATCGCTTAGTGCTGCATAATGACGATTATGTCTGACAGACCAGCCTATATAGCTTCCCGTCTGACGGGAAGCATGTCAACTGCCTAAGCGGATGTGGGGACCCAGCCATCTCTACTGGCATGTTGAGAAGCATTCGATGGCAGTTCACTCACAACTAATCTCATGCTCAGCATCAGAAGTAGCGGCCATGATCGAAGGGACCATGCGACACGGCACCGATATGCAGATCGCTGGCAATTATGTTGATTCTCATGGCCAGTCCGAGATCGGGTTTGGCATCACCCGCCTGCTCGGGTTCAAACTCCTGCCGAGGATCAAGCGGATCAACCACGTCAAGTTCTACCCATCTCAGACCGGCGCCAAAGACCGTTGGACAAGGCTGACACCGGCAATGAAGCAA
>JAJRQY010000032.1 GCA_024280015.1 Actinomycetes bacterium
AACACCGGGGCGGATCAGATCCAGAGGATCATCCGAGGGGGAGGAGAGTTCGACAAGCTCGGAGACCTTCCCGCTCATCCGCGGCGGAATCCACGACCGTTGCAGCCTGCCGTCAGCAGTCCGAACGGCGAGAGCATCGGGTAACGCACGCAATACGGCTCCCAGCTGTTGCTGGTCATTCCATGCTCGAACCGCGTGGGCGCTACCAATGAGCGAACAGATGGCAATGGCAAGATTGAATCCTTGGACTTGAAGAACAGCGTCTGAGCCTTGGGCGACGAAGGGACCTTCACCTTGTCCGGAGAAAATGGTGCCGAAAAGAACAACTAGAAGCGAAGCAGGAGTGGCAAGGCGGGGACCAAACCGAATCCCAAGCCACAGGACGATGATTACGATCAGATAGGTCAAGGGCACATCGAGGTTGAACGCGAGGACAGTTGATCCCAACGCAAGAAGAAAGGCCAGAGCCGCCTCGTAGCGAACGAAGGGGTGTGGAGGAGTAATGACAGGAATCCGGTAAGCCAGGGCCAACGGCACGACGATCAAAAGGCCAACCAGATCGCCCAACGCCCACCGAACCCAAGCGACCGATTGCTCGCCAATTGTGGGCGATGCGGTTTCCATAACCGCTATTGAAGCCCCCATCGCGGCCCCAACCATTGAAAGGCCGAGGACCTTGAGCGAGCGCCGTGTTCGATTCAGCGCCCCGCCATCGCCCAAGACTAACCCGACCGTGAGGGTCATGAAGACGACTTCGACCAGCACAGACAGTCCAGGAGTCAGTATCGAACGCAGGGTCTCGCCGAAGGTGATGAGGCCGCTGAGCATGTTGCCGATGACGCCTCCTCCGATCATGACCGACCAGCGGTATCGCTGCGGCAGAACCAGAGCAAGGCCGACAACAGAAGCGGTGGCCAACCAGAGCGGAATGGGTAGCAGGTCCCCGCCCCACTCCAAGGCCAGACGGGCCAGTACGTAGTAAGCCACTGCGGCCGCGATGCCTGCTCCTAGATGCTGCCTCCATTCCATCACAGGGAGCGACCTTAGTTGACGTTAGGTGAGCTTGCCCGAACGTTGGAAGGTCGTCCTCACAGTCATTGTCGAACGATTCGGTTTGGTGGCCAGACGATCTGCTAACTGTGGACAACTTTCGCAATCCACAGGGTTTCCCTACTAGCTCCTCACAGGGCTGCCATCGTATTCTTGAGCCATGGCCTTCTTCAACGTGACTCTGACCAATGAAACCATCGAGGCAGTCCCGGGCGCTGACGCCTATCAACAGGAAGGACCGATGACGACATTCTTCGCCCTTGCGGACAATCGCCAGGTCATCGACTCGTGGAGCACCCGTCTCGCGAGCTTCCGGACATCGGACATTGTCATGGTCCGACGTGCGCTCAGCACTGATCAGCAGCCGCTCCTACGCTCAGCGTGAAGCCGGCCGCTGACTCGGGTGTCTTGCTAGGCCGGAGTAGACGCAGTTGCCTGCATCATGGCCTGGCGAACCAGTGCGACCAGCGTGTCACGCACCGCAGCTCGATGACGAGCATCGGTTACGAGGACCGGGACGTGAGCAGGCACATCGAGAGCCTCACGCACATCGTCGGGATGGTGCCGGAGCACGCCCTCGAAGGCATTGATGGCAACGACGAAGGGAATCCCTTGGCGTTCCATATAGTCCACGGCGGCAAAGCACTGCTCGAGACGGCCGGTGTCGACCAACACGACAGCACCGATTGCGCCACGGACCAATTCGTCCCACATGAAGTGGAAACGGTCCTGGCCAGGGGTCCCGAAGAGATAGAGGACGAGTTCTGAACTCAGGGCTACTCGCCCAAAGTCCATGGCAACCGTGGTCGACTTCTTGCTGGTGGCGTCGCCGACATCGTCGACACCTTCGCTGACCTTGGTCATTGCTGCTTCAGTAGTGAGCGGCTCAATGTCGGAGATACCTGCGACAAATGTGCTCTTGCCCACGCCGAAACCACCGGCGACGACGATCTTGACTGGAATTGGATTTGCAGTTGCGTTCATGATTTCCTACAGCGCCTGGAGGCCATCGAGTACACGTTCGAGTAGCTGAACGTCGGGTCGGACAGAGGTTGAAGTTGAATTTGATTGAGTACTAAGGAAGCCTTCGGAGATCAGATCTCCAACCAGCACCTTGGCCACCTGAAGGTGGATCCGGGTATGGGCAGAGATCTCGGCCAGTGACTGACGTTCCCCACACAATTCGGTGATTCTTCGCCGCTCGCTACTCATATTGCCGGTCGCTGCTTGTCCTTCTGGTGTAGTGAGCACCAGCGCTTCAAGCGGCAGATCGATCGAACTTCGGGTCCGCCCACCTGTAACCAGGTAGGGTCGGATCCGTAGCGATGGGCTTTGTTCTTCTAGTGACTCTGTCATGAAAAACCTTGACTAAACGAGATCGGACTAACGAGCGGATTGACGACAAGCTGGCATACAAATGCCGATGTCGCCTGACACCTAGTGAGGTAGAGCAGCCTGAAGCTCGGCGCGTAGCTCTGGCGTGAGTACGGCACCGGTCTTTTCGACGAGAACGGCCATCTCGTAGGCCACGAGGCCAACGTCACAAGCCGATTCGGCGATGGTGGCCAGAAGCGACCCGTCGCTGATCCCGGTTACGAACAGAAAGGCGTTCTCCATCTCGACGATGACCTCGGTGACGGCACCGCCGCCAAAGCGGCCAGCAGCACCGTAGGCCAAGCCAATGAGGCCAGAGGCAACAGCGGAGAAGCGATCGACCGCGTCACGGTCGAGCCCTGCTGAGGCTGCGATCGGCAGGCCATCGGAGGAGACAACGACCGAGTCATTGACGCCAGGAACCTGGCTTACGAAGTTATTGACGAGCCAATTCACATTGCTGGCCTGGCTGCTCATGACGGTCATGACTGGTCTCCAAGGGGATTGTTCTGTAGGGATTTGTTCTGAAGGGAATTTGCAGTTGAATCTGGGGATGATGCGCCAGCGGGGCGGCCCTTGAGGCCGTCTCGGTAGCGAGCAAGCATCGAGCGAATCTCATCCGGGGATCGGACACTTGCCGCTACGGCCCGACCTTCGCTGACCGGAGCCTGAGAGGTGCCACGGTCACGCTTTACCAGACCGCTCGCAGTCTTCTCAGCCGGTGGCTTCAGGAGGGAGGCAACACCATCGTCGAAGCTGTCTCCGGTTGGGATGGCTTCTTGAAGTTGACCGGTTGGCTCAGCCGCTTGGATCGGAGCAGCTTCGGTGTTGTTGGCTCCGCCCGAAGCGTCCTCATAGCTGATTTCGAGGAGTGAGGGGTCAAAGATCGGCTCAGTCCAAGCTGAGTCTTCTTTCGGTGCAGGCTTCGGAGTATCAGTACGTCCAAACAGAGCAGCACCAGTATCGGGAAGCTCGGCTCTGGGATCCGGAAGGGTCGGGGCGGGCTGTGCCGCAGCCGGTCCTCCAAGAGCCTCTGGAACAGCGATCGGGGCGGTAGCGGCCGAAGGATCGAGTCCCAGTAGCTTGGCCAACGCATCAGATGTGCCTCCAGCAGCGGCCGCAGCAGGAGCTGGTCTGCTCTGGAGCGGTGCGGGCTGGGCAATTGGCGCAGGCTGGACGGCTGGCGCTGGTTCTGCAACGGGCGCAGGTTCTGCTACCGGCGGAAGCGCTGCCTCCGGGGCAGGCATGGGAGCAGGGGCGGCCGGTGCTGGAGCAACTGGTGCTTGGGCGACCGGGGCTGGGGTTCCCAAGGCTTCGGCCAAGGACGAAGTTGGTTGCGGCTCAGCCAACTCTGGCGCGGCAGGGGCAGATGCCACAGCCTCCGGCGGAGCAACATAGCCGTACAAGGCACTTGCTGGAACCTCGATGATGGCGGTGGTCCCGCCACCAGGTGCAAGCACGAGTTCTACCTGCACACCGAGACGCTGGGCCAGACGGCCGACCACGATGAAGCCGAGTGAACGGGTTA
This sequence comes from Actinomycetes bacterium, assembly GCA_024280015.1. Classification (GTDB taxonomy): domain Bacteria; phylum Actinomycetota; class Acidimicrobiia; order Acidimicrobiales; family SZUA-35; genus JAJRQY01. The sequence continues at coordinate 3,953 of JAJRQY010000032.1, forward strand.
GGCCAAGACCAAGTTCGGGCGGTGACGCCAGAACACTGTTGGCCGCAGCCAGTTGTTCTTCGTTCATTCCAATGCCGCTGTCGGCGATGGAGATGAGGTAGGAACCGTCAGCATGGAGTGATCCACCGACCTTGACCGGGCTTTCTGGCGGCGAGAACTGGGTTGCGTTCTCCATGATTTCCGATGCCAGGTGGGCAAGGTCAACCGCACCCTGTGGGCCGATCTTGGATTCTTCGATGTCCTGAAGAATGATGTGGCGATAGTCCTCGATCTCGCTCATTGCGACACGAAGTACGTCAGCCACTGCTACTGGGCCGCCACGGCGACGAGCTGGGTCAGCACCAGCCAAGACCAGGAGGCTTTCCGCGTTGCGACGCATTCGAGTTGCCAGATGATCAAGCGCATAGAGCTCTTCGAGACGGTCTGGATCTTCTTCGCTTGATTCCATGCGATCGATGACTTCGATCTGCCGGTCCAGCAAGCTCTGGTTGCGGCGAGCCATGTTGACGACAAGGTCTTGCAGACCGGCTCGCACGATGACCTGCTGCTCACGAGCGAGATGGGCTGCTGATTCATGCACCTCATTGAGGGCACTGATCAATTCGCCGATCTCGTCGTCCTGGGTAACTTCCATTGGTTCAAAGTCCGGAACGACTGCACCGGGGTTTCGCAGTGACTCCAACAATTCAGGCAGACGAACCTGGGAGAGCTCCCGAGCCGCTTGGGTTGCCTCATCCAGTGGATCGGCGAGCGACCGACCGATCAGGATTCCTGTCAACACCGTCAGAATGAAGGTGGCCAGCGCCAAGATCCCGAGGGTCTCCACATCTGACTGCAGGTCGGTCCCAGCTCCTTGAAAGCTAAGCATGAGTCCATAGATGGCAAACGCGCCAAGGACTACAAGGGGAGGGGTTGATAGAGCGATCAACTTTGATCGCAGACTCAGATTCCGAAACATAGGCATCTCACAAGCTGGACGGACTACACAACCATCGGACTCAGACGAACAAACTTGAGAACCTTGGGATACGGTTTCCAATCGTGCAGTCACAGGAGACACTCAGCGGCGATTTCGGACAACAGCCACTTGCCACTGTTTTGGCGGGCCTCGCCGCGGATTCTCGCTCGGGTGTTCTCGTCATTGATGGTGGCGGAGAAGTCTGGATTGACAACGGATCTATCTACTTAGCGGTAACCGAATCAAGCAATCAGGTAGCTGACGTGCTCTTCGCCAGCGGCGTGAGCACCGAGACCGAGATCGCAGCGCTGCTGAGTAGCCCCGACGGTGAGGCCGCTCGAGAGCTGGCGAACCGGTATCCCGATTCGATACCAACCCTCGACCGCCTCCTTCACGAGTACAACCTGGCCGCACTATTTGAACTGATTGTTCCTTCGACTCGGGCATTTCGATTCGATCCTGGCTCTCGTCACCCGGTCGGGGCAACATTTGCCGAACCGGTTGCACAGCTTCTGGATCAGGCGGAGGGACGGCTGGAGATCTGGAAAAAGATCGCCACTCGCATTCCAAACACCAGCATGGTCTTTCGCCTCACGGGAGCGCTTCCCTCCGAAGAGGAAGAGCGTGTTGTCAGCGCTGACGAGTGGCGCTATCTGGCCATGCTCAACGGTCGAGCCTCGATAGCAGACGTGATCCAGTCAACTGGCGAGAGTGCGTTCCGAGTCTGTTCTTCGCTGTATCGCCTCTTGCTTGAGGGTCTGATAACTGAGGAAGAAGCCTCGGGCTAGGCGGTACGGGCAGCGATTGCCGACTCGACAGATGTCGAGCAACGGGCTGATGCCACGCTGGCCACAACTTGTGCCCCCTGGTGATGGCCGTCGAGGGCCAGAACTTGTGGCACTGGCAGCGGGTCGTAGTCATTTAGGACATCTTGCATCCGCTGAATTTCCAGAATCGACTCGTGGAAGGTTAGGCCAAGATGGCAGATCATCGATCGAGCCAGATCAGGGTCCTCGACATCGAGCAGCCCGATCAAAAGCGGTATATCTGCTGCCCGGAGGTAGACGGGTTGGCAAACGCCAAGCGACCGCATGGTTCGCAAGGCCGAGCCGAGCGCCCGCATGAGGTAGTCCACGCTGTAACCGGGTGGTAGCTGGATCGGTAGCCAGCCCATCCACAGGATGGTCTCGTCTTCGCTCAGGTATGGGGCGGTTCGCGGAACGAAGGCGCGGGTGCCGAGCCGTGCCCTATCCAAGCCATAGCGTTCACACATGACCTCAAGCAAACCTTCGGTCGGTGTTCGCAGGCCAGCCTCGATATTGTTCAGCAGTCGAGCCGAAATTCCGAGGACCGATGCCGCTGTCTCCAGGGAGTAGCCGAGGCGAACCCGCGCCTTTTCCAGGGCAGCACCAACTCGAACCCCGCCGGTTACCCGTTCGGGGTGGGTTGGGCCTATAGGTGGCCTCTCATCAGACGTCAGAATTCGCCGCTGCATGGCAACAGAGTCGGCGGCACCGAACAGAAGTTGAGCTGGCAGGACAGGACACGGCAAAAGCGCAGGCTCTATTCGGGTCCCTTCAGACGCCGGTCCTAGATCATTGGCCTGTCGTTTGGCCGAACGGGAGCAGGCAGAAGTGTGCTTCCCATCAGGTGCGCGTCGATCGCAGCGGCACATGATCGGCCTTCAGCAATGGCCCAAACAATCAAGCTTTGACCTCGGCCGCTATCACCGCAGACAAAGACGTTGTCCGCTGAGGTTCGCCAGTTCGAGTCGCGTTGAACATTGCCGCGCCCGTCAAGCTCGACACCGAGCTGATCCAGCACCGTCCCCTGCTCGGGTCCAGTGAATCCCATGGCCAAGAAGACAAGGTCGACATCCATCTTGAAGTCTGAGTCCGGAACCTTGGAGAAACTTGGCCGGCCTTCGACCAGTTCCATAGAAACTTCGTGGCCTTCTAGGCCCGTCAATCGTCCATCTTTGCCGGTGAATTCCGTGGTGCTCACCGAGTACAGCCGAACGCCGCCCTCTTCGTGAGCAGAGGAAACACGGTACATCAGTGGCCAGGTAGGCCAGGGGGTCGAGTCAGAGCGCTCTGGTGGTGGGCGTTCCATGATCTCGAACTGATGCACGCTGCTGGCACCCTGCCGCAGCGCGGTGCCTAGGCAATCAGCGCCAGTGTCGCCGCCGCCGATGACGACGACCTTCTTGTCCTTGGCATGAATGTCGGTATTACCATCGTCTCCGTGCTGGACCTTGTTGGATGGTGGAAGGTACTCCATGGCCTGGTAAACCCCGACGAGTTCTCGTCCAGGAATCGGAAGGTCACGCCATTGGGTTGCACCGGTGGCCAAGACAACGACATCGAAACTGGCCTGCAGTTCGGCGACAGGGATTGAAGTCTCGTCCTCGGTTGGCCCTCCTACATAGGCATTGGCGGTGAAGGTCGTCCCTTCGGCCGTCATCTGCTCCAGCCTGCGGTCCAGAAGATGCTTCTCCATCTTGAACTCAGGAATCCCATACCGCATCAATCCGCCAACTCGGTCTGCTCGTTCGAAGACAGTGACATCATGACCTGCTCGGGTTAACTGCTGGGCGACCGCTAAGCCAGCAGGCCCGGACCCGATGACGGCAACGGTCTTGCCTGTCTTGTTGGAGGCAATAACCGGAGTTACCCATCCTTCGGCGAAGGCCCGCTCGATGATGGTGAGCTCGATGTTCTTGATGGCGATCGGCTCGGTGTTGATACCTGCGACACACGCCCCTTCACAGGGGGCAGGGCAGAGTCGGCCCGTGAACTCGGGGAAGTTATTGGTGGCATGCAGACGACGGGCTGCGTCCTTCCAGTTGTCTCGGTAGGCAAGATCGTTCCAATCCGGGATCAGATTCCCGAGCGGACAGCCCATATTGCAGAACGGGATACCACAGTCCATGCAGCGAGAGGCTTGCAGACTGACGTCCTCGTCCGGCCTGTCCTCATACACTTCTTTCCAGTCCTTGAGCCGCACAGGAACAGGCCGACGTGAGGGCAGGGACCGATCATGGATCAAGAACCCTCTTGGATCACCCACGGGACGCCTCCATAACGGCAACAACCGGATCTGAGCCGGTTTCCTCGGCATAACGTTGGGCCTCGAGCACCCGCTTGTAGTCGATCGGCATCACCTTGACAAACCTCACCGCCTCGTCTTCCCAAGCATCCACCATCCGCTTCCCTAGGGCCGAATCGGTGTTCTGCACATGGTCCTCGATCATCGTTCTCAGCTCGGCCAGCTCGGCGTTGTCTGGCCGATCTAGGTCGACCATCTCGTGGTTGACCCGGGTATAGAACGTCTTGTCCGGATCATAAACGTAGGCAACACCGCCAGACATACCGGCTCCAAAGTTTCGTCCGGTTGGGCCAAGTACGGCGACCTTGCCTCCGGTCATGTACTCACATCCATGGTCACCGACTCCTTCGACCACCGCTATTGCTCCAGAGTTGCGTACACAGAAGCGTTCGCCAACCTTGCCCCGGATATAGGCCTCCCCACTGGTGGCGCCATACAGGATGACGTTTCCAGCAATAATGTTGTCTTCGGCGACCAGGGGGGCTGAGCTTGGTGGGCGAACACTGAGGCGGCCGCCACAGAGGCCCTTGCCCAAATAGTCGTTGGCATCACCAAGGAGACTGAGCGAAACGCCACTGGTCACAAAGGCACCAAAGGAGTTGCCTGCTTCGCCCTCGAAGGTGACAGAAATGGAGCCTTCGGGTAGACCCTTGCCGCCATGAACCTTGGTTATCTCATGGCTGAGAAGTGTGCCAACGGTTCGATTGACGTTGGAGATCCGGCGATTGATCTGGACCGGAATACCCTTGTGGATGGCGTCTTGGCAGGTTGCGACGAGGGCATGATCCAATGCTGTCTCCAGACCATGGTTCTGACCAGTGGTTGCTCGACGGGAGGCATCGCCAATGTCGGGCAGGTGCAGGATTGGGGACAAGTCAAGACCCGAGGCCTTCCAATGGTCAACGGCGACACTGGCATCCAGACTTTCGACCTGGCCGACGGCCTCCTCAATGGAACAGAATCCAAGCTCGGCCAGGATCTCTCGGACTTCTTCGGCAATGTACTCAAAGAAGGTTTCGACGAACTCTGGCTTACCTGAGTATCGAGACCGCAGCTCGGGGTTCTGGGTGGCGATTCCGACGGGGCAGGTGTCCAGGTGGCAGACGCGCATCATGACGCAGCCCGAAACCACGAGAGGAGCGGTGGCAAATCCGAACTCCTCAGCCCCAAGGAGTGCCCCAATAACCACATCTCGGCCAGTCTTGATCTGCCCATCTACTTGGACAATGATCCGATCCCGCAGGTCATTGAGTAGGAGGGTTTGCTGGGTTTCGGCTAGCCCGAGCTCCCAAGGCCCGCCAGCATGCTTGAGCGAGGTGAGTGGCGACGCTCCGGTTCCACCGTCGTGACCAGAAACTAGAACCACATCGGCCTTGGCTTTGGAAACACCGGCGGCAATGGTCCCAATACCAACTTCGGACACCAACTTGACGTGGATCCGGGCTTGTGGGTTAGCGTTTTTCAGGTCGTGGATGAGTTGGGCCAGATCCTCAATGGAGTAGATGTCGTGATGAGGGGGTGGTGAGATCAGTCCAACACCCGGAGTGGAGTGCCGAGTTTTGGCGATCCAAGGCCAAACCTTCTTGCCTGGCAGTTGTCCACCTTCTCCTGGTTTGGCTCCCTGGGCCATCTTGATCTGGATGTCATCGGCATTGCTCAGATACTCCGCTGTCACGCCGAATCGGCCAGAAGCGACCTGCTTAATAGCTGATCGTTTTGAGTCACCATTGGCCATGGTCACGAAACGTTCTGGGTCTTCTCCGCCTTCGCCGGTGTTTGATTTGGCCCCGAGCCGGTTCATGGCAATAGCCAAGGTCTCGTGAGCTTCGGAGGAGATGGAACCGTAGCTCATCGCCCCAGTTGAGAACCTGGTGACAATGTCGGCTACTGACTCGACCTCCTCAACGGGAACGGCTGGCCGGGTCGGAGCGAACCGGAAGAGGCCGCGGATAGTTGCCAGACGTTCGGCCTGATCATTGACGAGGCCGGTGTACTCCTTGAACACGTCGTATTGCTTCGTACGGGTGGCGTGTTGGAGCTTGAAGACTGTTTCTGGGTTGAAGAGATGATGCTCGCCCTCGCGCCGCCATTGGTACTCGCCCCCCGCTTCCAGATGCCGGTACTCCAACATTTCGGGCCGGTCAGGGAACGCCCGGCGGTGTCGCTGTGCACACTCGCTGGCCATCTGGTCCAGGTTCATGCCGCCAAGTTTCGAAGTCGTTGTGGTGAAATACTCATCAACAACCTCCTGGCTGAGTCCAATCGCTTCGAAGATCTGGGCTCCGGTATAGGAAGCGACGGTGGAGATGCCCATCTTGGACATCACCTTGATCACACCCTTGCTGGCCGCCTTGAGATAATTCTCTCGGGCGGTTGAGATATCGGCTGCCGATGCATCCCAAGCAATGCGATCCTCAATTGCTTCCATGGTGACAGAGGGACAGATAGCGCCGGCTCCGTAGCCAAGAAGAAGGGCAAAGTGGTGAACCTCGCGAGCATCGGCAGCATCGATCACCAGGCCAACATTGGTTCGGGTCTTTTGTCGAACCAAGTGATGGTGCACGGCACTGCACAGCAGGAGGGATGGGATTGGCGCCAGGTCTGGCGTTGCGTCGCGGTTGCTCAGAACCAGGATCGTTGAACCCTCAGCGATCGCAGCCGAGGCTTGGGCCCGCACATCTTCAATTGCCCGCCGAAGCCCTTCTCCCCCATCAGCGACCCGATATCGGCCCTTGATGGCCGTCGACCTCAGGCCAGGGAAGTCGCCTTCGTCGTTTGCATGGAGAATCTGCGTGAGTTCATGGCGGGTAATTACCGGGTATGGCAGCTGGATCTGGCGACATGATTCCGGCCCGGGGTCCAGTAAATTTGCTTCGGGCCCGATGGTGGACGCCGCCGAAGTGACCTGTTCTTCTCGAATCGAGTCAAGGGGTGGGTTGGTGACCTGGGCAAACAGTTGGGCAAAGTAGTCAAACAGTATCCGCGGCCGGTTTGAGAGGACGGCCAGGGGCGTGTCGGTCCCCATCGATCCGATACTTTCTTTGCCACTCAAGACCATTGGCTCAATCAGTAGCTCCATCTCTTCTTCGGTGAACCCATTGGCCACCAGTTGAGGTAGGAGATCGTCATGTACCGGATGTGAGACCGGGCGCAGGGGCAGATCGCCTAGGCGAACATTGGACTGAAGCCATTCTCCGTAGGGCTTTGCCGCTGCCAGATCGGTCTTGAATTCGTCGTCACCAACAATGCGTCCCAGCGAGGTATCAACCAGGAACATCTTTCCCGGCTCAAGCCTGCCCTTGATCACCACCTTGGAAGGATCAACATCGAGAACTCCAACCTCAGAAGCCATGCAAACAATGTCGTCGTCGGTCACCCAGTACCGACTGGGTCGTAAACCGTTGCGGTCAAGAACTGCCCCAATGACGGTTCCATCGGTAAAGGCAATGGATGCTGGACCATCCCACGGCTCCATCATGGAGGCATGAAAACGGTAGAACTCCTTCTTGGACCTGTCCATGAAGCGGTTCTTTTCCCACGCCTCCGGAATCATCATCAACACGGCATGGGGTAGGGAGTAGCCGCCAAGATGCAAGAGTTCCAGAGCCTCATCGAAGGAGGCAGTGTCAGATCCCCCAGGAGTACAAATGGGGAAAAGCTTGGAGATCCGCTCACCCCAGATTGGTGACTTGAGCAAGGATTCGCGGGTACGCATCCAGTTGCGGTTGCCCTTGACCGTATTGATCTCACCATTGTGAGCAACGAAGCGATAGGGATGGGCCAGAGGCCAGCTTGGGAAGGTATTGGTGGAGAAACGGGAGTGGACCAACGCCAGAGCGCTCTCGAAGCGATCGTCCATCAGATCGGGGAAGAACTCCGAAAGTTGTGGTGTGGTCAGCATCCCCTTGTAAATGATGGTTCTGGCGCTTAGGGAAGCAAAGTAGGTGGCGAGTTTGCCATCCAGCTCATGCTCAACTCGTTTGCGGACAATGAACACCTCTCGATCAAGCTCAATCCCGGTCAAACCAGCTGGAGACGAGATGAAGATCTGCTGGAACGAGGGCATGACCGCGGAGGCCTGCAGCCCGAGCGAGTGGGGTACGACCGGAACGGAACGCCATCCAAGGAGTGTGAGACCTTCCTCCTTGATGATCTTCTCGATTTCTTTCTTGGACTCTTCAGCGGCGGCTGCACCGGCCGGGAGAAATCCAATACCGGTGGCGTAGGCGCCCTGCTCGGGCAGACCTTCGACCACATCAGAGAAGAACCGATGGGGAATCTGGGTCAGGATCCCGGCGCCGTCACCCGTGTTTGCCTCGGCGTTGGTTGCTCCCCGGTGTTGCATCCGCGTGAGAGCATCAAGGCCGCGCTGAACCATGTCGCGCGAGACACGACCGTGGATATCGGCGACAAAGCCGACACCACAAGAGTCGTGCTCGAAGCTTGGGTCATAGAGGCCCTGCGCCGCGGGAAGGCCGGTAATGGAGGGTGACAAAGACACGCATTTCTCCTGGTCTGGCTGCGTTTCAAGGCGGGGACAACACTGGCCCAGCCGAGGAGAAGGAACCCGCACCATATCCTCTAATGACCTGCGGGTGGTAACCAGCTACCGTCTTGTCCATGTCTGGACCACAAACCTCGCCTTCCCAATCCCCCCTGTCGGAGTTTCCGAACATTGCCACCGACTTGCTGGAGGATCTCGAAGCCTCCCCTACCCCGTATCACGCGGTCGAGCGTGCCGCTTCCTTGCTCAAGAAGGGCGGGTTTGAGGTAGTTGATCACCGAGGTGCCCTTTCGTCTGAGCCTGGGCGCTACTACCTGATTGTTGGTGGGGCAATGGTGGCCTGGGTACAGGGCGACAGCGACCAAGCTCAAGCTGCCTACACCGTTGTTGGTGCCCACACCGACTCACCAAACCTGCGAGTGAGAGCGCATGCTGACGTGGTCAGTGGCGGCTGGGATCAGATTGGAGTCGAGACCTATGGTGGCTTGCTTCTGAACTCCTGGCTTGATCGTGACCTGGCATTGGCAGGCCGCGTGAGCGTCTTGGTCGATGACACTTCTCAGCAGATTCTGGTCCGCGACCACTCACCAATCTTGCGCATTCCTCAGCTGGCGATCCATCTTGATCGAGAGGTGCGAGACAAGGGGTTGAAGCTCAATGCCCAGACCCAGATGAATCCCCTCTGGGCTACCCATTCTCCTGATGACAACTCTAACGATCCGTCGGCCTTCGTTTCCTATCTGGCTGACCTGGCCGACGTAGCGACCGATCAAATCCTTTCCTGGGATCTGATGGCCTATGACACGCAGTCCCCTGCGCTTGTTGGGCGCGACCTTGACATGATCGCGTCCGCTCGAATCGACAACTTGTTTTCGACCTTCTGTGGTGTGCACGCCCTTCTGGCTGTGGCTGACACCGTCGGAAGCTCAACTCCCGTCCTTGCCCTCTATGACCACGAAGAAGTTGGCTCAGAAACTTCGACCGGTGCCGCAGGAGCGTTCCTCGGAGCCATCTTAGAGCGGATCAGCGTTGCCAAGGGCCTCGACCGGGCTGAGCATCTGGTCGCGTTGGCCAACTCGTTCGTAGTTTCTGCCGATGGGGCCCACGCCACCAACCCCAACTATGTGGACAAGCACGAACCCAACCACCACATTGCCATGAACGCCGGAGTCGTTATCAAGCGCAACGCCAACCAGCGATATGCCACCGATGCCACCAGCGAGGCTCATTTCCGGGCCATCTGCAGCCGGCTCGCTATTCCAGTGCAAACCTACATCCATCGCAATGATCTGCCTTGTGGATCAACCATTGGCCCAATCACCTCGGGCGAGTTGGCAGTTTCGACCGTTGATATTGGTGCCCCCCAACTGGCAATGCACAGTATTCGTGAGCTCGCAGGAACCGAGGACGCCCGATTCTTGTCCCAAGCTCTCCAGGCCGTCTGGAGCGCCTAGCCCAAATGCCCTGCTTAACCGGGCAAATACCCCCGAATCCAGGTTTCCTTGGCTTCGACTGTTGTTCGCGCTAGCACAGCCCACTACGGTTGCCCGGTCGCCAGCGAACGTTTTGTCCATTGGCGTAGTTCAATATTTCGCCCACTGAGGAGTTAACGCGTGGACGCCATCCCCTATCTGGCCTTCTTATCAGCAATCGCTGCCCTAGGAGTTGCCTACTTCTTTTACGCCGACGTCAAGAAAGCCAGCCCCGGTAACGAGCGGATGGTTTTCTTGATGACCGAGATTCAGAAGGGAGCCAAGGCCTTCCTGAAGCAGGAATACACCTGGGTTTCCGGCTTCGTTGTTGTCATGATGGTGCTGGTCGCCGTCATGATCGATCCCCGGGCCGCCATTACCTACTTCCTGGGTGCAGTCTTGTCCGGCGGTGCTGGCTACATCGGCATGACCGTGGCCACCATGGCTAACGCCCGAACCACCGAAGCAGCCAAGAGCGGGCCCGGCAAGGCCCTCCATGTTGCCTTCCGTGGCGGCGCAGTCATGGGCTTCACCGTCGCTGGCTTCGCCCTCGGTGGCCTGATGTTGACCTACATCGTCTTCATCAACATCCTCCAAGTCGAGAATGCCTTCGAGATCCTGACCGCCTATGGGCTTGGTGGTTCAACCATCGCCCTGTTCTCACGTGTAGGCGGCGGTATCTTCACCAAGGCCGCCGATGTTGGTGCTGACCTGGTTGGAAAGGTCGAGGCCGGGATCCCCGAAGACGATCCCCGTAACCCGGCCACCATTGCTGACAATGTTGGCGACAATGTCGGCGACGTCGCTGGCATGGGCGCTGACCTGTTCGAAAGCTATGCCGGCTCCATCATTGCCCCCATCTCCCTGGTTGCTTTTGCCCTCGGGCTCAAGGCCGAGTCCGGGGTACAAGACGCCGGATTCTTGGACGACACGGCATTGGCCTTGTTGTTCTGCCCCATGGCCATTGCCTTTGTGTTCATGTTGGCGTCCATCATTGGCTCCTTCCTGGTCAA
>JAJRQY010000033.1 GCA_024280015.1 Actinomycetes bacterium
AAGAAGGGCGCCTAGACCTCATACGACAATGACTTCCTCGTGCACTAGGTTTCAGATACCCATACATGAGGAGCCAACACGCAATGCAGATTCGACGAGTAGCGACCGGGCACGACAATAGCGGCAAGGCAGTCTTTGCTAGTGACGAGGTGGTGGCGCCCATCACGGTAGACCTCTTGCCCGGCACCGAATTCTTCCCGCTTTGGGGAAGTGACCAGGTCAGCTCATTTCCTGACGATGGTTCCCAGCCATCCGCGGTTCAGTACTTCCCACCTATCGGTGGGTTCCGCTTTGGACTATTCACCGTTGCCCCCGATTCGGTCACCCTGCCCGATGACCTGGACTTCGAAGCTGCCTTGGGTGAATTGGAGACGAAACTTCCCGGGCTTGGCGACCATTTGGAGCCTGAGAATCCCGGGATGCACACCACGGCCACCGTCGATTATGAGTTCGTGGTCTCGGGACGAGTTGTGCTGGAACTCGACGACGGGGCAACCCGAGAGCTAGGCCCGGGCGACACCGTCATCCAAAACGGCACCCGCCACGCCTGGCGAAATCCATATGACGAACCGTGCCTGCTGGTTGTCGTACTCATTGGTGCCAACCACTCAGTCATGGATAGCTGAAACTTGGTTGTCGCTTAGTCGCGCCGTAGATCCATGCGAGTTACAGGTCAGGCCAGATAACGGGCGAAGCGGCCTCAATGATCTCCGCCGCTGCCAGTGCGCGGTCATCGGCAAATCGATCGGCCATGATCTGCACGGCCTTGGGCATCCCATCGGCAATTCCCGTGGTGACTACTGCCGCTGGGATACCGAGGAGGTTGCCCGGAGTGATCATGCGAAGCCGACTCAATGCCAGTTCGGTGCCGCCTTCGGCCACGTCCGCCCCATGAGGGAAAGCTGGATCGGGCCAGACCGGGCTGACCATGATCGGGTAGTGAGCCAGGAACTCTGACCAGACTCGACCGAGGCGACCGACTTCGCCAGTGATGACATCAATCGGTCCCTCCTGGGCAAAATCCTCAGTAAAGCTCTTCAGAAACGACCAGCTTTTCGGATCCATGACTCCTTCGAGCAACGGAACCAACAAGCCGATACTGGCGCTCAGAAGGGCAGCCCAGGTGAGGTTGACCTGCTCCAATTCTGGGGCTTCGACTTCTTCAACCTCATAGCCCTGTGCGGCCAAGGCTGCGCCAGCCTCGCGAACTGCTTCCACGAATTCGGGCTTGATTGGTGCTCCGTAGATGGATGTGATTAAGGCGGCCTTCTTGGGAGCGGCGGCCGATTCAAAGGGCACCGATACCGAGCGCGGGTCTCGCACATGTTGGCCGGACATGAGCTGAAGTCCGAGGCGAACGTCGGCAATGGTGCGTGCCATTGGCCCGTCAGTTGCCATGATGCTGCCAGCCAGAGGAGGGTCCAATGGTTCAATCGAGCTGCCCATCGGCACACGTCCGTGGGTTGGCTTGATGGATGCGATGCCGCAACAAAACGCCGGATTCCGCAGGGAGCCACCGATGTCGTTGCCAATCCCGATTGGCGACATGCCCGAAGCAATGGCCGATGCCTCGCCACCGCTGGAACCACCAGCGGTGAAGTCGGGATGCCAGGGATTGCGGGTTAGGCCCCGCAAGGGATTCTCCGTCGAGATACGCAGGCCCATTTCCGGCAGATTGGTGCGACCAACGGGGATAGCACCGGCGAGCCGCATCCGTTCGACGACCGGAGCATCAGAGGTCGGCATGGCGTCGGCGAAGGCAACCATGCCCGAGGTCGTGGCTGTGCCAACCAGATCAAGGTTCTCCTTCACCGTCATTGGTACCCCATGCAAGGCACCAAGATCATCCCCTGCAGTGACTGCGGCGTCGGCCTTGTCGGCCTCGGCCCGAGCTTCGTCGGCCAGGACAACGACAACCGCATTCAGATCACCGTTAACCGCATCGATCCGATCCAGGTGGGCATCAATAACCTCACGGCTACTGGCCTGCTTGGTTCGGATCAGCTCCGCTAATTCCGTCGCCGACTTTTGCCACAACACATCACTCATGGAAACTCCCCTAGTCCCTCTGGCCGTACACCCAGCCCGGGTTGCAGTACAGCAGAGATCAGCGACCGGCTCCATTTGAACCACGACATCGGGAATCAGCTACACCGAACATGAGGCGGAGGTCCGGTTTCAACAGTGAAGCGAGGGCAGGCTAGGGTGCGAAATCGCAGTCGGCCCACCGAGGGTAAGACCGTGCCTAGAACGAACTAATGCGGGAAGCGACGGGGAGCAACCATGGTCGAAACACAACAGCTGAACAGGTCGACCACATCTTCTTCGGTTGACGGAGGCCATGGTGAAGTCGACCATGTCGACGTTCTGGTGGTTGGTGCTGGACTGTCGGGAATCGGTGCTGGCTACCACCTCAAGACCATGTGTCCCGATCGAACCTTCGTGATCCTTGAAGGCCGAGCAGACCTGGGCGGGACCTGGGATCTGTTCCGCTACCCGGGAGTACGTTCCGACAGCGATATGCATACGCTCGGCTACGGATTCAAGCCGTGGACTGCCCAGAAGTCCATTGCCGATGGGCCAGCTATCTTGGCCTATGTCCGTGAGACATCGACCGAGTTCGGGATTGATCAGCACATCCGCTATCACCATCAGGTCATGTCAGCGGACTGGTCCAGCGAGGACTCTCTCTGGACCGTCCATGCTGTGCGGACCGATCCCGACAATGGCCAGGTTGAGGATGTGATCTACACGGCGGGATACGTCTTCATGTGTTCGGGCTACTACAGCTACAAGGGTGGCTATCGACCAGACTTCCCCAACGAGGAAGCCTTTTCTGGCCAGATCGTGCATCCTCAGCAATGGCCCGAAGACCTGGATTACGCCAACAAGAATGTGGTAGTGATTGGTTCGGGGGCAACGGCGGTGACCCTCATTCCGGCCATGGCCGACCAGGTCAAACACATCACCATGCTGCAACGCTCCCCCACCTACATGGTTGCCCGGCCCGACACTGATGCGGTGGCCAATGGTCTCCGCAAGGTGTTACCCGACAAGGCGGCCTACGCCATCACCCGCTGGAAGAACGTTCGCCTGACCGGCCTGATGTACAAGCGCAGTCGAGCTGAGCCGGAGAAGGTGAAGGGCAAGTTATTGGATCTCCTGGCCAGAGAGCTGCCGGCTGATCTGATCGAGGAACATTTCACTCCGACCTATGACCCATGGGACCAGCGACTCTGTCTAGTACCCAACGGTGATCTGTTTGAGGCCATCAAGTCCGGCAAGGCCTCGGTTGTTACCGACCACATCGAAGCCTTCACCGAAACCGGCATCAGGTTGAAGTCCGGTGATGAACTTCCGGCCGACATCATCGTCACCGCTACCGGGCTGCAGATGGTGACACTGGGCGAGATGACCTTCACCGTCGACGGCCAGAGCATCGACTTCTCCGACACCTGGTCCTACAAGGGGTTCGCCTACTCCGATGTTCCCAACCTGGCATCATCCTTTGGCTACATCAATGCTTCCTGGACGCTGCGAGCAGACCTCACGTGTGAGTACGTCTGCCGAATCTTGAACCATATGAACGAGATGGATTGGACTGAATGTACGCCGCGACTACGACCCGACGATGCAGCCATGGACGCCCGGCCTTGGATCGAGAATTTCTCCAGCGGCTACATGCAGCGGTCCATGTCGATGCTGCCCAAGCAGGGAGATCGGGAACCGTGGCTCAACACGCAGGACTACGCCGCTGACCGCAAGCTGTTTCGTGATGCCATCATCGACGACGGCGTCATGAGTTTTGCCAGGGTTACAGTCCGGTAGCAGTGCAGACCGGCAACTCGGCAATCAGGTCCGTGCTCAACTGGACCGTCGCGGGGCCTCGGGGAAACTAGAGACTTCGGCCAGGACGGATGATGCTGGATAACCACGAAGGTGGGTGTCGAAAAAGGCGCGAGTGGTTTCGTTCAGGATTTCTTTCAGCTTCTCACCATTGACCGATCCCGTCATACCAATCCATTCCATGGCTGGCACCAGAAGTTTGAAATCATTGAAGTCCAGATGTTTGGCCCCTTCGATGTCATAGACATAGCTCGTTGCCGAAGTGTTGGCCACCAGGGCATCAAGCCGGGCATCACTCATCGGACCCAACGGGACATCCTGTTTGAGAACCAGGATTGGGTGCTCGAGCCCAGCCGAAATGGCCTCATCCGACGTGGGAATCAGCCACGGGTCATAACAAAGCACTGGCCCGCAGCGCTCATCTCGGAAACAGAACTCAAAGGCCGCTCCCCCGCCTGCCGAATGGCCAAAGACACCGACCTGCTCCAGGTCGAGCCTGTTGGCGAACTGGCCGGCCTCGTCGCTGTCGAAGTCTTCCAATGTGTCCAACACACACCGAAAGTCCTTAACCCACTCGTCAATGACCAGACCAGCCTGGCGAGGAGAGTCATTGCCGAAGATCGAGATGTCATAGTCGATGACCTGTCCGTCGGGATACACCGTGTAGCCAGCCCC
Source organism: Actinomycetes bacterium (assembly GCA_024280015.1). Lineage (GTDB taxonomy): Bacteria > Actinomycetota > Acidimicrobiia > Acidimicrobiales > SZUA-35 > JAJRQY01. The sequence continues at coordinate 4,522 of JAJRQY010000033.1, forward strand.
ATAGGGGTGATCAACCGCGGCAACGACATAGCCATGGCTGCAGAGTTCTTCGATCTGGAAGGTGTTCTGAATTCGAGTTCCACTACGGCCATGCGAGAACAACAAGACAGGAAACGCGTTCTCGGCATCGGCCATCGGCGGATCCATCCGAGCTGTTGGACGCATCAGGTCAAAATGGTCCAGCCCAAAGCGTGGCATGTGAAAGGCACGGGTCAACGCTCGCGAACCGATCCGATGGTCCGGCAGATAGTCCGCAATTGGATGAAGCGATTCTTTTGCTGGGTACCAGATCTGAAGCATGAGCTGCCGGGTGGCATTGGGGTCAGTGGAATGGATCTCCGGGCGATCAAGCTGGGCGAGGTGGAAGACCGACGTCCCCACGGGATAGGGACCAGTCGGCCGGGGGAAACTCACCACGGGCAGGCCGAGGGCCAGAGCCAGGCTTAGCAGGATGGCTAGGAGTCCGAGCCAGAAGACCATCTGGTTGAGCCATCCCGTCGGACCAGCCTGCAAGCCAGCGATAATCAAGGCCACGGTGGCCACAAGGTAGACGGGAAGAAGCTGCCAGCGCGGTGACTCGATGA
>JAJRQY010000034.1 GCA_024280015.1 Actinomycetes bacterium
ATGTCGGTGCGTTTTGGCATCAGGAACTCATCTCGGTCTTGGCGCTCGGGCCATTCTGTTGCATCAGCTCGACAAAGCGGCCAAATAGATAAGCCGAATCGTGGGGCCCGGGACTGGCTTCGGGATGATGTTGCACACTGAACACTTGCTCGCCTCGTACCGAGAAGCCCTCACAAACCCCGTCATTGAGGTTGATGTGGGTGATGTCGGCTACGTCGCTGATCGAATCGGCCGAAACAGCGAAATTGTGGTTCTGGCTTGTGATTTCCACCTTGCCCGTCGTCTGGTCCATAACCGGGTGGTTGGCCCCATGGTGGCCGAAGGACATCTTGTCGATTGAGCCGCCGATGGCCAGGGAGAGAAGCTGGTGTCCGAGACAGATTCCAAAGACCGGAACATTGCCGATGAGGTCACGAATAGCCTGAACGCCGTAGTCGACGACCTCTGGATCCCCAGGGCCGTTGGACAGGAACACCCCGTCGGGCTGACGGGCCAACACGTCGCTGGCCGGGGTCGATGCAGGAACAACTTCGATTGATCCGAATTGGCCGAGCTTGTGAACAATATTGGATTTGATACCAAAGTCATAGGCCACGATGTTCCAGCCTTCACCTTGGGCTAGCCCCGCTCGGTAGGAGTCTTGTGTCGTGACTTGAGCCACAAGGTCAACACCATCGGTTCCTGGTTCCGCTTTTGCCGCGACCTTTAGCTGTTCCAAGGTTTGCGCGCCGGCTCCCTCGGTCGGGCCAAACGCTCCCGGGATGGCTCCAAGGTCACGAATTCGTCGGGTGAGGCGGCGTGTATCAATGCCGCCGATGCCAGCCAGGCCCTGCTGAATAAGGAAGTGCTGCAGATGGTCTTCGGCGCGCCAGTTGGAGTGGCGACGGGCCAGGCTCCGAATAATGACGCCGCGGGCAAACGTGCCACGACTCTCAAAGTCATCGGCGTTGACCCCATAGTTGCCAATGTGGGGGTAGGTGAAACTGATGATCTGTCCGGCGTAGGACGGATCAGTCATGATCTCCTGGTAGCCCGACATCGCGGTGTTGAACACCACCTCGCCCGAGGCAATACCACCAGCAACCGGTGAGCCGATCAGCTCACCTTCGAACACGGTCCCCTCAGCAAGGACCAGAGCGCCAGCCCGGGGACGGGCCTCGCTATTTAGGTTCGACATACCCGTTCCTGCCGTCATCGGGTGGCCTCAAAGTTCTCAACCACAAACTCTCCGTTCCACAGTGTGTGCCGTATCTTGCCAACAAATTCTCGTTCGGCAAAGGGAGTATTGACTGCCCGGCTAGCTAATCCAACCGGTTCAACGGTCCAGGATTTCGCCGGGTCGATCACAACCAGGTTCGCTGGTTGCCCAACCTCCAGTTTGCAACCGTGCCTGCCGCCAAGGCCCGCGATCTCTGCTGGTTGCCACGAGAGTAAGCCAAGCAAGAGGTCAAGTTCTAGATCGAGCTCCGTCATCAGCGCAGCGAAGGCAGTTTCCAAGCCAAGTACGCCGGCTGGAGCCTGGTCAAAGGGTCGCTCTTTCGCATCCGGGCTATGGGGAGCGTGGCCGGTTGCGATGGCATCGATTGTGCCATCTTCGATTGCTTGTCTGGCCGCAGCGACGTCAGCATCGGTACGAAGGGGCGGCATGACCTTGAAGGCCGTGTCGTAACCGGCGCACGCCTGATCGGTCAGGATCAGATGATGGGGTGACACGTCTGCGGTCACCGGCACCCCCGCAGCCTTGGCTTCACGGACCAGGTCAAAACTCTCGGCCATGGACAGATGTTGCAAGTGGAGACGAGCCCCAGTCTGCCTCGCCAGCGCGATTCCGCGGCCGACCATCAGCTCCTCAGCCAGGCCGAGACACCCGGCGAGCCCAAGAGTGCAGGACCACTCCCCCTCATGCATCTGGCCACCAGCACTCAGCTCAATCAGGTCACAGGGCTGGGCAATCACGCACCCATTGCCAGAGTCGGTGACAAGATCATTTGCGTATTCGAGGGCTCGTTGCAGGAAGCCAGCATCCTGAATGCCTGACCCGCAGTCGGTAAAGGTCGAAACCCCGAGACCGGCTAGCTCGGCCATTGGTGCCAGCTGTTGTCCCTGTCGGCCCTCACTCACGGTTCCGCTCACGATCACGTCACAAAGTGCTCCCCGCTTCCGGCTCTCCATGGCAAGAACCTGACCGGCGTTGTCCAGACATGGGTCGGTATCGGGCATGGCGACAATTGCGGTATAGCCGCCAAGCGCTGCTGCTCTACTGCCACTCAGAACGGTTTCGGCTGCCTCGTCGCCCGGGTCCCGCAGGTGGGCGTGCAGGTCAACGAACCCGGGGGCCAGCATGCAGCCACTCACATCGTGGACCTGGTGCTCCTCGCCCGGATGGGTCGTTGCTTTGGTGGCAACAACATCTTGGTCGATCTCCACGATCAGGCCCGTTGCCTGGTCGACAACGACATCGCGTTGGCTAGATCCGGTCTGGTCAATAACGGTGCCACCGCGCAGAACTATCACGCCGCACTCCGCTTCTTTGAAGACGAAGCCGGATCGGCCTCATCGTCCCGGTCAAATTGGCCCGGGCCAAGCACGTTAAACAAGACCGCCATCCGGACCGCGACCCCAGCTGTGACCTGGTCCAGTACCGCCACTCGGGGATCATCAACCACTTCGGGATCAATCTCGACCCCGCGGTTCATGGGACCAGGATGCATGATCACACAGTCCTGGCTCAGCTTCCTGGCCCGTTCAGTGGTGAGACCGTAGCTGGCCCGGTACTCGCGGACACTTGGAAGCAGAGACTGACCCATTCGCTCGTGTTGGATCCGAAGCAGGTACAGCACATCGCTCTGTTCCAGTGACTCATCAAGACTCTTGCTGACCTCGACTGGCCAGTGGTCCAGACTAGATGGCAGCAGGGTGCGAGGAGCGACAACAGTCACGGTGGCCCCCAACTTGGTAAAGGCTTGAATGTTGGACCGAGCGACTCGAGAGTGCTGAATATCGCCGCACAATACCACCCGCTTACCCTCCAGAGTCCCGAGTCGTTTACGGATGGTGTATGCATCTAACAAGGCTTGAGTCGGGTGCTGATGCCAGCCATCTCCAGCATTGATGACCGCGGCCTTGGTCCACCGAGTGACCTGTTGGGGAACCCCGGAGCTGGCGTGGCGAATAACGATGGCATCCACCCCCATGGCATCGATCGTTTCGATTGTGTCACGAAGCGACTCACCCTTCTTCAACGAGGAGGAGCCAGCCGAGAAGTTCACCAGATCAGCCGAAAGACGCCGGGCGGCAAGGTCGAAGCTCGTTCGTGTCCGAGTCGAGTCTTCGAAGAAGGCAAGCACAACCGTTTTCCCTCTGAGAGCTGGCACCTTGGGGACGTCTCGTTGTTGCACGGCCTCAAAGGTTTGGGCAAGATCAAGAAGACCAGAGAGGTCATCGGCAGAAAGGTCTTCGATCGACAAAAGATGCCTCATCGGGACATCTCACCGAGTTCGACCCCATCAATGGTTGCATCGATGGTCTCATCGCGGCGAGTCGGCAAATTCTTGCCAACGTAGTCGGGACGGATGGGAACCTCTCGGTGACCCCGATCAACCATGACCGCCAGTTGTATGGAGCGCGGCCGTCCCTGATCGATCAGAGCATCGAGGGCAGCCCGAATGGTCCGACCGGTGAAGAGCACATCGTCAACCAGGACGACGGTCTTTCTTCCAATATCGAATGGGACATCGGTCGTCGCTTCAGGTAGGACCGGGCGAAGGTTGATGTCATCGCGATAGAAGGCAACATCGAGCTTGCCAACGGGAACCACAACCTCTTCAATCTCTTCCAGAGCAATAGCAATCGACTCCGCAAACGGGATTCCGCCCGTTTGCAGGCCAACAATGACCAGATCATGCAGGCTCTCGTTGTGTTCAATAATCTCGTGAGCCATTCGCCGAATAGATCGAGCAACCGCATCGCGGTCCAAAACCTGATTCTTGGCAATAAAAACGCCCCCGTACGGGGGCGTGCGTTTACGTTCGCGTTCAGCCAAGAACGATCCTCCATCACCGTACAAGCCTCACTGGACTTGCTTCACGGACACCTTCTGCTTCAAGACTCTAGTGATCCTTCAGCCAAGATCACAACCGTGTAACTCAGACTGTGCCGTCCAGAACAGTGCCGTACTAGCCAGCCCGGTTCAAGTACTCTTCACTGCTTGCCAGGTAGGCGGCAAGAGCGAGGTCATCACCAGAGGTCAGTACTCCGGCCCAATAGCTGAGGCCTTCAGGATCTGGGCCTCGGCCAAGCAATTGCAAGTAGAGTCCACGTACTCGTGCTCGACGGCTTTCGTTGGACTGGTAGAAGTCGAAGGCAACAGCTCCGGAGCCTCGCTGCTCGGCCTGGCTAATCCAGTAGGTCAACCCTCCGCTGTCGGGATTGCGATTCATGAGTTCGCCGTACAGATCGGTGAGCCACGCTGCCCAGGTTCCGCCTTCACCCTGTACATATTCGCTGCTGCCATAGAATTGGGAGGCGACGTTTGCAACCGTGCTGCCTGAGCGCAACTGGCTACGCCAGTAGGCGACACCAGAGGCATCTGGCTCACGACCGAGGGTGTCCCAGTACAGGTTCTCGACGACGACCGAGGTCCACTCATCGCTGTTGACCAGGGTGTTCACGAAGTCCTGGCGACTGGATCCAGAGTGCAGGCGTGCCCGCCATATGTCCATCTCCGAGGTGCTGGCCGAGCGGCCAAGGAAGTCAACATAGGCCTGGTTGATGAAGGCATCGTAGGTAGCGGGCAACTCATCACCAATGATGATCGTCTCATAGGTGAAGCTGGAGGCCGCGACAGATCCGCTGACATTGCTGACGGTCACCGTTACTGGTGAGTCATAGGCCGGTGTGGTGTCCAACGATGGCACGTTCCAGACCATGATGGGGAATGGGGCGCCGGATCCTCCGCCAGAGCGGTACTCGACATTGACGGGAAGGTTCTGTCCGGCCACGGTCACAGTCACGCTTGCCGCGCTGAAATTGGCGTTTCGGAGCCCGAAAGACCAGCGATCAAAGACCACTTCGCTTGGGACATAACCGGCGGCAGGCCAGGCAACAAAGCCGCTGTCTTCTCGCAGGGTTGGTTGGGATCCAAAGACGATTGAGCTGTCTTGAATCACATAGAGCGTGTTGGAGGCCCATCCGCCGGCGCTTGGAATGTCGCCGGTTCCCATCTGGGTACTGGTCGGGTGAAGTATCCAGTTGCGATGTCCTGCACTGGAGTTGTTTGAGCCCGGGTCACGGATGTAACCCGTGATGGCATCGGGACCAGTTCGACCAAGGTACAAGTTGCTCTTCCCCGAAGCAGCGGCACCGACCGAGGTGTAGCAGTCGAAGGAACCGTCAGGGCTATGGCTCAGTCGACCTGTCTCGCTCATCATCAGCGCGGACTCTTGGGCCTTTGCTGACAATGCTGCATTCTCGGTGATTCCCGCGGGCACACCCGCCATAGACCGAAACCAGTTAACACGGTCGATGACCGCGTCCCGGTAGGCCTGGGGGGTGGTACCGGCGACGCAGGAACTGCGACTACCTGTCCATGCTGGATCGCCGACAGAAGAGCCGAACTCAGCGTTGTAGCTGGCAATGACTGCCGCACGGTCAGATGTGTTGAGCCAGTTGCCTGTAGCCGCGCTCGCAACCGAGGTTGTGGAGGGAGCGGCAACAGGAACGACGACGGCCAGTGATGAGGCGGCGACAACTGAAGTCAGCAGCAGCCTGCGGAGGAGGGTGGAGGGGTGAAACACGGATAGTGCTTCGACGCCACCGGCAGATTCCTTAAACCCCGTAGCGAACGATCTGGGTCCGAACGAGCGAACTCACGGGAGAAATCCCCGTCAACACGAGCCTTCAGAAGCCTTCTAGTCCGAACGGATCATTTCGCTAGGAAGACTTATTTATGCGCGACTTGTGGCGAAAATGCTGCGTCAGGACCCAAGGGGCCGCTCCGAAGACTCTTACTATCCCGCGTGGCTGACTATTGACGACCCGGCAGGCTACTGGTGCCGAACATCTCGAGCAATAGCGGCAAGAACACCATTAACGAAACGACCCGATTCTTCGGTGGAATAGCGGCTGACAAGGTCGACGGCTTCAGCCAACACAACGCCTGTCGGCGTGTCGGTGGTTAGCATTTCGGCCACTGCCATCTCCATGACCAAGCGATCAATGGTCGGCATGCGTTCCAGAGACCAGCCGGTGGCCTTGGCCGCAATCAGTGACCGGGTCCGGTCGCGCTCTAGCTCCGAAGCACGAAGCAAGAGGGCAGCGTAGGGCTCGGGCGGCAGCTTCATTGTTGCCAGCAGTTCATCGACTGAACAGCTCCTTGCGTCAGCCTCATAAGCAAGTTCAACCGCCCGCTCACGAGCCTCTCGACGGCCGCCAACAGCGGAATAGCCGGGGCTACTCACGCTCGCGTCAGGTATTCGCCCGAACGGGTATCGACCTTGACCCGCCCTCCGGTTTCTACAAACAACGGAACCTGGATCACGAGTCCCGTCTCAAGGGTTGCTGGCTTGCGGGCTCCGGAGACTCGGTCCCCCTGCAAACCAGGCTCAGTTTCGGCAACAACTAGCTCGACTGAGCTCGGCATGTCGGTGCCAATGACTTCATCACCGAACTTCAAGAGCGTGACATTTGCGCCTTCGACTAGATAGTTGACAGCGTCACCCATGGAGATCTCGGTTACGTTCACCTGGTCATAGGTTTCGGTGTCCATGACAACAAAGTCTGTTCCTTCGCGGTACAGAAACTGGTACTGGCTCTTGTCAATGAACGCTCGCTCCACCCGCTCTCCCGCACGGAAGGTGCGATCAACGACCGCCCCGGTGCGAACATTTCGCAGGGTGGTCCGGACAAAGGCTCCGCCCTTGCCTGGCTTGACGTGTTGAAAGTCAACAACTTGCAGGAGATCACCGGTGATCTCCAACGTCATGCCATTCTTCAGATCATTGGTTGTGAGTGCCATATGTGCTCCTGAGCCTCAAGGCATGAGCCCCTTCGGGGCATGGGTGATCGGTTCGCAACCCTCATCAGTGACAAGAACGGAGTCTTCAACACGAACGCCGCCGAATCCGGGGAGATACGCACCAGGCTCGACTGTCACCATGAGGCCAGCTCGGAGGATACCCACCGACCGGCTGGACAACATGGGTTGTTCGTGGATCTCTAGGCCAAGACTGTGCCCAGTCCCATGGACAAAGGCATCGCCATACCCGCGATCGGCCAGTAAGGACCGGCAGGCGCTGTCAACATCGGCTAGCGGCACACCCGCTTTCACTACGTGCACACCAGCTGCCTGGGCGGCGGCAACCGCGTCATACAAGTCACGTTGTTCCGCGGTTGCTTGCCGACCAACGACATAGGTTCGGGTCATGTCGCTGCCGTAGCCATCGATCTTGGCTCCAAAGTCAATAATGACCAGATCTCCAGCGACAAAGAGCCGATCGGTTGGCTGATGGTGCGGCTTGGCACTGTTTGGGCCAGAGGCGACAATGGTGTCAAAACTGAGTCCTTCAGAACCGAGACTCAGCATCTTGTGGTCAAGTTGGGCAGCAAAGTCCCGCTCGCTCATGCCAACCACAAGATCAGACAACTGCTTGGCCAATGCTCGGTCAGCGATGTTTGCTGCCGACTCAAGTCTGGCCCGCTCGCCTGCATCCTTGATCTGACGATCTGGTCAATGATCCCTGGCTTGTTGACAATGGTCGACCGGGGCAGGGCTGTTGTGATCTTCTCCAGGCGGTCAACGGTGAGGTGCCCGGACTCAATCCCGACCCTTCCCAGAGACCACAAGCCGTGCTCAAGCTCAGCCAAGCCTTCTTCGGGACCTACCGGTTGGATGGAGATCTCAATCTGGTCGGACAGTCCCGCCTGGTCAAGCTCCTGATCCGCCTGATTCTGATAGCGACCGTCGCTGAACAGGATGGCGCGGTCTTCGCTAAGTAGTAATTGTCCGTTGGATCCAGTAAAGCCACTGATCCAGCGGACATTTACTGGCTTGGTAACCCACATCGCCGAAAGCTGGTCTTCTGCAATCAGTTGTCGCAGGGCGGCAAGCCTGGCCTCTCGGTCCATCGCTGGCAGAGCAGTCCGAAGCTCACCTGGCACGGTCATAGTGAGCCACTCATGATGCGACGGACGAGGAGACAGTCACGAGGAGAGCGCCGAAGCGGCGGCCTGGACCGCGATCCGATAGCCGTCTTGGCCGAAACCGACAATGGAACCGGTCGCGACCGGCGCCACTACCGAGATGTGTCGCCATGGTTCGCGGGCATTGGGATTCGACAAATGAAGCTCGATGATCACTCCTTCGAAGGCGGCTAGCGCATCGTGAATGGCCCAGGAGTAGTGCGTGAATGCCCCCGGGTTGATGATGATGGCGCTGTGCACGCCCCTGGCTTCCTGAATCTTGTCGACCAGTTCGCCTTCGGCATTGGATTGGTGATGGACCAGATCAAGGCCGGCCTCCTGCGCCGTTCGCGTGGCAAGCTCGACCAGATCCTCAAGCGTGTTAGAGCCATAGATCTCTGGTTGACGCTCCCCCAGCAGGTTCAGGTTCGGCCCCGAAAGCAGGAGGATGGACTTCTTGGTCATGGTCGTTGTTCTCCGCTCTTGTTCATTCGTTTTGGTTCATTCGCTTTTGTTCATTCGATGGAGACAGTCCAGCAGTACGCCTTCGTCCTGGATGCCGACTGGCTCGACTCCGTTTGGGCCGTCAAGAACAAAGGTAATGCCTCTCGCAGCCTTCTTGTCTCGTTTGAACAGCTGGACCAGAGCTTCACAGTCGGACCCCTCAGGCAAAGCGGTTGACAACTCATAGCCCTGGACAACCCGACGGTGTTCATCAACTCGGGCCTGGTCAATCCGTCCAAGCGCCTTGGCCAGTTCAGCGGCATAGACAAGCCCGATAGCGACCCCTTCACCGTGGCGTATCCCGTACACCCCCTGGTCCCTCTCGGCCGAAGCTGTCTCCAAGGCATGCCCAAGGGTATGGCCATAGTTGAGAATGGCTCGTCTTCCTCCCTCGCGTTCATCAGCAGCAACCACATCAGCCTTGATTCGTACGCAAGCGGCCACTCGTTCGGCCAAGCCAAGTTCATCCAAGGGCTGTCCTTGTCCTGGCTCGCCCAGGAAGTGATACTTCGCCAGCTCACCGAGGCCACTGCGATACTCTCGAGAAGGAAGAGTTAACAAGGTTTCGGTATCACAGATGACGGCCGTTGGTTGCCAGAAGGCCCCAACCAGGTTCTTTCCTTCAGGAAGATTGACCCCACACTTCCCACCGATGGCCGCATCAATTTGGCCGAGCAGTGTGGTTGCTACATGAATGACCTTGATCCCTCGATGGTAGGTCGAGGCGACAAAGCCGCCGAGGTCGGTTACCACTCCACCACCGACCGCAACCACCAGATCATCGCGGGTCATTCCCCACTGGGCAAAGGACCGAGCCAGGTCCTCAACGACCGACATGCGCTTGGCTCGCTCCCCCGTCTCAACCATGAAGACCTGATGGTCAACACCAGGATCAACGGCAACGTCAATGCCTTGTTGGGTGAGGAGGGCGACTCGTCTGACTCCATCGGGGATGAGCGCAGCCAGTTCTTGTCGAGCCCCGGGCCCAACCAGGACGGGATAGCTTCGGCCATGGTCAAGCTGGACCTGTTCAACAATCAAGGGAGTGTGGCCCGCTCCGTCTTGGTCGTGTTGGCGCATGAGTACCTGGCCTGGTTCGCGCTCCGAACCTGTCCGATCATCAGCAGTTCGGATAAGCGAACTCAAGGTCTTGACCACGTCGGGAATGTGTTGCCCGGTAGTAACAATCGAAAGGTCAGCGACTTGGCGGTACCAATCATCGCGATCACTCATCAGCTGTTGCAGAACCCCGCGGGCGTTGCCAGCGAGGAGGGGGCGTTCGGCTTCGTGAGAGGTCCGGTGCACCAGATCATCCAGATCGGCTTGCAGCCAAAGTACGAGAGGGCCCTGGGTGAGCAGGGTGCGGTTCTCCTCGGTTATGACCGCTCCTCCGCCGGTAGAAACCACAACATCTGCTCCAAGGGCCAAGCACTCCGCCAAGGCCTTCGCTTCGAGTTGGCGAAATCCAGCCTCGCCCTTCTCGGTGAATATCTGGGAGACGGCTCGACCGGTATTGTCGACAATATATTGATCGAGGTCGACAAACTTTCGGTCAAGCTCGCGAGCGAGGTGAGTCCCGATCGTGCTCTTGCCAACACCGGTCATGCCAACGATGACGATGCATCGGTCCTGCCAACCTGCGCTTTGGTGGGTCGAGTCGCTTTGGTGGGAGCTTTCCTGATCCTGGGCATCCTGGGTCACCGCCAGAGGCTACCTCAGAGGCCGATGACCCGTTCGGAAAGGGCAACCATCGCCATGGTGCCAACAACCAGGCCCGGTCCCATCGGTATTTCGGCTTTGGCGCCAAGGACCTTCAGGCCGCGCAGGCTCAGGCCAACAATGGAGGACCCGAGTAATCCGATAATCAGGGCGTAGAACGAGAGACGTGCTGCCGCCAGCGGATCCGTAGTAAGCCAACCCAGGGCGAGGCCAAGGGTCGGCGCGAGCTTGGCGTCACCAAGTCCCATGCCGGGCGGATAGGCCAGGAAAGCCAGCAATATCGCTCCACCAAAGACGAGAGCTCCGACCACGGCGGGCCAGATGGCGTCTTCATGTCCTTGGGGTCCACTCAAGCTAAGGACAGCGAACAGTCCAACGGCAAAAGCTGGATAGGTCAGGACATTCAGAAGCAGATGGGTTTCGATGTCGATGACCGACATCACAACCAGAACCGCGAACAAGACAAGATAGGGGGTCAGCATCCAGGTGGAGCCGAAGCGCCAGGCGGCTAGGCCGAAAGCGGCCGCGGTGCCGACATCAACCAATACATAGCGCCAGTTCCGGTGAGAGGGGTCCGATGGACACGACCGGAACCAATGCAAGATCGGGATCAGCGACTGAGGACCAAGGTCAGCAGAGCACTGCTGGCAACGGTGCTGGGCCTCAGGCCGTTCGCGTTCTACGGCCCGGTCAACAATGATCCCAAGGAGGGGTCCGATGACCAGGCCGCAGAAAGCGAATAGGGCAATGAGCACGAACTACCGGTCGCTGCGGAGGTAGCGCATGAGGATGCTGCCACCCTCTTCCTTGGTTCCGGTTAGTGACTCGTCAAGAAGCTCGCCACTCTCGAAGGGGGATTCCTCTTCGAGGTTGGCCGAAAAGGAATCGATCTCGGAAGGGGATGGAGGAGGAGGCATCGGGGGGCGACCCTCCGAGGACTCAGATTCCGATGCCGACGCTGGCGCCTCAATCGGGGCATTGAGCCCGAAGGGGGAAGGTCCAGGAGGAGGAGCAAATGGGTCAATTGCCGGTGTTTCAGCCGATGCAGTCTCAACCGGAGCAGCCTCAGCGACTGGGGCGGTCTCAGCAACTGGAACAGCTGCCATGAAGTCTGGGCTAGCTGAGGTAGCGAGGACCGATTCTGCTCCGGAAGGACGCTCGGGAAGAGCGGCAGGAGCGGTCTCAGCTACGGCAGTCTCACTTGAAGCTACGACTTCTTCAGCGGCGGGCACAGTCTCACTTGCGACAGGCTCAGCAACGACAGTTTCGGCCGTAGCCTCAACGATTGTTTCTTCAGCAACTAACGCATCAGCGGTAGCAGCCTCAGCAGCAACAGGTGCAGGAGCTGGTGCTTCTACTGGCTCAGATGCCACAGCGGAGGCGTCAGCCTCTGGAACCATGGATGGCTCAGGAATCGTTGCCTCGGCAACAACTACCGTTGACGCAGACTTGGCCGCATCGGCTGGCTCACTGATTGTCAAAAGACCCCGTTGGATCATCTGCATGATTCGGCGACTACCGTCGACCTCATCAAGTCCGAGCTGATCACAAACGGGCTCAACCGTGGCATTGCCACTAACGGCAATAACGGTCTTCCACTCTGAGCGGCTGATCTCCAGGTCTTCACCGGGAAGCTCATCCGCCAGGCTGATGGTGTGGGCCAGTGACGGAACGACACTCTCGATGGTGCGCCATTCGGCCAGACGGTCCTGAGCGAGCTGGACGACGAAGTCGACCTGCTCGGGGCTACCGATCTCCGTCGGAACATCATCAATCATGAAGGAGAAGGTGCCATCGGCGAACCGAAGCATCTCGAACACGACGTCTTCGACACCGGCTTTACCCGGAATCTTGCTGGCTTCGGCCGCCGTGAGGTGGCCCTTGTCTAGCCAGAGTGAGCCGGTTCCGCGATTACCGCTGAGCCGGAGTCGCCCTGACTTCGAGGTGGACGCAAGTAGCCCGAGCACCTCGTCAAGGGCGAAATCGTCCAAAGATCCCTGAAGCATGAAATAGTCCCTTTCGTTTGCCTACAGGAGGTTGATCGGACGGACCAACCAGATCATGAGGCCCCCGGGAAAGAATCTGCCGGCTCCTCAGGGTCAAGCCGTCGGTTTGTCAGGACCCCGAAACTGACTATTTGGGCGACAACCAGTCCTTGACAGATTCGCCCATGACCTGGATTGGAGCATCCACCCCGGTGAAGTGTTGGAAGGATGCAGCCGCCTGATGAACCAGCATTCCCAGGCCGCCAATCGTTGTCGCCCCGACTTCCTCAGCATCACACAAGAGCTGGGTTGAACTGGGCACGTAGACAATGTCGGCAACGAGGTGATGAGACTGGATCAGGACCTTGTCCAGCGGACTTGCGTTGTTCGTTCCCATGCCAACAGAGGTTGCGTTGACAATCAGATCGGCCGAGGCAACGTCGTCTGGGCCGCCAACCGAAGCAATTGAGGCGATGTCGGCCGCCTCACGAGCTCGCTCCGGAGAGCGATTCATGATCATGATCGAGTCCGCACCGTGTCGGGCCAGGGCATCCACAATCGCTCGAGCTGCTCCCCCCGCGCCCAGTACAACCACTCGCATGCCCGAGGGAATAACACCAAGCTCGATCTGAAGAGCAGAAACGAACCCATCACCATCGGTATTGTCACCGACCAAGGTGTTCCCGTCCCAATACACACAATTGCAGGCCCCAAGCTTGGCTACTGCAGCCGTTTTTCGATCAACCGCAGCAGCGACTTGTGCCTTATGAGGCATGGTGACATTCAGCCCAGAAATCCCAAGTGTTCGCATCGCCTCGATGGCTCGGTCCCCATTGCCGCCCGCCACCGGTAAGGCCACGTACACCCAGTCCAGGTCAAGAGCAGCGAAAGCGGCGTTATGAATGATCGGCGACAGGCTGTGAGTGATCGGATCCCCAATCACCGCCGCAACCCGCGTCCGGCCAGTGAGCAAGGGTGTCATCAGGGTCCAACCACTCAGCAGAGACCGAGGTCTTGGCAGATCTTCTTCGCCTCGTTGAACTCTTCAATGGTCTCGGTGAAGGTGTGGCGACCGGATGGGTCAGTCAACACATAGAACAAATAGGTTGTTTCGTCCGGCTTGATGGCGGCTGCCAACGAAGCCTCACTCGGAGAGTTTATGGGTGTTGGTGGCAGTCCTAGCTGACCACCGCGACAGGCATAGGGGCCCTCGAAATTGAGCGCGTCACCAACCAGTTCGACCTTGCGGTCTCCACTTTTGTAGATACAGGTGGCATCGATGCCCAGTGGTTCTTGCTCTCGGAGCCGGTTGTAGATCACGCTGGCTACCAACGGGCGTTCTTCGGCAACGCGGGTCTCGGCCTCAATCAAAGAGGCAACAATCAGCACCTCATAGGCCGACAAGTTCAGGGGCGACTCGGCCGAGCCATACGACAAGTCACCGGTCACGTTGCTGAACTCGTCGGACATCTTGAGCAAGATCTCCAACGCGTCTGCTTCTTCGCTGATCTCATAGGTATCAGGGAAAAGCAAGCCCTCCCAGCTCGTTATTCCGTCGGGCCGATATCGGGGAAGGATCTGGCCGGACGCAAGCACCGCTCGCAGCTGAGTCTCGGTTACACCATCGATCTGGCCGGCGATCTCCGGCAACATCTCATCAACCCAAAGCCCTTCACGAATGGTGAATCGCTGGAAGGTTTGTGGCTTCGGCCCGAGGTTGAGGACAGCGATGGCTTCATCAGCGGAGGAGTTGGTGTACATGACATACTCACCAGCCTGGAAGTTACCTTCGTCATTCCATTCGGCGTAGTAGCGAAAGAAGGTCGAGTTTGGAACAATTTCCTTCTGTTGAAGCAATCGACCGATGTTGGCCGTTGTCGCACCGTTCGGGACGATGATGGCAACGGCCTCTTCCGGCTCGCCGACGGGGTCAAGTTGTTGATCAAACCAGGTTCGAACCTTGCCAACAACGAAGAACCCGAACCATAAGAAGATGGCAACGAGGATGAGAGCCCGTCCGACCCGGTACCAGGCAGGCCGAATATTGACATACTCGGCGTCGCCGCGCCCAGCTTCGGAAGTTGGGTCTGATCCATGTCGGTCAGAATCGGAGGCCCACTCGGCTTCCGAAGCATCATCGAGGAGCACATCGCTAGCGCGAATCGACTCATTTTCTGGGTCGTGATCTTGATCGAACATAGTCACCGGCGACATCGTAGAGGGTGGAGGGCCCGACGGAGGGTCAATGGCCCAAACCAGGGGGTCGGGAGTCCAGCCAATGTTGCAGCAACACCGCCGCTGCAACCTGATCAACAACATCACGTTTCTTTGAGCCCTTGGTTCCACCACGGATTAGAGCATCATGGGCCGTCACGGTGGTGAATCGCTCGTCGATGGTGTCAACAGGGATTTCCAGTCGCTTGCGAAGCCCCTTGATTTCTGAGCGGATCAGCCGAGCTGCCGGGCCTTCTGAACCGTCAAGCGAGTAGGGCATGCCGACAACAACGATTTCCGCGTCAATTTCCACCACGATCTCTTCGATCCGACCGTGCTCAACCGTACGATCTCCAACCCGCTTGACTGTCTCGAATGGGGTGGCAATCAGTCCAAGAGAATCACAGATGGCAATCCCAATCCGCTTACTGCCAAAGTCAACACCAACTGCTCGCATAAGAAATCCTGACCGACAGGTCAGCTAGGCGAGGCCAGCCGCGGAACGAGCAAGGGCCAAGGCTTCATCCAGACCATCGGGATCCTTACCTCCGGCCATGGCCAGGTCTGGGGCCTTCCCACCTCCGCCCTTGATGCATTTGGAGCCATCGACAATCAGCTCACCGGCATGCAGCCCGCTATCGCTGGCGACTGCGGCAACCAGTGCTGCGCCTCCACCGGAGGGAGCACCACCAAGAACCGCGGCACGGATTCCTTCCTGGTCGCGAAGAGCAACGGCCAGGTCCTTGAGTTCGTCACGGCTGATGCCATCCACTCGAGCGACAACGACCCCGTTGACTGCTTCGCTTGCGAGATCACCGGCTTGTCCTGCTGCCAGCTGACCGCGTAACTCCGAGACCTCGGCCCTCAGTACCTTGATCTCGACTAAACGCTTGGCCAAGCCATCGAGCATGTCGCCGACGGGAACGTTCAGTGCATCCGCTGCATCTGCCACGGCCTGTTGCTCGTGGCGTAGGAGGCCGATTGCTCCGGAACCGGTGACTGCTTCGACCCGACGGAGATTGGATCCAATGGATCCTTCACTGATGACTTTGAGCAAACCAATCTCGCCCAAGGCCGAGACATGGGTTCCGCCGCAGAACTCCAGCGAGGGGCCAGCATCCAGGACACGAACCATGTCGCCGTACTTGTCACCGAAGAACGCTATGGCACCCATTTTCTCCGCCTCGGCCTTCGTCACCTCGGGGTGATTCACCGCCGTGTTGCCCAGGAGCTCGGCGTTGACCATGTCTTCAATGGCTGCGATCTGCTCGGGAGTCACTGGGTCAAAGTGACTGAAGTCGAAGCGAAGGCGATCAGGCGAAACCATGGACCCTTGCTGTTGCACATGGTCACCAAGAACTTCACGCAGCGCCCAGTGCAGGATGTGGGTGCCGGTGTGGTTCCGTCGGATCGAATCACGCCGCTCGGTGTCGATGGAGACCACTGCGTTTTGGCCGGACACGATCTGGCCATTGGTGATGTCCACCAGATGCCGCTGGACACCGGGCACGGCATAGACGGTGTCTTGGACCGTTGCCGTTCCTGTATCGGTAGTGATGGTTCCGGTGTCGCCAACCTGACCACCCGATTCGGCATAGAACGGGGAACGGTCAAGGAAGATGCTGACTGTGTCAGTGCCGATTCCTGTCACGAACTGGATCGTGGCCTCAACGTCGGTTAGTTCTTCTCGCCCAACGAACTCGGTGAGGTCACCCCCATCAACGAGGGACTGGACCTGGTCATGGTCAGCGGCCTGCACCGCGCCCTTACGGGCAGCTTTTGCTCGTTCTCGCTGCTCGGCCATGTCTGACTCAAAGCCACCCCGGTCCAGGCTGTAGCCACGCTCCTGAACGACTTCTTCCGTGACCTCATAGGGGAAGCCATAGGTGTCATGCAACAAGAATGCGACCGAACCGGGAAGCTCGCCGCCATCATCGATCTTTGCCAGCTGCTCATCAAGGATCTTCAAGCCGTTGGCCAGGGTGCGTCGAAACTGGGTCTCTTCTCGTTCAACCGTGTTGCGGATCAGTTCATGGGAGGCCGTGAGTTGTGGGTAGTCCTCGGACATGATCTGGACCACGGTGTCAACCAGCGAGGGTGTGACCAGGTCATTCACCCCAAGCAGATACGCAAACCGGATGGCACGACGCATAATCCGGCGCAAGACATAGCCGCGGTCCTCATTAGACGGGAAAACCCCATCCGAAATCAGGAAGGCCATGGTTCGGGCGTGCTCCGCCAGGACTCGCAAAGCCAGATCAGAATTCTCATCGGCCCCGATCTCATAGCCGGTGATCTCGCTTGCTCGCTCAATGAGTTTGGACATCTCGTCAATATCGAAGACGCTGTCCTTGCCTTGCAGAACCATCAGGATGCGTTCCAGGCCAGCACCCGTGTCGATGGAAGGTTTCGGCAGTGGTTCGCTGTTCCCGTTCTCGTCGGTCTCAAATTGCATGAACACGAGATTCCAGATTTCGACATAGCGTTCGTCGGCTTCGGGATTGGCGGGGCCGCCCTCTGGCCCGTACTTCTCTCCCTTGTCCCAGAAAATCTCCGAGCTGGGTCCGTTCGGGCCGGTGTCGGCCATGCGCCACCAGTTGTCATCTCCCAATCGTTGGATGCGTTCTAGGGGAATGCCAACCGTGTTCGCCCAGATCTGTTCTGCTTCGTCATCAGAGGTATGAACCGTCACCCAGAGTCGTTCCGGGTCAAGACCAAGTACTTCGGTGAAGAATTCCCAAGCTTGGGGAATGGCTTGTTCCTTGAAGTAGTCACCAAAACTGAAGTTGCCGAGCATTTCGAAGAAGGTGAGATGGCGCGAGGTTCGACCAACCTCATCCAAGTCATTGTGCTTGCCCCCAGCTCGAACACATTTCTGAACCGAAACTGCACGAGGGTGGCCGGGCTTCTCAGAGCCAGTAAAGAAGGGAATGAAGGGCACCATGCCCGAGTTCACGAACAGGAGCGACTGATCGTGAGGGATAAGGCTTGCCGATGGGATCAGTTGATGGTCACGCTTGGCAAAGAAGTCGGTGAAGGCGCGGCGCAGCTCAGCAGCAGTCATTTGTTTGTTGTCAGGAGCGCTGGCTGGAGTCGAGATGTCGTTCATGGGCACATTTCTGAAAGGGGGCTGTCAGGTTAGCGGCGGCCACACCAAGGCTCAGCCATTTACGCGCTACTGACCAGGGGCATGGATGTTCTAGCGCCGACGCAGGGGCCGATCCCAGGCCTTGGTCTTTTTGCGGTAGGTCCGACTCATGCGATTGACCGGCGGCGTTGGAAGTGCTTGGCGATGGCGTCGCCTCCCGCTGGCAATCTCCGCAGGGATCTCCGGCAGGGGGCGAGTCTCGGTTGGGCGCAGGTCCAGCAAGGCATCGAGCGCCGCTCCCTCCCCCTCCGTCTCGCGAAGCATGTCGGAGTGAATACGCCTTCTGGCGTCATTGGACTCAATCGCGATCTCGTCGCGAAGCTGATGAACACGGTCGGAAATTTTGACCTGACCCGAGCGGCCTCGAACCTTTTGGGAAATTCTTCGACCAGACTCTCCCGCTGAACGGACCGATGCACCCGCAGATTGTGCCGCGTGTCCGGCAACGACTACCGCTCCGCCAGCACGGGCGAGATCACCGGGAAGCTTCTGCACCGCCTTTGCCACCGGGGCAGGCAGCCGTTCCTCGATCACTGCCGCGGCCTTGTCAACCGACTTGCTCACCGAGTCGTTGCCGGTCTTGTCAATGGCCTTGCTCACCGCCTTGTTGAGACCGACTCGGCCAGCGCGACGGGCAGCCCAGCCCAAGATCATCCAGCGCGAACGCCGGACCAGGAAGGGAATCACGTGATGTCCGACTCGTTCTTGTTCTTCTTCGAGCCGTCAGACTTGCGTTTGCGGCCCAGGATCGAACGAGCGACCTTTGACGTCCCCGACACCACGGCCAAGGACCGGATCACTGGGTCTTGCACCGCTTCATGGGTGCGCTTGGAAGTTTCCGACATCACCGTCGTCGCCTGATCGGCCCGGTCCAGGACCAGATCGACCTTGTCCAGCTCGGCATCAGCATCAGCTACTAGCTGTCGCAGTTCTCGAAAGGCGCCGATTCCTTCTTCGCGTAACTGGGTTGCGGTGTCTTCCAACACCCCAAGTGTCCGGTTGAGGTTGTTCATGGCCGTCACCAAGTAGACGGCGGTCACCACAACAGCAATCGCGACGATAAAGGCAGCAAGCTCAGTTATCTCCATCTATTCGACTTCCTTTGCGTCACGCCCAGATTCACCCGGATTGGCCAGCCCGCCTTCGTATCCACGATCGCTAGGACGGTAGTAGCGGCGGTCTGCAACTTCGTCTGGTCGGTACATCTGATCAGTCCATCCCCCGGGCTGATTATGCGGATAAACATATCCGTCCCCGTGCCCAAGTGAGGATGCCCCACGATAGCTGGCATCACGCAGGTGCATGGGCACCTCACCCGCTGGTAGCGCTTGCACATCCGCCATCGCCTCATTGATGGCAACATAGGAGGCATTCGATTTGGGTGCAGTTGCCAGATGGACCACGGCCTGAGCAAGATTGATCCTGGCCTCAGGCAAGCCAACAAACTCGACCGCGTTGGCGGCGGCGTTCGCAACCAGCAGGCTCATCGGATCAGCCATGCCAACGTCTTCTGAGGCCAGCACCACCAGCCGTCTGGCAATGAACCGAGCATCTTCGCCTGCGGCCAACATCCGGGCCAGCCAATACACCCCGGCATCAGGATCGGATCCCCGGATACTCTTGATAAACGCACTAATGATGTCGTAGTGCTCGTCTCGGCCGTAGCGAAGCGACTTCAGGTCGCTGGCGGCCTCGGCATGTTCCAGCTCGACATGGATGACATCATCGATCGAAGCCGTTTGTCCAGCTGTGTTATCGCCTGCGCCAGCTGTATTGTCGACTGCGCCAGCGAGGGCCACCGCAACTTCCAGCGTGGTCAGCGACTGCCTGCCATCTCCTGCGGCCCGAGAAGCAATGTAGCCAATGGCCTCGTCGGTGGCCGTTGCCGCTTCGGCCACCAGGCCACGCCGAATCAAGATTTCGAGGTCTTCTTCGGCCAACGGTTCTAGCCGGAACAAGGTAGAGCGGCTCCGCAATGGGGCATTCACTTCGAAGAAAGGATTCTCGGTGGTGGCACCAATCAAGATCAAGACGCCAGACTCCACTGCCGGTAGCAGGGCATCCTGCTGCGACTTGTTGAAACGGTGGACCTCATCGAGAAAGAGGATCGTTCCTGTGCCATGGGCTCCGAGCCGTTCCTCGGCTTCGGCGATGACGGCACGAACGTCCTTGACGGTTGCGGAGACAGCCGAAAGCTGGATAAAGGTCTTTGATGAAGCAGTAGCAACTAATCGGGCCAAGGTGGTCTTGCCGGTTCCCGGCGGCCCCCACAAGATGGCCGAACTCAATCGATCGGCTTCGACCAGCATCCGAAGCGAGCCCTTTGGCCCCAACAATTTGTGTTGGCCGACCACATCGTCCAACGTCGCTGGGCGCAGTCGAGACGCCAAAGGACTTCTGGCCTTGAGTCTGGCCTCGGCCGCGGCAGCAAACAAATCACCCACCCCAATGAGGCTAGGGCCAGCGAACACCTTTAGCTGAACTCTCTCTGGCCCGGCACCGTTTGGTCGAGTCTTCATAGGCGCGTTCTGATGCCACCTGGACATGCATCGACCGGCAGCCTGTCTGTTCCACTAGTATCTCCTGCGATGGAAGATCTCGCGCAGGTGACTGTCTACGCTCTCTACCTCTGGATTGCGGCTTCTTTGCTGTGGATGTGGAGGTCGGTGCTCAGGAATCGTCGAGCCCGTAAACTCGCCGCCGATCAAGGCAGATCTGAAGGCCGTTCCGATGAAACAGCGTCGGACCAGGACGAGATGATGTCCAGTACCTCAAGATCCTCAGCAACATCAACATCAACATCATCAGCAAACTCGAAGTCCGACTCCAATCTTGATCTCCGCTCAGACGCCGTTTCAAATGATGGCGCTGTTGCCACTGGTGACGCGGTTGCCACTGGCGGTTCTACCACCAGTCACGTCGCCAGCAATCACTCCAATCACTCCACGACCCAGGGTTCGCTTGAAAAAGCCGACACGGAGCCGGCCATGGCCCCAGCAGCAAACCAACCAAACAACAGTGTTCCTGCGGGCTCACTTCCAGCCAAATCGGAAGCAACAGCCAAGTCAACGGAGAAGCACCCAAAAGGTCGCTCAAACGAAGGCCGCCCCGTCCAACAAGAATCGAATCAGCCCGCAACCATTGCCGGCCACCTCAGCGGTATTCGGCTTCCCTATGACCTCTTACCAATGGTTCCAAACGGTGAGAAGGCTTCGGATCAGCGTGTCAGCCTTGTCAGCGATGGGGCTCAACCCGAAGTCGTTGGCGCAGCTATTGCCGATGAACTGGAGCGCTTGGGCTATGCAATCAAAACCCTGGCCGCTGATGAGGCTGTCGCCGTTCGAGATAAGCAGACCCTCGGGCTGCTCATCCACCCCGACGCGTCGAAGCTGAGCAACGAGGCCGGCTCTCGATTCCCCGAAGCCGTCGATGGCTCCGTTGCAATCGACCTCTGGGTCAAGGAATAGCCTCAGTTTCCGACGGTGCCTGGCCTATTCGGCTGGGGGAAGGACGCGCAGGCCGAGCTCTTCCAACTGGCCGTCATCGACCTCACCCGGTGAACCTGTCATTGGGTCAACACCCGATGATGGCTTGGGGAAGGCGATGATCTCACGGATGTTTTCCTCACCCGCCAGGATGGCCGACAAGCGATCGATCCCGTAGGCAAAGCCACCATGGGGCGGGGCACCAAACTTGAATGGGTCAAGGAAGAAACCAAAGCGACGATCGGCTTCTTCGTCGTCAATTCCAAGCAGGGCGAAGACCCGACGTTGTAGCAACGGGTCATGGATTCGGATACTGCCCGAACCTAGCTCCCAGCCGTTCAACACCAGGTCATAGGCCCAGGCCCGGACCGACATCGGATCTGACTCCAGCTTGTCCAGATCATCCGGGTGAGGGTGACAGAACGCGTGATGACCAGGCTTTGGTCGGCCAGTAGCGGCGTCAACGCCGACAAAGAGCGGGAAGTCAACCACCCACAAGTACTTGTATGGCCCCTCATGAACCGGCGGGCGGCCAATGCGGTTGCGCAGCTCTCCGAGCACCTCACACGTCGTTGTCCACTCATCAGCAACAATTAAAATGAGGTCGCCCTCGGTTGCATCCATGGTGGAAAGGATCGAGGCAGTCTCGTCGGCAGAAATGAACTTTGCCACTGGTGACTGGAAGGCCAAACCACTGGCAACCCCGT
This sequence comes from Actinomycetes bacterium, assembly GCA_024280015.1. Taxonomy (GTDB): domain Bacteria; phylum Actinomycetota; class Acidimicrobiia; order Acidimicrobiales; family SZUA-35; genus JAJRQY01. The sequence goes on from JAJRQY010000034.1 coordinate 21,941, forward strand.
CGGACCCCTGCTCGCCCTCGGCGGCTTCAGGCACGATCACCTTGAGCCAGACCAGGCCCTTGGCTCCCATTGCCTTGGCCTCATCAGTCAGCCCATCAAGCTTGTTGCGGCCGTACTGGCTGGCCCCGCCATCGACCTTGATGCCCTTTATCGAACCAGCCGAGCTGAAGGCTTTGAAGCCAGTCTGAGCAAACACTTCGGTCAGCTCCACCAGCTCCATGCCAAAGCGGATATCCGGCTTATCGGTGCCGAACCGTTCCATCGCCTCATGCCAGGTGATGCGGGGCACCTCGGTTGGGCGAACTCCAGTTGCCACCTCGGCGGCATCAAGCACACCGACCTCGGCCGCCGACAGCACATCGTCAACCTCGACAAAGCTCATTTCCAAGTCCAACTGCATGAACTCGTACTGCCGGTCAGCCCGCAGGTCCTCGTCACGCAGGCATCGAGCGATCTGGTAATAGCGGTCCAGCCCACCAACCATCAACAGCTGCTTGTACAGCTGTGGAGACTGGGGTAGGGCATAAAAGTTACCCGGACGCTGCCGCGACGGGACGAGAAACTCTCGGGCCCCCTCAGGGGTCGAGGGCATCAGCATCGGGGTCTCGACCTCGATGAAATCCTGGTTGGCCATAGCCGAGCGGATAGCGGCATTGATCTTGGACCGGAGCCGAAGATTGCGCTGCATCCGCTCACGACGAAGATCGAGGTAGCGGTATTTGAGCCGCACCATCTCGTCCACCTTGTCCGCTCGCTCATCAATGGGGAACGGTGGTGGCTCGGCCTCGGACAAGACTTCAATGATGCAGTCTTGCAGTTCAATCTCGCCCGTCGGAAGATCACGATTGACCGTTCCCTCAACGCGAGCTGTCACCGTGCCAGTCACGGTGATCACATACTCCGAGCGTGCATCAACAGTGTTGTCAACTACACATTGGGTCAGGCCGGTGTAGTCGCGAATGTCGAGGAAGGCCAGGTGCTCGCCATGCTGGCGCCGACGGTTGACCCAGCCAGCAAGCGTTACTTGTTGGCCAATGTTCTCTGCAGTGAGTTCACCACAATGGTGAGTGCGCATCATGACAGGAATTGCTCCTTGACCTTCTCGGTCATCTCTGACCGGCCAGTACTGAACTGGGGACGGTCATCTAAAGGACGAATACTGACGGTTCCGTTTTCTGCTTCGTCTGGGCCGATGATGACCGCAACTTGAGCATTGGATCGATTGGCTGCCTTCATCTGGGCCTTCATCGAGCGGTGATCAAAACTGCGATCAACCCGAAGGCCGGCGCGACGAAGTTCATCAGACGCCACCATTGCCTCAAACCCACCGGTGGTGCAGACAAGGAACACTTGGGGTTGGCAATCAGCGGCGGGAAATGCGTCTTCGGCGTCGAGAGCCAGCAAGGTTCGATCAACCCCGAGAGCGAAGCCGACACCAGGCTCATCCGGACCACCAAGGTCGGCGACCAAGCCGTCGTAACGGCCCCCGCCGCCAACAGCATTCTGCGCCGCATCCAAACCAGAACCAACGAACTCGAACGTGGTCCTGGTGTAGTAGTCCAAGCCACGAACCAACCTTGGGGCAACCTCATAAGCAACGCCCAAGGTGTCAAGACCCGCTTTTACCCGCTCAAACGCTTTGGCCGCATCCTCAGACAAGAAATCGAGGATCTTGGGCGCAGCCTCAATCAGGGGTTGATCAGGGGGGCGTTTGGAGTCCAAGACGCGCAGCGGATTGATGGCCAACGTCTCGCGACTCTTCTCGCTTAGGGAATCAAGGTTGGCGTTGAAGTGATCCTGCAGCGCAGCAAGGTAGGCGGGGCGCTCGGCCTTGTCGCCGAGCGTATTGAGCAAGAGGGTGATGTTGGTCAAACCAACACGTTGGTAGAACCGCCAAGCCAGGGCGATCAGTTCGACATCAAGGTCAGGATCGTGGCTGCCAATAACTTCAGCCCCGACCTGATCAAACTGGCGATAGCGGCCCTTTTGTGGCTTCTCTTGGCGAAAGGCCGGACCGGCGTACCAGGTCTTCCAGGGGGTGAGCGGCCGATGCTGGGCATAGGCCCGGCAAACTGAGGCGGTGAACTCCGGACGCAAGGCTTGCTTGCGACCACCCATGTCCTCAAAGGCGTAGAGCTCCTTCTTGACCACATCGGTTGCCTCACCCAAGCGAGTGAAAACTCCGAGGTCTTCAAACATCGGCGGCACGATCTGGCCAAAGCCAGCCTGTTCGGCCTCGGCCGCAAACGCCTGAACGAGGGCGCGCATCCGATCTGAGGCCGGGGGAAGAAGATCCCGAGTACCGGGCAGGGTTTGAAAAGAGACACGTGCCATGTCCGCCAGAGGCTACCCGCTTTACCGAGCTCAAACGGTGGATTTCCAGGGGAAGCTGGCTATTTCAAGCGCCCTTGCCCGGCAGGACCCGATACGAGTCATAGACCCCATCAATCTCATGCAGCCCTCGGAGTAGTGACTCCAGGTGAGCCGGGTCAGCAATCTCGAACTCAAAGCGGAATCGAGCGATCCGATCTGGCGCGGTTACCGAGCTTGAGGCAACAATATTGATGTGATGATCAGAAAAGAGCACGGAAAGATCGGTCAACAGATGAGAACGGTCATAGGCCTTCACTTCGACCGATGCGACGAAGTTCTCATTAGCAACTCCCTCAGCATCCCACTCGACGTCAATCAGCCGGTCATTCTGGTTAGCGGCGAGCGAAACCGCGTTGGCGCAGTCAGAGCGATGCACCGACACACCTCGGCCGCGGGTAACAAAGCCAATGATCTCATCACCGGGAACCGGCATGCAGCAGCGAGACAGCCGGATGAGTACATCATCCAAACCTTCGACGTGCACTCCAGCTTGACCGCTGCGCCTGCGTCGAGTTTGGCGGGCCGTGACTGGTAGCGATTCCTCGGTCCGCCCCTGGCTCCCTTCCAGCTCTTTTGCCACCCTGGCCGCCACGGACTGCCCGGAAACGTGATGCTCCCCAATGGCGGCATAGAGGCTGCCGCTGTCGGTGTAATTGAGACGTTCGGCCACGGTCTCGATGATCTTCGAAGAGGCAATCTTCTGGACAGGTAGACCCTCACGGCGCATGGAGCGTTGCAGCTCGTCTTGGCCAGAGCTGATGGCGTCTTCTCGCCGCTCGCGAGAGAACCATTGCTTGATCTTGTTTGCTGCTCGGGGAGATCGGACAAAAGTCAACCAGTCCTGGGATGGGCCGGCGGCCTCGTCCTTTGAGGTCAGTATCTCGACAGTTTGTCCAGACTCAAGCTTGTCGGACAAGGCAACAAGTCTGCCGTCAACCTTGGCCCCGAGGCAGCGGTGACCAACGTCAGTGTGCACCGCGTAGGCAAAATCGACTGGAGTGGCCTCAGCCGGGAGGGTAAAGACCTCGCCTTGCGGAGTGAAGACGAAGGTCTCCTCCTGGTCAAGGTCGATCTTGAGGTTGGCCATGTAGAGATTGGGATCCGAGGTTTCTTGTTCCCAATCAACGATTCGTTTCAGCCACGGAATGTCAACCAGCGCTCGATCTCGCTCTGGTCCTGACTCCTTGTAGAGGAAGTGGGAAGCAACACCAAACTCGGCCCGGGCGTGCATCTCCTTGGTCCGAATCTGGACCTCGATTGGCTTGCCCTGCGGTCCAATGACCGTGGTATGCAAGGACTGATAGAGATTGAACTTTGGCATGGCAACATAGTCTTTGAACCGGCCTTGTACCGGCTTCCATGTGGCGTGGATGGAGCCAAGAGCGGCATAGCAGTCCCGCACCGAATCCACGATGACCCGGATACCAATCAGGTCATGGATCTCGTTGAACTCCTTCCCCTTGAGGACCATCTTTTCGTAGATGGAGTACAGGTGCTTCTCACGACCGGTTATCTCAGCCTCGATGTGAAGCTCTTCCAGTCGGGAACGAACGTCTTCTAAGACCTGGGTCAGGTAGATGGCTCGTTCGGGTGCCCGAACGGTGACCATCTGATCAATGGTGGCGTAGCGCTTGGGGTGCAAGGCAGCGAAACTGAGCTCTTCAAGTTGGATCTTGACTTCTTGCACCCCAAGCCGATGGGCCAGTGGTGCGTAGACGTCCAGGGTCTCGCGAGCGGTTCGCTCTTGTTTCCAGGCTGGCAGAGCAGCAATTGTCCGCAGATTGTGGAGCCGATCACAAAGCTTGATGAGTAGGACCCGCAGATCCTTGGACATGGCGACCAGCATCTTGCGAAAGGTCGCTGCCTGTTGGGCTTGCTTGGAGTCAAACCGTAGCCGATCGAGTTTGGTGACTCCATCGACAATGGCGGCAACGTCGGAACCGAACTCCCGCTCCAAATCAATCAAGGTGACACCGGTGTCTTCGACCGCGTCGTGCAAGAGAGCAGCAGCAAT
>JAJRQY010000035.1 GCA_024280015.1 Actinomycetes bacterium
CGGCGGCCGTTGGCCATGGTGAGGATCCGATGTCTTGTAGACCTCTAAAGTCTTGGACGCTCGACGTTCGGGTCAGGATGGAACCAGGGGAGAGCCAGCTGTTGCCCTTAGGCCAGCCGCCAACATTGGGTGGCCGATACGGCATCTGCCCAAGCTGGTTGAGTTCCCATAGGTCCTCGGGCTTGGTTTTGGTAGCCGTCATCATGGAAGCCCACCATTCAAAACCTGTTTTGGCCCGACTGAGTCTGGCTTGGGCGAAGCCGTCGCTTCGAAGAATTCGCTCAACTAGGGGCAGGATGTCGAGTCCTTGCTCGTGCCACCATTGGCCGAGGTCGTCTACCTCAGACTGATCTCGACTTGTTCCCACCAGATGTCCCCAGAGCTTGTCCGAGATATTGATGGCGGTAAGTGGATCGTCACACAGCGAGTCAACAAGGTTTCTTGTATCCCACTCCTGTTGCCGGCCACGGAAAATCGCCGGACCGTGGAAGGCATCTTCTTGACGGAATTCGACCTTGCCCTCCTCAACCCACCAGCCAGCAAGAGCTCGAGCGGCGATTTGCACATCGTCCTGGTTGTAGTTGCCGCGCCCGATGGTGAACAGCTCCATCAGTTCTCGACCCAAGTTCTCGTTGGGATTGTGGGCCTGCGAACCTGAACCATCCAGAAACTGTAGGAGTGCACCATCAACAACGAAGGCTTGTAGGAGGTCGCGATAGTTGCCAAGACCCTTGGATCGAAGGAGGTGAATCTGGGGACCGATCAACTCGTTCTCAGCCTTGAATGAGGTTGTCAAAACCCCATGCCAGAACCAGCTCATCCGATCCACTAGCCCGTTGTCGGGACTGAGGAGCTGGTTAATCCACCATAAGATGGTGTCGTCAACGTCGTCAGACGTTGGTGGTGGCTCCAGGGCTTCCACCTGATCACGAGCATCGGATAAGACGCGGCTAATCGCGTCGTCCCACGCGAGTTCTGCCAGCTCGGCGATTCGTTCGGGGTGTACTCCCACAGAGGTTCGCCGAACGAGGTGAGCCGCTTGACTCCTGGCGGATTGCTCCGGGGCAGACTGTTTGGCTGAAGACTGTCCGAAGAACAGCTCTCTGCGAGATAGTTTGGGGGAAGATTGGGAAAACGCCACGGTGTAAAGATACAGATTGGACCATGAAGCATCCATGAAGATGGCGGGATAGTCAGATTCATCGCTTCTTCATGATTGACGTGGGAGAATGGCAGGGTGCGACTTTTGTTGGTCGAAGACGACCGTCCCCTATCCCGAGTACTTGTCCGTGGCCTAGCCGAAGAAGGCCACGCTGTTGATGCTGCATTTACCGTTGCCGAAGCAGACGAGTCCTTGTCCATCAACGACTACGATCTGATTGTGCTTGATCTTGGCTTGCCCGATGGCGACGGGATGACCTTGTGTCAGGAGATCCGAGCTGGCGGCTCGCAAATTCCTATCCTGATGCTGACCGCACGCGATGACGTTCTGGACCGGGTCGGTGGGCTCGACGCTGGAGCTGACGACTACTTGACCAAGCCCTTTGCCTACCCCGAGTTGGCGGCACGAGTTCGCGCACTGCTCCGGCGGCCGAGCAACGCCATGAGCCCGATTCTTCAAAGCGGTGACCTTGCCTTGGATCCAGCGGCCCATACAGTCTTGAGGGGAGAGGTCATGGTTCCGCTCACGCCCCGAGAATTCAGCCTGTTGGAGTACCTCATGCGTCGAATGGGTGAGGTTTGTCCTCGAGAGGAATTGTTGGAGCACGTTTGGGATGCTCACTATGACGGCCTCTCCAATGTGGTTGATGTGCATGTGGCCAACCTGCGACGAAAGTTGGATGTCCCTGGCGAGACGAATCCGGTAGAGACGGTGCGTGGAGTTGGCTATCGGATCGTTGATGCATGAGTAACACTCAGCTAGCTGATTCCAAGAAGAGAACAGCCAAGAGGTCTCGTCGACTCCAAACCCTGTGGGCTTTGGTGGTTGCCAGTGCCTTGGTGTTGCCTTTGGCCTGGCTCGGCTATCGCAACTCGGTGAAATCGGTGGAGGCAGAAACTCTGCAAGAGGCCAACGATGGACTCAATCAGGCCCTGGCTGCCTTCCTCTATGAGGACTTCGCGGCGCCCGCCAATGTATGGACAGCCAACGTCGAGGAAGGATGGTTCACTCCAGTTGGTGATGAATGGTTAGAACCTCCAATCCTGAGCTTGGCAGAAGGAGTCCTGAACGATGAGGAAATCGTTCGCTATAGCTTTGTCAACGGAGACTTCTTGTCCGTCGGTCGATGGATCGATGAGGAGAGTGTCTTAATCACCGTTGTCGAACGTGATCAAGAGTCCAGCGCTCTACGTCGAGTCTTGCTCAAATGGTTGGCATTGGCATTGTTGGCGCCTATTGGCGTTGCCCTCTTGGCTTGGCAGAGCCTTGGCCGAATGCGCGGCCCGGAAGAGGCTGCTCACACGGTAAATCGCGAGTTTATTGCTGATGCAGCTCATGAGTTGCGCACACCGCTTTCCATCATCCAGGCTTCGGCCGGTCATGCGTTGGCCCGTGATCGGGAGGCTGACGCTTACCGTGAATCGTTGGAAGAAATCCTGGAGGCGACGGAGCGTGCCGGGGCGAGCGTGGGGGAGTTGTTGGAATTTGCTCGGCTGGAATCGGGGCAGGCCAGTCCTCGTCTGGCCCCACTCAGGTTGGATCTATTGGTCGAGGAAGTTGCCAACTCCATCCGGATCGATGATGTTGAGGTGAAGGCCATTCCTGGTGAAGCCATTGTGGTTGAGGCCGACTACAACCTGATTCGCCAGGTTGTTGACAACATCACCAGAAATGCCACCGCCCGGGCCAGCAAGGTGGTGCTAACCACCTATCAGGATGACAATGAGGCCCGGATCGAGATTTCCGACAACGGCCCTGGCTTTGACGAAGGTGTCTTGGCTCATGTCTTTGAACGGTTCCGCCGGGGTGACCGTTCTGGTGGTGTCGGGCTAGGCATGGCCATTGCCCGGACCATCGTCGAACTGCACGGAGGAACGTGTGAGGCCGCCAATCGAAAGGCTGCGGACTCCAAAACGGGCGAGACAGGCAAGACAGGCAAGACAGATGCTGCAGGCGAAGAGGATTCAGCCTCCTCTGGAGCCCTGGTGACGGTTCGGCTACCGCTAGCCAAGTAGCGCAACGAAGGTGTTTAGAGGCAGCGTTTGCACCAAGCAGAAGCCTCGGAACGGGCCTCGACTTCGGCCAGTATTCCTCGGTAGGCCTGGTGCCATGAACGATGCTGACGGAGACCAGACGCAAAGTGCGACAAGTACTTGCCAATGAAGCGAATGACCCCATCATTTGTCCACTGACCAACGTGAACCAGTTCGTGGGCCAGTAGCTCGCTTGTCCCGTCTTCGGCAATGTCTCGGGCCACAAATATCATCTTGCCCAGAGTGATGGCGGCGTAGCGTCCCGGCAAGGTGGGAATCGAGAGGACGCGAACTTTTCTAGCCAGTTGCTCGGGGATGACGTCATAGGCAACGAGTTCTGCAGCACTCAGACTTCGTCCGAAACGACCCACGCTTCACGCTCCAGTTCATAGACGTCGACCCAGATGGAGTTCTTGGGAACAATGGTTCGGCGTTCTCGGACCATACCGAGGCCTTCGGCTAGCTTGCGCGAAGCAAGGTTATTGACATGGATCACCGACACCAAGCGCTGCTGGTCCAGGGTGTCAAAAGCCCAATCGGCGACGGCGCGCGAAGCCTCCGACGCGAGCCCGTTGCCCCACATGTCTCGACTGAGCCGCCAGCCCAGTTCAACGCTGGGAAGAACCTCGGGAAGAAAGGCTGGCTCGCTGAGGCCGCAGAACCCGATGAATTGCTGATTGTCCAACAATTCGATGGCGAAGAGGCCAGCTTGTTTCTCGTTCCAATTCTGGCGGATCCGGTCGAAACTAGATATTGCTTCTTTTGCGCTTCTTGGAGTCCCATCACCGATATAGGCCATGACCTCTGGGTCAGCTGACATCTCGATGAATGGCTCGAGGTCTGCTTGTTGCCATTGACGCAGAAGTAGCCGCTTCGTCATCAGGGTAGGCATCGAGGTTAATCCTAACCGAGCTGGACGGCCTACGCTGTACCCAGTGAAGCCACGGTTGAGATTGCTCGGGGGACTTGGACTAGCGGCGGCCGCGGTCGGAGTCATTGCCAAGCGAGTAGTCACAAAACCTGATCTTGGCACAGCATCTGATGCCATGTCTGATGCCATGTCTGACGGCGCTGGCCGTCCCGGTAAGGGCGGGGCAGTGTCGCCAGTGAATAGTTTTGGGCGTCTGCAACGAAATGTACGACTCGCCCGCCTGGGTGCCAATGGAGGCCAGCGCTATGCCAGGCTTCGGGCGAAGCAGGCCTTTGCCTCTGCGGAACGCCGCGACGAACTGAACCGTGAATTCCAGGTCAAGACCGCGGCGGATGTAACCGCAGAGCTTGGCAATATGAAGGGAGCGATGATGAAGCTAGGCCAGATGGCCAGCTATCTGGACACAGGTCTTCCCGACCATGTTCGCCAGACCTTGTCCTCTCTGCAGCACGATGCTCCGCCGATGAGTGAGGAACTAGTCGTTCAGCGCATCACCGAAGAACTCGGCGATCACCCAGACAAGGTCTTCTTGGAATGGGACCCAACCCCGATTGCGGCGGCATCCATCGGGCAAGTTCACCGTGCGATCACCTATGACGATCGAGCAGTGGCAGTCAAGGTTCAATATCCTGGCGTTGCCGCCGCTATGGAATCAGATTTGAACAATGTGGACTTCGTCTTCGGGGCGCTTGGCACCGTGTTCGCTGGTCTTGACTCCAAACCTGTCATCGAGGAACTCAAAGAGCGACTCATTGAGGAGCTTGACTATGAAGCCGAGGCGCGCAACCAGCGATACTTTGCCGAGTTCTTCGATCGTCATCCCTTCATTCGGGTTCCCAAAGTTGTCGACCACCTCTCAACGGCAACAGTCCTGACGACGGAGCTAGCCGGTGGTGCCCGCTTTGACGAGATGCTGAGCTGGGATCAAGATGAGCGGAATCTGGCAGCAGAAACAATTTTTCGCTTCACCTTTGGATCCATCTATCGACTGCATGCCTTCAACGGCGACCCCCACCCAGGTAACTACCTGTTTGAGCCCGGAGGCAAGGTGACCTTCCTCGACTTTGGTCTGGTCAAGCGGTTTGTCCCCGATGAAGCAGTCTTGTTTGAAGACCTGATTGTGTCCATGGTGATTGATCAAGACATGGAGGAGTTTCGTAGGATGGTTGAGGATGCCGGGCTCCTGGCCAAGGATCCGAGCATCAGCAATGACCAGGTTGCCGAATACTTCCAGTATTTCTATCGATACTTGTTGACCGACGAAGAAGTCACGCTGGACGCGGAGTATGCGGCTACTGGCGTGACCCAGATATTCGATGCCAATGGCCCCTATAAGGACTTGATGAAGCTGCTGAATGTCCCACCAGCTTTCGTGGTGTTGCAGCGGATCAATCTGGGATTGATGGGACTCATGGCTCAACTTGAAGCCACTCGTAACTGGCGGCGCATCGGGGAAGAACTGTGGCCTTTTGTTGCTGGCCCGCCCTCTACCCAAATAGGTCAAGAGATTGAAGAGTGGCGCCAGGCCCGCAACCAATCAAGGTTCGGTATCTAGGGGGTTCGGTATCTAGCGAGTTCGGTGGCTAGCTTCGAAGACAGTGGGTTTCGCCTCGGTGTGGTTGCTGGGGCCCCATCGATCCAAGGGCGAGAGGGGTTCCGTCCTCGGTGTGCTCTTCGATGAGTTCACGAATCATCTTGATGAACATGTGATGGCTGCCGACGGTCTTGGCCCTGGTCAAGGGGATCCCGAGTTGTCTGGCCTTGGCCGTGGCCTGTGTATCCAGTCCGTACTGGACCTCAATATGGTCGCTGGTGAACCCAATGGGGACCAAGGTTACGGGTTGAACCGATTCAGCGTCTTGGGTCCCCAGCTGGTCCAGGTGGTCCAAGATGTCAGGCCCTAGCCAGGGTTGGTGAGGTGGCCCGCTTCTGCTCTGGTAGACCAGCTCGAAGTCTGTTGGCCGGTTTGGACCGAGTCGGTCAACGACAAGGTCCATCGCCTCTTGAAGTTGAGCTTCATAGTCACAAGCCTCGGCCATGGGCTCAGGCAGCGAGTGGGCGGTGAAGATGAGCCTGACAGTATTGGACGGGTGACCTGTCCCGTGTTCAACAATGGCGGCCATAGTGTTCTGGGCCATTGGCTCGATAAATCCGGGGTGATTGAAATACAGTCGGAGCTTGTCCAAGACTGGTGCCCCATCACCGACGGCCTGTCTGGCCGAATCGAGGTCTTCCAGGTATTGGCGGCAGCCGGAGTAGCTTGCGAACGGAGAGTTGGTGAAGACTAAGGCTCGTGTGATGCCGTCATCAGCCATTTGCTGCACGGTGTCGACCAGCCGGGGTGTCCAGTTGCGCGTTCCCCAGTAGACGGGCAGATCAGAGTCATACGCCTCCAGTTCGGTTTTGAGCGCTTCGACCAGTTGGCGGCTGATTTCGTTGATGGGGGCTTGGCCCCCGAACAAGGCGTACTGCTCAGCCACGATGGCTAGGCGCTCGTCGGGAACATTGCGGCCAGCAGTGACATTCCGAAGAAAGGGCATGATGTCCTCCGGTCCTCTTGGTCCCCCAAAGGTGAGTACGAGTACGGCGTCGGGTTTTCCAGTCACCCGGCGACTCTAGGGCGACTAGCGGGCATAGGGTTCGTCTGGTGCGGATCATGACCTGGAATTTGTGGTGGAAGTTTGGACCGTGGCGCGAGCGTCAGCCTGCTATCGAGGCGGAGATCCGTCGTGTCGACCCAGACATCGCCTTCTTGCAGGAGGTCTATTGTTCAGAAGATGACGCGTATTCAAAGGGTGACGGGGAAGATGGTGACGGGGAAGATGGTGACAGGGCAGAAGGTCATGCAGATCAGGCGATTCGTCTTGGCCGGGCGTTGGGTTTGGAGGTTGCTCGGACCAAAGACTTGGCCGGTCAACCGCAGCCCTTTGGAAATGCCATCCTGAGTCGTTGGCCAATACGTTCGACCAAAACTGTGCCTCTACCAAAGAAGTCAGGTGCCGATGGCCAGGATGGCCATCGGTCGGCCCTGTTCTGCGAGATCGAAACCCCACGTGGCCTCCAGCTAGTTGTTTGTACTCACCTGGAGTGGCGCTACGCGCATTCGGCAACTCGTATGGCCCAGCTGGAGCGTGTTATTTCGGTGGTGAAGGAGTGGATCGATGCCGCGGCTGCGAACCGTGGAGCGGACGACCCGACTCCGTTGCCACCCTTGCTCGGCGGCGACTTCAATGCTGTGGCTGAGTCAGATGAGGTACGTCGGGTCACCGGACTGTCTGCCCCCTACGCCGAAGGACTCGTTTTCACCGATGTGTGGGCGGCAACCAACGAAGCACCGGGCTTCACTTGGACCCGGGAAAATGAGCACTCTGCTGATGCCCAGTGGCCCAACCGCCGAGTCGACTACCTCTTTGTGGCCTGGCCTCGGTCAAAACCCCAGATGAACCCTCGCCACTCTGAGTTGGCTGGTCTCACTCGGGTCGAGGGAATCACCCCGTCTGACCACTATGCGGTGGTCGGCACCTTGGATGATCGCAACCCCATCTGATCATGGGAGCTGGTCCTTTCTCCTCGTATCCTCTACGGTGAGCGGCGCCCTGTGGCTCATCGAGAACTCGAAGGACGTTCGATGGCGAAGAGTCCGGAAGCGGGTTGGTACCCAAACCCTGAGGCGGCACACGAGGTTCGTTGGTGGGACGGCGAGCAGTGGACCGCGCACACCGAACGAAATCCAATGGCTCCGACCACACCCTCAGCTCCGGGGGGAGCTTCGTCTCCGCCTCCACCTACGGGCGCTCCTACCGGCCAGATGGGGACCAGTGGTTCTCCGTTACGTCCGATTTCGGAATGGCTGAACGAGACGTTTGCGTTCCTTCGTTCTCGTGTTGGGCACCTCTTCACCTTGGCCGTTGTCCTTGGCCTGCTGCCCAACCTTTTCTACGCCATGGCTCTCTATGCCGGCCTGCAAGACATGCACATCACGATATTGCCTGGTGACGAAGGCTTTGCCGGCTCAGCTGGTTCTGGTCTCGGTGGAACTGGAGTCGAATACCGCGACATCGTCATGATTGGGTTGGCAACCGTGCTATCTCAGCTTCTCGGAACGGTGATGTGGATCGCCTTCTGCCGGCAGATACAACTGGCCAAAGTCGGCAAACCAGAGGTCTGGTCAGATTCTCTTTGGCCGTCTGTCAAGCGAATGCATCGGGTTCTTGGCGTGCAGCTGGCAATTCTGGGTCTCTTGATCGGAGTTCCCCTCCTCATTCTGGTAGCGGGTGCTCTCATCCATGGAGCGGTCATCTTCTTGTCTTTCCCCGTCCTTCTCCTCGGCCTGCTGTTCCTCGGCCCCAGACTTGCGCTCGCCCTTGGGGCGGCTTCGGTCGCGCCGCGAGGTCTTTGGAGCGTGCCAAATGCCTTCGAGTTGATCCGGAATCGATTTGGAGCGGTAGCTGGTCGGATTCTCCTATTGGGGCTCGTTGGCTTCTTCGGATCGATGATGCTCTCGTCCGTAGGGCAGATGGCCGGATCGCAACAGTCCTTCCTGATGACCGAGCCACTCGAAACGCTTGACTTCCAACTCTTCTTCGGCGACAACCCTGCCCTGTTCTTCTTGGCCGGTGTCCTTGGAGGATTAGGCAACTCGCTCTTCGGCGGGCTGATGGCCGCTGGCATGGTTGTGCTCTATGGCGACCTTGGGGGAGAAGTGGCCAGTGATTTGAGCCAGTCGACCGAGCAAGGCCTAACCTCCTCCGATGGATGAGGCCGGACCTGATGAGGCGCTGCTACAAGAACAAGACTGGCTTGATCAGGCCCATGAGTTCTTAGCGGCGATGCAGGCGCGAACAGCCCTTGCCGTTGCCGCCAGTGATCGTGCGGTGTCTCAGGAGAACACTGCGGATGCCCGTGTTGCCCAATGGCATCTTCGCCGTCGTGAGGCTGGTCTTGCCGGTGGTGTCGGTCCACTCGCATTCGGCAAGATCATTGAAGAGACGGATGAGACTTGGTATGTCGGCAGGCGCCATATCGAGGACCCTGATGGTGCCCCGTTTGTTGTCGATTGGCGGGCCCCGGTCTCGGCACCCTTCTATCGAGCGACCGCTATTGACCCTTGTGGTCTTACCCACCGGCGTCGGTTCAGCATCGAGGGAACGCAGGTCATCGCCATCTTTGACGAGGATCTCACTGATCCTGATGGTGGTGGCTCCGGTGGGTTGCCAGATCCACTCCTAGCCGAGCTCGATCGGTCGCGTAGCGGCCAGATGCGTGACATTGTTGCCACCATCGCGTCAGAACAAGATGTCATCATTCGTGCCGATCGTGAAGAGCTGCTCATCGTGCAGGGGGGACCTGGCACGGGCAAGACCGCGGTTGGGCTCCATCGTGCCGCCTATCTCTTGTTTCGGTATCGCCTGGAGTTTGCCGAGCAGAAGGTTCTGGTTGTCGGACCGAACCGGCTCTTCCTGCGATACATCGCCGAGGTTCTTCCGTCTCTTGGCGAAACATCAGTTGTGCAGACCACCGCTCCGGGTCTTCTGGCTGGCAAGTTCCCCGTGCGAGCGGCCGAGGACGAAGCAGTCAGTGTTGTCAAGGGCGACGCCCGGATGGTGAAGGTCCTGGACCGACTTTTGAGCAATCACATCAAGTCACCCATCGATGGTTTGGAAGTTCGTTCGGGTGTGACCATTATCCGCTTTAGCGCAGATGAGGTCGCCGAACTTCAGCAGACTGCTCGGAGCAGGAACTTGCCGTTGAACGACGGTCGAGAGGTTTTCCGTCAGATGCTGATTCAGGAGTCCTGGCGTCGCCACGGCCAGCGGGTCGGATCTGACCCTGGCGCGCAACCGTCCTTCACTGCCGCCATTCGAAATGACGCGGTATTCAAGAAGGACGTTGACCGGATGTGGCCCCTCTTTAGCCCAGCAGTCATCGTGCGGGAGCTGTACTCGTCTGCCCGAAAGCTGGCTGCTGCTGCCGATGGAATCTTGAGCAACCAAGAGATGGCATTGCTCAAGCGGTCACCATCCAAGAAGGTTGGCCAAGAGCTGTGGACCGAAGCCGACATGGGGGTCCTGGATGAGGCCGTTGCCCGAATCAGTGGTGTGCCAACAACCTATGGGCACCTGGTGCTGGATGAGGCTCAAGATCAGTCGGCCATGTC
>JAJRQY010000036.1 GCA_024280015.1 Actinomycetes bacterium
AGGTATAGGCGGTTCCCGTGGTCAGACCAGAGAACGTGAGCGACAAGCCAGTACCGGATGAAGCTGTCACCCCACCCGGGGTAGCGGTAACGGTGTAATCAGTAATCGCCGATCCATTGGCAGCAGCAGCCGTCCAGGTCAGACCAACCGATGTCGAGCTAGCGACCGTCGCCACCGGAGTACCAGGCGAACCGGGATCACCTGATGGTGTCACCGAGTTGGATGCAGGAGATGCCGCTCCATTTCCGGCGCCATTGGCAGCGACGACAGAGAAGGTGTAGGACGTTCCTGTCGTGAGCCCGGTCACGTCAACGCTGGTTACGCCTGCAGTTGATCCCGTCAACCCACCGGGAGAAGAGGTCACGGTGTAGCCCGTGATCGCGGAACCAGTATTGGTCGGTGCTGACCAGGTGACCGTGGCCGAAGTCGAAGTAGCAACAACCGCAGCCGGAGCAGCCGGGGCACTTGGAACGGCATCCGGAGTGATGGCAGCCGAAGAAGGACTCGCGGTTGAACCGTCAGCATTGTTGGCAGTGACGACAAAGGTGTACGACGCGCCCGTCGTCAGTCCGGTTACTTCAGTTGTGGTTGCTGTCGGGTCGGCAACCGTAATCGGACCAACATCGGCCGGAGTCACCGTGATGGTGAAGTCATCCAACGCCGTTCCACCGTCACCGGGAATGACCCAGGTGACATCAACCGATGTGGCTGAGGCAATCGCAACCGTTGGCGCCGCTGGCGCGTCAGGGGCCAGCGCAAATACCGGGGTCGTGCTGAGCATGACCATGGCCATCGCACTCACGATGATGGCAAGAATTCTTCGTACGTTGCTCACTACCTAGCTCCCTAGTCCGGAAGGCCCACAATCTCCCATTCTGCCTCATCGGCATGATCAACGACTGGCTGTAGGGAGAAATCACCTAACCGAAATCTGTTGACCACAAACCGGGGCCGTCTGACCACGGTCCGACCGCAAATGAGGTCGCATCACGGTGAGCTCTCCGCCCGATTCGTCCTCCCGGCACTCTCTCATCAGAATGAAGTCGCGGCCATCACCCATTCGTCCTCCACGCGTGTCACAATCAGGGCACAGAGGGAAACGAAAGGTCGCGAACAATGTCAGCTAGTCGTGGGGTTCAGATTATTCCGGGGGACGGTTCGATAGCGCGTTCGGGTCCGCTCACCGTGGTCACGTCCGGGTCAGAAGCAACAGGCCTTGCCGCCCTAGCCATGATCGACGTTCTAGAGTCCACCAAAAACTGGGCCTTCGAGGCGGTTGCCGCCGCCCTGCACGAGTTAGTTGTTGCTCAGAACCCATCTGGAGTTACTGCTCTGCTTGATGACCCCGATGAGCCCATCATCTTCGTCTTTGATCGGGCGGAAGCTGTCATCGGCAAAATCCGCCACAAGGGTGACGGACGCTCTGGGTGGACCACCGAGGTTGTACCCGGCCCTCTCGTAGAGCTCCGTCTTGCCAGCGTGCCCTTCTCCTCAATCGATGAAGAAACTGAGCTTCGTGCTGGCCTTGTCCGAGGAGCCGGTGCCGCTGTGCCCGTCGATGCCCCAGCCCCCGCGGAAGAACCAGTAACCGGCGCCACCGAATCCCCGGAGACCGACGTCGAGGCTGACCCAGCCATGGTCGCTCCTACATCTGCAGCAGTCACCGATGCCGCACCGGCCTACCAAGCCCCCGAAACAACACTCGATCCTGGCGAAGCGCTCGACGTTCCGACCGGTGAGATCAAGGACTTGCCCGACCCAGAGCCGGTCGCTGTCTCCGTTGCCGCAACGGACGTACCGGATTCTGTGGTCGTGCCGCCACCACCGATGGACGTGCCAGAAGCTGACCCGGCCAACGACACCCCACCTGTACCAAGTGCCGATGAGGCCATGGAGGCTGGTGCAGCCGAGGTCGCTGCCGAAGCCGTCGAGCCTCCACCGACTCCTCCAATCCCGGAGCCAATTCTTCATCAGGAGATGACGGAACCTCCAACGGACTCACCTCCACCGCCACCCGCACCCACACCTATTCCTCCCGCCGACGATCAACCCACCGATGATCAGGCAGACTCGGCCCCTGTTCCACCAGCCCCTGACCTCATGCCCGCACCCGACCTGTCAGCACCCTCTGGCCTGCCACCCGCGCCGGACTTAGCACCAGCTCCCGGCCTTCCGCCAACACCAGACCTCGCACCGCCACCAGGCCTCCCGCCAACTCCAGATCTAGCGTCCGCCCCGTCACTGCTAACTGACCCCCCGCCAATGCCGCCTCCAGGCATGACCCCTCCACTACCGGCAGACGCGCCAGGTCTCGAAACGTCGCAACCACTTGATGAGCTTCCTCCTCTTTCGGAGATGCCGCCGCCAGCACCAATGGCTACGCCTCCCCCGGCTCCAATGCCTCTGGCAACGCCACCCCCCGCACCGCCACCAGGACCAGCCGCCCCTTCGGCCACCCCAGCACCTATGACTCCACCTCCAGCGAGTCCACCCCCAGCCGCACCGATGGCAACTCCTCCACCAGCTCCACCCTCAGCAAGCCCACCGCTGCCAGGAGCGCCCGACGGGTCCTTCCTCGGCGAACCGCCAGTCGCCGCTCCACCACCACCACCAGACTGGGGACCACCCACCCAGTCCACGTTCGACCCGCCAGCAACAGACTTGGCACCACCCGTACCGTCGAACCCACTTGCTGTTGAGCCACCGCCAGTAGATCTCGGAACCGCACCTCCGCCAATGCCTCCACCAAGCGATGTCGCGCCGCCACCTCCTGGCGGCGAGAACCCCGGCAGCCCAACACCGCCGCCGCCACCACCTCCCCCACCGGCATAACACCTTGTTGCCTTAGCCGAGTAGCCAGTTCACGGGAACAAGGCCCGCAACCTCACCCTGCCGATAACGGTCACGAGCCTGGATTGCTGCTTGGCGCAACGCGTGCTCTGGGTCAAACCCAAGTTGGCATGCCTGATCAACCACGGCAAGAAGTAGCTGGCCAAGCTCGTGCTCACCAGCATCACCGAGCAAGCCACGATCAAGCACCGCCGAAGCCAGGGCGGGATCACTGGCATGGTCTGAACGAGCTGCTTTCTCTTGAATCTTGTGCGCAAAACTCAGGGCCGGAAGAGCCGCGGGGATTCCGTCCATGATGGAGGCTCGTCCCTTTTCTTCTTTCTTGATGGCTTCCCAGTTTGAGACAACATCCTCGGCGGTCTCGACCTCGGTGTTGGCAAACACATGGGGGTGGCGAGCGACCAGCTTGTCATGAACCGTGCGGGCCACATCGGCAATGGAGAACGCGCCAGCTTCGGAGGCCAGCTCGGCATGAAAGAGGATCTGGAACCAGAGATCACCGAGTTCTTCTTCCAAATCGATGTACTGGTCGACCCCATCGCCATTGTGTTTGATGAGATCGTCCAAGGCCTCCAACACCTCATAGGTCTCTTCCAGCAGATAGCGACGCAGCGACTCATGGGTCTGCTTCTGATCCCACGGGCACTCTTGCCGGAGGCGATGCATCAGATCGACCGTCCGCTTGAGCTCACTACCAACCGGAACAACAATGCTGGGGACAAAGAGCGAGGTCAGATGGTCAGGCTCGAAGGAACGGTCAAGATCAGGCCAGGACACATCGAAGATCTCCTCGTCTTGAGTTCCCAGCGCCTTCAGGACCGTTACTGTCTGCTCGGGCCCCGCATCCATAGCCAGCTTGATGTCGGACAACACCCAGGGCGCATGGGTGTGAGCAATAAGCAGCGGACCAGTCTGACCCTCGATTTCTTGGGCAAAGACATGACCATCGACCAGTCGAACGCCGGCTTCAACCGGATCGATGGCCAAGCGAGCCCAGGCCACATCCAGGAACGACAGAGACGGAAGAATGTCAACCTCGATCCGAGTATCGGCACGGAGGTGCATCACCGAACGCTCGAGCACTAGGGGTGAACCGGGAACGACGTACAGCACGTCACCCGCCTCGGTCGCCGCTTCGACTAGGCGATCAGCAATGATCTGGTACACCTCAGCCAACGAGTCAGCCGAATCGTAGATTTCATCGAAGGTGACTGGGTTCTGCACCCGATGGGCAGTCGGATGACGGGCAGTGCGAAGAAAGGTCGGACGGCCCGAAGCTAAGGCCGCAGCCGTCGCCTCGGTGAGGTCGCCCTCACCGCCCGGGCCAAGACCACAAACCGTTACCCGCGGTGTCACTGGCTTGGTTGCTGTACCGCCGGCGCAACAATCAGTTGCTCAGGATTCCAAAAGCCGATGGACGGGTCAACATCAACATCGGGCATCACCGATAGAACGGCCGAGATTCGCTCACTAGCCAGTTGGCCTGGGTCAACAGGGTTGACAACAGACTCTTCGTATTCATCAATAACGATGAGGTGGAAGCCGAATTGAGTCTCGACAGGCCCAAGAATCTCGCCTTGTTCACCGGCCAAGATGGCATCCCGGAATGGTTCAACGAACCGGTCAGGGGCACTACAACCGAGCGATCCGCCCTGGGCGCCACTCCCCGGGTCCTGAGAGAATTCGGCTGCCAGATCACTAAAGTCAGCTCCTTGGGCGATCTGTCCAGCAAGGTCATCAGCCTCGTCCAAGGTTTCGACCAGGATATGGCGGGTACAAGGAATCAGAGCCGTTTCCGCCTCGGGCTGTTCGGCCGCAAGTGCATCTCCAAGCGCTCCCTGCTTGGCCCGAATCCGGCTCAGCGAGTCCAAATACGGGGCAAGTTCATCAACAATCTCACTGGTCAGGTCTGGATCATTGAACAGATTGTTGACTTCAAGAACGAACGCATCGCTTGACTCAGTGAAAGCTGACTCAGGAACCGTGATCCCTTCATCAACCAAGACGCTGTCGATGACCTTCTCGATGATCAAGGTTGTCAGCAGCTGGGCTTGAAATCCATCGGGCATCTGACCAGAAAACGCAGCATCCAAGAAGCGCTGACTTGACTCGATGGAAGTAACAATGTCAGTCAGTTCGCTTGACGCAATCTCGACCGAATCACCGTCGGGAATATGGACTGTTGCTGCTGGCCCCCCACGGGTTACGCCGCAAGCGGAAGCAACCAACATGAGCGCACCAACAACAGCGAGCAGGATTCGAGTATTCGTCGAGGAAGTCTTCACAATGGAAAGGCTAGAGGCCTACTCGACGTCCCAGGTGGCACCCGAGTGCAGAAGATCGTGAAGATTTCCTTCGCCCTGGTTCTTCTTCGCCAACTTCAGCTGATTCTCAACCGCTTCGGAATACTCCTGTTGCTCAACAGCACGGAGCACACCGAACGGTGTCGGGGACTGACGATTGTCTGCCATTTGCCCAAGGGCGAAAGCGACCGAAGGATCAGGGTTCTTCTCGTCATGAATGGCAATGGCGTCCAATCCGACATCGGCGACCTCGGCGATGGTTGCTCCGCCGCCGTGCATAACGATGCCGCGCTGCTTCTCTGCACCGAACAGGATCGGCTCGCCGTGGACCAGGTCAATCATCATCTCGTCGCGGTTGGCCCGCTTCACGATGGCATCAAAAGCGCCATCGTTGAACACATTGCAGTTCTGGTAGATCTCGACGAGGGCGGCACCCTTGTGCTCATGGGCACGCTTGAACGTTGCCATCATGTGCTTGCGGTCAAGGTCATGAGTTCGGGCAATGAAGCTGGCGCCGGCGCCGGCAGCGAGGCCGAGAGGCTTGAAAGGAGCGTCGATGGAGCCCATCGGAGTCGATTTTGTCACCTTGCCAACCTCACTGGTTGGGGAGAACTGGCCCTTGGTCAGTCCATAGATCTGGTTGTTGAACAGCAAGATCTTGATATTGACATTGCGTCGCAAGGCGTGGATCAGGTGGTTGCCACCAATGGACAGCATGTCGCCGTCACCGCCAATAACCCAAACATCCAGGTCAGGCCGGGCCAACGCAAGTCCGGTAGCAATGGCTGGTGCACGACCATGAATGGTGTGCATGCCGTAGCTGTTCATGTAGTACGGGAACCGGGCGGCACAACCAATGCCGGAGATGAAGACGGAGTTCTCTCGCTTCACACCAAGCTCGGTGTGCAGGAACTGCATTGCAGCCAAGATGCCGTAGTCGCCACATCCGGGGCACCAGCGGACCTCCTGGCTCGACGTCCAATGGCCACGCTTGGTTGGGTCAGTCTGAATTTCTACCGTGCTGCTCATGCCACTACTCCATCGATGTGCTGATTCATGCCGGACATGATCTCTCGTGCAGTGAAGGGAAGGCCCTTCATCTTGGTGATCGACTTGGCGTCGACCAGGAACTCTGAGCGAAGCATCTTCACCAACTGGCCCATATTGAGTTCGGGAACATAGACATGCTTGTAGCGCTTCAGCACTTCACCCAGATTGGAGTGGAATGGCGAGATGTGGGTGAGGTGGATCCGGTCAACCGGGGTGCCCTCCTGCTCCAGCAAGGTCTGGGCGTAGGTGATGGACCCAGCAGTCGAACCCCAGCCAACCAACAAGGTGTCTCGGTCACCGGTTCCATGAACCTCAACCAGGGGAATGTCCGATGCGATCCCGTCGACCTTGGCTTTGCGAAGCCTGGACATGAGTTCGTGATTCTCCGGCGAGTATTCGACATTGCCGGAGCCATCGGCCTTCTCGAGCCCACCGAGGCGATGCTCAAGTCCGGGCGTTCCCGGTAGCGCCCACGGGCGAGCAAGGGTCTCTGGGTCACGGAGGAAGGGATAGAAGGCCGGGTTGCCGTTGGCATCTTCTGCGTTGAACTCGGTGGTGAACTCAACAGAAATGTCGGGAAGACCATCGACATCGGGCAGGTTCCAAGGCTCGGCACCATTGGCCAGATAGCCATCAGTCAACAAGATGACCGGGGTCCGATACTTCAGAGCAATTCGAGAGGCCTCAATCGCCATGTCGAAACAGTTGGACGGGCTGTATGCGGCCACCACCGGTAGCGGTGACTCGCCATGGCGGCCATAGACGGCCTGGAGCAAGTCGCTGGCCTCGGTCTTGGTCGGAAGCCCAGTTGAGGGTCCACCGCGCTGGACATTGATGATCACCATTGGCAGCTCGGCCATATTGGCCAGACTGATGGTCTCACCCTTGAGGGCAACACCAGGACCCGATGTTGTGGTGAAGGCAAGGTGACCACCAAAGGCAGCACCAACAGCGGCACCAGCAGCAGCAATCTCATCTTCAGCTTGGAAGGTCCGAATACCGAAGTTCTTGTGCTTGGCCAGCTCGTGCAAGATGTCTGAAGCGGGGGTGATGGGGTAGCTGCCGAGGAAGATAGGCAGCTTGGCCAGCTCGCCCGCCGCAATCATGCCCCAAGCAGTGGCCGCATTGCCGGTGATATTGGTGTAGGTACCTGGAGCGTGCGGAGCAGCAACAACCTCGAACTGGTCGGCGAACATCTCGGTGGTTTCACCGTAGGCGTGACCCGCCTTTAACGCAGCAATGTTGGCGGCAACAACCTCGGGCTTCTTGGCGAACTTCTTCTCAACCCAGTCGATGGTTGGCTCAAGCGAGCGGGTGTACATCCAGCTGACAAGGCCAAGGGCAAAGAGGTTCTTTGACCGTTCGGCGTCACGCTTCTTGACATCGATGTCGGCGGTAGCGCCAACCGTCAACGACGTCATCGGCACCTCGTGCACGATGTAGTCATCCAGGCTGCCGTCTTCGCGAGGGTCAACCTCATAGCCACACTTGGTCAGATTGCGCTCATCAAAGGCGTCGATGTTCAGAATCACCGTGCCGCCCGACTTGATCCGGGCGATCTGGCTCTTGAGCGCAGCCGGGTTCATGGCAACAAGCACATCTGGCTCGTCACCAGGCGTATAAATCTCGTGATCGGAGATGTGGATCTGGAAGGCTGATACGCCAGCCACCGTTCCCTGGGGCGCTCGGATCTCCGCCGGGTATTCCGGCAAGGTGAGAACATCGTTTCCGGCTAGCGCACTAGCCGAGGTGAAACGGTCTCCCGTGAGTTGCATTCCATCGCCAGAGTCTCCGGCGAAACGGATTACGACCTGGTCAAGATTCGTCTTGTCGACCCGGTCAGCAGTATTGGTCATGTTGTGTACTCCATGTGAGCGAAATCCAGCACGGGAGCGTCACTCTGACCAGGAGGTGCTAGTCCAAGACCAGCCCCGTTGCTGGTAACGACGAAGGGTACGTTACACCCGAAATCACGGTGACAAGCAACAGGTGACCGATTCAATCTGGAATCATTTTCGTTTCGATTTGAAATCGTCGTCAGACTCGATCCCTGACCCGAATCTACAGAACAATTGAGGACCAAAATCGGCCCCTTCGATGTGACTGATGTAACTTGAACCCGTGAAACGGACCGACCCTCTTTCCATGAAACTGCAAGGCTTCGGAACAACCATCTTTGCCAAGATGTCCGCCCTAGCAACCGAGACCGGAGCCCTCAATCTTGGTCAAGGGTTCCCCGACAGCGATGGCCCCACGGCGGTTTCTGACGCCGCAATCCAGGCCATTCGTGATGGCATCAACCAGTACTCCCCCGGGCCCGGCCATCCCGACCTGCGACAAGCCATCGCCGAACATCAGCAACGCTTCTGGAACCAGACGGTCGATCCAGACTCCGAAGTCTTGGTTACCGCCGGGGCAACCGAAGCAATCGCCGCCACCCTCCTCGCCCTTTGCGAACCTGACGATGAGGTCATTGTCTTTGACCCGACCTATGACTCCTACGCTGCTGGGATCTCCATGGCCCAGGCCGTTATTCGGCCGGTGACGCTGAGGCCCGATCCAACTTCGTTAGCCGGCGTGTCAACGACCTATGAGTTTGACGAAGCCGAACTTCGAGCCGCCTTCGGGCCAAAAACTCGACTCTTTCTACTTAACACACCTCACAACCCGACGGGCAAGGTCTTCACCTCCAAAGAACTGGATCTCATCGCCGAGCTTTGTGTCCAACATGACGTCATCGCGGTGACCGATGAGGTCTATGAACATCTGGTCTTCGAAGGACGTCACCGGTTGCTGACCCAGAAACCCGGGATGGCGGAGCGAACCCTCACCATCTCCTCCGGCGGAAAGACGTTCTCGTTCACTGGTTGGAAGATCGGCTGGGTGAGCGGGCCGGCCGAACTGGTGGCCGCGGTACGGACGGCCAAGCAATTTCTGACCTTCGTCAATGGCGCGCCCTTCCAACCGGCAATCGCGGTTGGACTGCGGCTGGAAGACGAGTACTACCACAACTTCGTCAATGACCTGCGGGCCAAACGAGACCTCCTCTGTGCTGCCTTGGAGCGGGCTGGCTTCCTCGTTCATCAACCACAAGGCACCTATTTCGTCACGGCCGACATCACCCCGCTTGGCTATGAAGACGGCATCGAGTTCTGTCTTGAGCTTCCCCGACGCGCTGGCGTAGTCGCTGTACCTAGTCGGGTCTTCTACCAACAAGCACCAGAGGGCGAGACCCAACCCGGCAACAGCCTTGTTCGCTTCTGCTTTGCCAAGAGTGATGCAACCCTTACCGAGTCCGGCGAACGACTGAAGGAAGCCTTCCAATGAGCAGTTCCAACGAGCAGGCGGCCGACCGGCCCAGCATCAGGGTCGCGGCAATCCAACACAGCATTGTGTGGGAGGACCCTCCGGCAACCTTCTTGCGGGTCGACCCGTTGATCGAAACCGCGGCCAAAGTTGGTGCCAAACTCATCTGCCTGACCGAAATGTTCTCCGGCGGATTCTCCATGGCCAGCGACAAGATTGCCGAGCCCGTTGATGGTCCAAGCGCCTCGTTTCTGATTGAGCAAGCAGCCAAGCATGACGTATGGACCTGTGCATCCATCCCGACTCATTCAGCTGACCACGATCGCCCGGTCAATCGCCTGCACGTTTGTGACGCCAACGGGATCGTTGCTCACTACGACAAGATTCACCCCTTCAGCTACGCCGGTGAGGACCAGTACTACGACCCAGGCACCCAACTCTTAACGTTGGATCTTGACGGTGTCCGGTGCACCTTCTTCATCTGCTATGACCTTCGATTTGTGACCGAGTTCTGGGACACAGCAGCAGACACTGATTTGTATGTCATCGTCGCCAACTGGCCTGCTGTTCGCCGAGAGCACTGGCGGGCCCTGCTTCGAGCCCGAGCCATCGAGAATCAGTCATATGTCTTGGCGGTCAATCGAGTCGGAGATGACAACACTGGCCTGGCTTACGGCGGAGATTCCACCCTGATCGACCCGCTCGGCCAGACCCTGCTGCACGCAGCCGAGATTGAAACAACTCTGATCGGCGAGGTGAGGGCCGGGCATGTCGCCGAGGTCCGGGCCCAGTTCCCCTTCCATCTTGACCGAGGCAATACTGCGACTTACTAGGTCCGGCCCACCTCAGTTCTAGCTCAGTGCTAGCTGACGGCGAGCTGTAGGTCAGTTTGGTGAAAGTCATTCCCAACACACAGCAGGGGCAACGCTGTATGAGCGGCCAGCGCATAGCTGAAACAATCCCCATAGTTCAGTGATGCCCGGTGCCTTCCCTTACCGTATTTCTGCCAGGCAACGAAGGCCAGATCTGCTAGCTGCTCCGTCACAGGAATGCGATCGATCCCCGCTTGTCGCACGAGTTCATCAGCGATTCTGCTGCCTTGTTCTCCGAGACGAGACGTCGCCACCATCCGCAACTCCAACAGGGTCGCGTCACTGATGATGGCGGACCGGGCCTCACTCAGTGCTAACTCACAGGCATCCGCCTGGTCTTCTGCCAGAAGCATGGCCATGAGAGCAGACGTGTCCACGACCAAATCGTCAACCGCAGGGCGTTTCGTCAAACTGGTAGTCCGGCACTATCGAATTGAGGTGAGGACGCTGGGTTCTCGGCCCGCTCCAGGGTTTGGGCGCGCTCCAGAACCTCTCGAATGCGCTCTGCTTTGGTTGGACCGTGCACCAACCGCTCTTGTTTCAGCCGCTGGCGTAAGGATTCAATGACCGCTGTCGTGAGGCTTTCTCCGGTTAGAGACGAGAGTTCTCGCACCAACAAGTCTGCCTCGGGGTTCTTGATGCTAAATGCCATGTCTAGAATCTATCGGGTTTTCTAGACACGACAAAGTCAGAGTCAAGACATTGCCCAGAGTCGCATTGCCCAGAGTCGCATTGCATGGTCGGATCGAGTAGGTTCGTTTGTTGAACTGACAAGGGGCCGAACTGCTCCCCTACCCGCCGATCGACCTGACTCGAGACCGCTATGACCCAAAGCCCGACCTGGCACAAGAGTGCCTGCATCCTTTGTTCCATCAACTGTGCGGTCGAGCTCCGCACCAATGGCCGTGAAATCATCCGAGTCCGGGGCGACAAGGCCAGCCCATCTTCGGAGGGCTACACCTGCGAAAAAGCCCTACGACTCAACCACTACCAGAACGACCAACATCGCCTGGCAAGCCCGCTGCGGCGCCGCGACGACGGCACCTTCGAAGAGATTGACTGGGACACCGCCATTGCCGAGATCGGAGACCGCTACCGCGACATCATCGACACCCATGGCGGCGACAAGATCCTTTTCTATGGAGGAGGCGGCCAAGGCAATCACCTCGGCGGCGCGGCCTACGGTTCAGCAACCCGAGCGGCGCTGGGTATCCGCTACAACTCCAACGCCCTAGCCCAGGAAAAGACCGGTGAGTTCTGGGTCGACGGCCAACTCTTTGGACGGTCCAACTGCCACACCACCGGCGACTACGAAGAAGCTGAGGTATCGGTCTTCTGGGGCAAGAACCCTTGGCAGTCCCACGGTTTCCCCCAAGCCCGGCGAGTCCTCAAGGCCATGGCGAAGGATCCGAACCGGACCATGATTGTCGTCGATCCCCGCATCAGCGAGTCAGCCAAGATGGCCGACATTCATCTTCGGCCAGTGCCCGGCGGAGACGCCCACCTGCTAGCAGCCATACTCGGTGTCCTGGTCCAAGAAGACTTGCTGAACCACGAGTGGCTGGAAGCAAACGCCAGCGGCCTGAACGAGCTGTTGAGCCATGTACGAGCCGTCAACATCAAGGCTTCCTGTGACAAGGCTGGGGTGCAGCCAACCCAGGTTCGAGAAGTCGCGCGGATTCTGGCCAAGGCTAAGGGTGGCGTTTCCATCTTCGAAGACCTCGGTATTCAGCAAGCCCCTCACTCCACCCTCAACAGCTATCTGGAAAAGCTCCTCGTACTCCTGACCGGAAACTTCGGCGTGAAGGGAGGCATGAACCTGCACTCGCGGTTCGCCTCTCTCAGCTCCGGTGGAGCATCGGGCCGCTCTCGCAACAGTGCCAGGGTCGAACCAGCAACCCCCGTCACCGGCCATCGACTCGTCACCGGACTGGTGCCTTGCAATGTCATTCCCGACGAAATCTTGTCCGATCACCCCGACCGATTCCGAGCCATGTTGATCGAGTCCGGCAACCCAGTGCACTCCATTGCCGACAGTACCCGGATGCGTGAGGCCCTGGATGCTCTGGACTTCCTGGTTGTCATCGATGTTGCCCTGACCGAGACCGCAAGACACGCCGACTATGTGCTTCCAGGCTCCTCCCAATTTGAGAAGTGGGAAGCCACCTTCTTCAACCTGGAGTTCCCCTCCAACTTCTTCCAACTACGACCACCAGTCTTTGAGCCACTGGAGGGCACCCTGCCTGAAGTCGAGATCCACGCACGGCTTTGCCGAGAACTTGGCGCTTACAACGACGAGGACCTCGCTCCGCTGCATGCCGCCGCAGCCAACGGGCGTGCCGCCTACCTTGATGCATTCTTCTCATTCAGCATCGAGCACCCCGAATTCAGCCGCTTCGCCCCGGTGATCCTCTACGAGACCCTCGGCCCAATCCTGCAAACGCCCGAAGGCATCTCCGCGGCCGGAGCAGCGGCCGTCTGGGGATTGTCCCAACTCTGCGTCGCCTCCTACGGACCCTCCGTTCTGCGTGCAGGAATTGGAGAGAATCTGGCCGATGGAGAGTCGTTGGGCGATGCGCTCTTTGACCACATCTTGGCCAATCCATCGGGCATCACCTTCACCATCGACAACTACTCTGAAACCATGGCCCGAGTACAAACCGATGACGGCAAGGTCCGTCTGGCCATCGACTCACTGTTGAGCGAATTCGACCGCCTTGCCACCGAACCGGCCCCCTTCGAAGCGGACCCCGAGTTCCCCATGGTGCTCTCCGCTGGCGAGCGCCGCTCATCAACCGCAAACACCATCTATCGTGATCCGTCCTGGCGAAAGACCGATCAACACGGAGCACTTCGCATCTCAACCACCGATGCCGAGGGTCTCGGGCTCGTCAACGGCGACAAGGCCCGAATCACCACCCGAGCCGGAAGCGCGGTGACCGAAATCGAGATCACTGACACCCTGCTTGCCGGACACATCTCCCTACCGAACGGCTTCGGGCTCGGTCCGGCTGGATCGAGTGGCTCAGTCGGCGTAGCCCCCAATGAACTGACCTCGGGCAGTGACCGAGACTGGTTTGCTGGTACTCCCCATCACAAACATGTTCGGGCCAAGGTCGAGCGGGCCGAGATGCCGATGAAACAGGCTGTCTCCTGATGCGACGTACCCGGTTCGACGACGCCCGTTGCCCGGTAGCGCGGGCAACGGATCTGATGGGCGATTGGTGGACACCCCTCGTCCTGCGAGATGCCTTCTTCGGGCAACGCCGTTTCAGCGGATTTCAAGAAAGCCTCGATATTCCTAAGGCTGTCCTCGCCGCCCGATTGGCCCGCTTGTGCGACGAAGGAATGATGGAGAAGGTCCCCTACAGCGAGCATCCGCCGCGCTATGAGTATCACCTGACCGACAAGGGCCGGGCCTTCTGGGATGTCTTGGCCGCTATGTGGCGTTGGGGAACCGATTGGTGCTGGCCCGAAGGTGAGCACCCATACCTGTCGCTCAAATCGCGGGCCACCGGACAGATTGTGCACCCAATCGTGGTTGATGAACTCACCGGCGAGCGTCTGGACCTCGACGCCGTCCGCTTTGGCCGCACCTCCACCGGATAACGGCAAGCTGTGACAGAATGCGGGCAATGAACTCTCGGGTGGTATTTGCGACGGTGATTTTGGTTGCCATTCTTGTCGGAGGCAACTTCACCTCCCTCAAGTTTGCCCTAGATCACACCACTCCCTTTCTTCTCACCTCCATGCGCACAGTCGTCGGCGGGATCGTCTTGACCTCCTTTGCTCTCCTGCGGGGTGAAGCGTTACCACGACGACGCGACGATCTGGCACGAATCCTCGTTGTCTCCTTTAGCATCACCACCATCTCCAGCGCCCTCCTCGTCTTCGGAGTTAGCCGAGTACCCGCCGGCGTTGCCTCGCTGCTGGCATCCACCATGCCCTTGTTCACCGCGGTACTTTCCATCTTTCTGCTGAAAACAACCCTGCCACGGCTTGCCGTCCTCGGCCTCTCAATCGGCTTTATAGGCACCATCATCTTGGCCATGCCCTCACTGGGCGGACAAACCGCCGGCATCGGCATCGTGTCCATGGTGTTTTCGGCCTTGGCTTGGGCCTTTGGCACCGTCTACATGAAATGGAAGGACCTGAGCCGAGTAAGTCCCATCATGCTGGTCGGCTGTCAGCTCTTGATGTCAGCCGTGGTCTTGGTGCCCTTCGCCCTCATAGTCGAGGGAACATCCAAGACCGATTGGAGTCTCGGGCTGGCTCTGCCTGTTGCCTATTCTGCCGTTCCCGGCATGGCTGTCACCTTTGCCCTGATCGCCACCGTTGTTCGTCGAGCCTCACCAACCCTGGCTGCTTCGACCGCCTACATCATCCCGGTCTTTGGTGTTCTCTTCGCCTTCGTGATCCGCGGCGAAGTCCTGGGAGTCGCCGAACTTATCGGGGGCATATTTGTCCTCATCGGGGTGAACATCTTGATTCGAGCAACCGCCCCTCAGGCACCCGCCGTACCGCCGTCAGGTGAGCCGCCGACGACGAGGCCGCGCTCGGCCAGCGCAGCACGAACCTGATCAACACCCTTGGTCAGGACGGCGTCGATACCAAGCGCAATTGCGGCATCGATATTGGGCTGATTGTCATCAACAAACAAGATCTCAGCTGGCGGGACCGCCAGCTCGGCAATCACGTGTTCGAAGATGATTGCATCCGGCTTGACCATGTCCAAGCGGTAGGACGTGAACACCCGATCAAACAAGCCAGCGATGATCTCGTGGTCGGCCTGGGTTTCCCAATGCATCTCATTGGTGTTGCTCAGCACCGAGAACGGCACACCGTTGGACTTGAGTTCTTCCAGCAGGTCCTGGGCACCAGGAAACAACCCCTTTGGCCAGCGGGCAAACCGCTGAACCAGTTCGTCCCCCGACATGGCCAAGCCAAGTTCGGCAACCAATTCGGACCCGAAGTACTCCGGCGTGCAGCGCCCTCGCTCGAAATGGCGAACCGTTGGACTGCGCAACCAGCCACGCCAGAAGTCTTGCACCGAGATCTCTTCGTCGCCCAAGATGTCGCTGATCGGACCAAGTTCGACCAGAACCCCTCCCATATCAAACACGACGGTCTTCGTTTTGGATTCATGCATCTTGCAGTGCTTTCTGTTTCCGAAGGCGGGCCACAACCATTGACTGCATCAAGTTGTTCGGGTGTCAATCAGGTTCTTCGGGCGGAGCAGGTTCAGACTCCCAGTCTGGCGGGCTCTGCCGGACTTTCGGCCTGCCCTCAACAACATGGATGTCGGGAGTGAAGTGGATGTCTGGCTGACTACTGAAGGCGTCGGCAACCGATTCGATGGCAGCAACCAGCCGGGTGGCTGGATCGCGATCATCACCACCGAGGCGTTGCTGTCGACGGAACGTCTTCAGGATGTCACTCCAACGTTGCCGTTGCTCATCGGTCATGGAATCTCGAAGTTCAGCCAGACGAAGCAGATTCCACTCCGCCGCTCCGGTCAAGGCCTGAGACTCCGCCGCGTAGTGCTCATCAATCAAACGATCGACCTCATCAGCTGTCATGATCGGCAACAGCTTCGACGCCATCCGGGCCATATTCCGATACGAGCCCTGCAATAAGAACGGCGGCTCGGTCCGGTACTGGTCATCGGTAGCGGCCGACGCGATGTATTGGCGGTTGACCGAGAGTACAACCTCTTGCACCTGACGCAGGTGTCGCAGGGTTGCCACCATTTCGTTTACCTCGACCGAGGAGTAGGAACCATCGAGCATTGACTCTTCGATTGGTTCCGTTCCGGCGGCCCTGCCAGATGCTCGAAAGAACCGGTTGAGGTCTTCTGGACTACTGCCAGCCAGCGGTGCGAGTGCCGGATTCGAAGTCAGGGCGTTCTCCAGATAGCTCCGAGCAAAGACTTCTTCGTTGCCAGACAAGACATCACCAAGGTTATAGGTGTCGGCCCGATTGGCCAGCATGTCCGGGATTCGGAACCGCTCCCCTGACTCGGTGTAAGGGTTGCCAGCCATGACAACGGCGAAGCGTTTTCCTCGAAGGTCAAAGGAGCGAGCTGCCCCATCCCAAACCCCTTCAATTCGACGCTGGGCATCACACAAGGAAATGAAGCGTTGGAGAAACTCAGGATTGGTGTGCTGGATGTCATCCAGGTACAAGATCACATTGCTGCCAACGGCAAAGGCCAAGTTGATTCGTTCAATCTCTCGGGCTGCGGTTGCACTCGGAGCCTGAGCCGGATCAAGCGAGGTGACCTCGTGACCTAGGCCAGGGCCCGAGACCTTAACTAAGGCCATTCCCAAACGGTCGGCGATGTACTCAACCAGAGTCGTCTTGCCGTAGCCCGGAGGCGACAACAACATCAGCAGACCGGACCTGGCTCCAGCTCGATCATCAGTAGTTCCGATCTGACGAGCGAGGTTGTCGCCAATGAGTGGCAGGTAGACCTGATCAATGAGCTGATTTCGTACAAACCCCTCCGGGACTTGAGGCTCCAAGTCATCAAGTCGCAGCGACTCACGCAAGCCAGATAGAGCGGCGTCACGGGCCCGGGTAAAGGCGCCATGGCGTGGCACCACTTCAGCATTGTGCTTGCGAACCTGCTGGATGACGTCATCAATTCGACCACTCAAGGTGCCAGCCTCAACCGTCGGGTGGCGACCGGTCAGCCCCTCAACCGAGTACGCAAGATCGATATCGACCATTCGTCGAGGGAGGTCGGGCAGGACCAACGAGACAACAACTTCTGCGGCCAAATAGCGGTTCTGTGCACCAATCTGGCGTTCGACATAGTCGTTGACCAGGACCATTGCCCCTTCGCGGTCATCGTCAAGACTCTGGACCAACGAAGAAACAACGTCATCCTTGGCCAACTTGTCCAGCCAGCCGACAACGGCCCGAGATCGGGCGAAGGCGAACCCATCGGCTCGAAAGAGCTCACCAATCAGGTAGCGGGCAATCGGCCAAGTTGTGTCATCTGGTCTGTCTGGAGTGTCCGACCTGCCCAGACTGTCCGGCTCACTGGAGTCGCGGGGGTCATCATCGCCAGCAAGGTCCAGTTCTAGCTGATGAGCCAATTCATCCAAGGTCGAAAGCTCAACCCGTATTCCTGCGGCAGCGGCGCCACGCTCCACCCATCGATCGCGTTGCTCACTATCCAGCTGCTGAACCCAAGCAAGTTGGGCGGCGGCACGAACCGAACTTGGCGTTAAGAGCGCCTCAGCACTCAGAGCCAGATGTCCGAGCTCACGAAGAATTCGTGTGGCGTCCAGATCATGAACACCACGGTCATAGCCTTCGGAAAGCCGCTGATCGACCTGATCTTGAACCAGTCGGAGCAGTCCATCAGACTCAGCAGCTGAGCCAGTATCGAAGACGGCTCCTGGCGTCTCGCCGGTCGCGTCCCGTCCCGCCAGCATGTCCAGAATCATGTCGACGGCCAGAAAAGTCGACCGGTACAGCTCGGAGGTTTCTGATACCAGCGGCCGTTCCCACATGTCACGATCAGCCAGACCATCAGAGCTGGTAACTCCATGAGGGGAACCAGAACCAAGTGACATCCGCAGGTCGGTTCCGGTCAAGACCGCTTCCAGCTGGTCCTTACCGGGAACAATGGTTAGTTCACGGCGGCGATCATCAACGCTGAAGCGGTGCCGGCCAAGTTTGACGGCATCACCATCAAATAGATCTGCGCGGTCACGAAGGGCCCGAACGGCTCCATCACGAGCACTACCGATGCGAGCCTGCAACTCATCGGCTCGGACCGGTTCACCAAGCTCGCGAAGATCCTCCAACAGCTTGCGGACACGGGCCACCATTGGATCAGCAGCAAAGAAGCCGTTGACGTCATCAGTTGATGGCAGATTGGCTGCTCGGTCCGACACCCGGTCCAGGGTGCGTTCGGCTGCTCCAACCAGTCTCTCAGCCCGCTGCTGGCGGTCATCCAGTAGCTGCTGGCGACGCGAAGACAGGGCTTCGGTTACCTGATCTCGGCGTTGCCCAAGTTCATCCAGCTGATCTTCTGTGCGGGGCCCAGCTGTCTCCAGTTGCTCCAATTGCAGCATGAGCCTCGCCAGGGCCTCATCACATGCCTCCGGGCTTGAGGCGCGGCCAACCGCAGTGGCAATGGATTGACCCAGCAAACCAAGTTCAGTAGCAAACGCTGCACCCGTCTCGGACTGGATCAGCAGATCGTTACGAGACTCGACAACGGCCCGAGCCCGATTGACCTCCGCCAGGACACCAGAGACTTGTGACAACACCGAGGTGCGAACTCGGGGATCATCGACGACCAGGTCGCCGACGGTGCTGGCCACCAGGTCCATTGAGTCAGACAGCTCATCGACCTCGACCAGAAGCTCCCCAGCTGCTACCGACGAATCGACGAGGGGTGCTTGTTCAGCGATTGCTGACAGGCGCTGGTGATAGCTGCTAAATGCTCCATCCGTTGACAGGTGCAGGGCCGCTTCTTGGGCCAATTCGTCGTGGGCGGCCTCGGCCTCACCGATGAGTTCGTCCACCCGCCCGACGTCGATCTCTCGCCGATCCTTGATGGTGTGGAGATGGCCGATCTCTCGCCGGACCACGGCCAGGCCACCGATGAAACCCTCGGTGTCTTTGGGTGGGGCAAGTCGAAACTCTTCTAAGGCTTTGGAAAGGGACGCCTCGGCTTCGGCCAGCGCTTCGGCCGCGCCAGCCTCGACCTCCTTCATCCGTTCAAACTCGTCAAGGACTTGCTCGGCTACCAGTCGAATGTCTCGGGCTGGACTGGCCAGATCACCGGATTCGGAATCACCAGCCCAGTGATGGATGTCGACGAATCGTCCGGCGGAAGCTAGAAGATCTCCATAGACGGCGGCGCTCGCCTCTACTTCTTCAACCAGGCGGGCCAGAGCCAACGCATCAGCGATTCCACTGACCAACGAAGCGTTTCCGATTCGGTCAAACTCGGACTCTTGGCGTGGCTGCTTGGCGGCAAACTCATCGGAGAAGAATGGAGTGATCCAGATCTGGATTGGATGAATTCTGGTTGGATTCGGTTCTTCACGAAACACCACCATGGTGCCGTCATCAAAGATGGTGTGGCCGTGGCACCAGATTGGAGCAGAGACCTCTTGGCGAACCACGTTGTAGGTCAGCAGGATTGAGCGGCCACCGGCCTGCTCATAAAAGACGTACATAACATCTTCGCCGTTAGGAGAGCGAACGACCTCCAACAACTCCATGTCTGTGACGTCAAGATCGAAGGTTCGGACTTCACCAGTTTTGAGGTAGACCCCCTCGGGGAAAATCAAACCCTGGTCATCAGGCAACTGGCGAAAGGCATCGCCCAAGCTGTCCAAGCGCACCGCAGAATGAGCCAATCGGTTGACAACGTAATAGCGGTGATCGTTCTCGCCGTAAGGCAACAAATCAACCAGCACCAGATCACCAGCGATGGCCCAGCTGATCTCACAATCCTGCAACGACTGGTCAGCATGCTCCAGAGGATCCTCTATCAAGACACTCCCGGCCCCGCCATCATCAAGCAGGATCTGGAGAGAACCCCCAAGAGGATTGATCAGAACGCGCTCACCCAGCTGGATGAGTGAGCCATCCAGGTGATCGGCCCGCGTGCTTTTGATCCACTCGACGTCTTGGGAAGCAGGAAACGAATGGTCTCGCTCGCCCCGGGCATCAAGGTAGCGAAGCGCATTGTCCGGTGAGATCTCCCAACGCAGAACCCGAATATCGCCCGCTCCCCCGCCCGTTCGAAAAACGGCGAGTAGGCGGTTTCCGGTTCGGTATAACTGTTGAAGCTTGGTCTGCTTGAAGTAGGTGTGAAGCTCTTCAAAGTCACGGCGGAACTGGTCATCATCCAGAACTGACCCCGTGAGCCCTTCCGGGTTCGGACTGAAACTCACCTGAGCTGAGGTAGCTGCGGCTACGTCACCACCAAGTTCAAGATGATGGACCCCAAAAACGTCTTCAGGGCGGACACTGTCCGATACTCCGCTAACGGCGTTGTAGGCCAGGACCAGTTGCTCACCAATATTGGCGACATCACGAGGCACGGCATTGGACTCGGTCCGAACTCGTTCGGTACCAAGCAAGGCAAAGGGCGAGGAGCCGAACGCTTCGAGCCGCTTGGTGTTTAGTTCATTTGCTCGTGCGGTCAGCTCACTGGCTGCTGCTTCCAATCGACCCCGCAAAAGCGCGTAGGCACTCTGGGAAACACGGGATGAGTCATCGCCAGCCTCAGGCCCAGGACCAGAGGGCTCCTCATTGTCGTTGGTCTGGTCCTGTTGTTCGTCGCTCACTTGCCGATGCGACGTAGCAGATCAGCAACGGAAAGGTCTCGGAGTCCTTCCGGACCGAGCCCACCAATGGCTTCAGCTAGTTTGGCTACCAGGTCTTCATCACCAGTTAGATACGGATCTAGGGCTGTTTCGGCCACACCAGACTTCTCGACAAATGCATCCAGGGCCTTGCCCGAGCCAATGGCGCCGATTACTCGATCGACGAAGATGTCTGAGCCGCCAACGATGTCGATATCGGCGCTTTCGAGCCCGGCCTTCATGGCATCGGCTTGAGCGGAAGCAATATCAACCTGGGCACCAACTGCGGCCAAACGAACCTTGGTGTCGGCTTCGAGCTCACGAACGAACTCTTCGTGCTCCTGACCGACGCCTTCCAGTTCACGCATTGCCGCGGCCTTCTCGGTCAGACCAGCGGCCTCACCCTTCAGTTTCGCCTCGGCGATTTCGGCTTCGGCCAGTCCAGCG
Source organism: Actinomycetes bacterium (assembly GCA_024280015.1). Taxonomy (GTDB): domain Bacteria; phylum Actinomycetota; class Acidimicrobiia; order Acidimicrobiales; family SZUA-35; genus JAJRQY01. The sequence goes on from JAJRQY010000036.1 coordinate 21,172, forward strand.
ACCCGCAACTTGTCGGCTTCAGCCTCACCAAGTTCGCGAACAACAACGGCCCGTGCCCGATCAACGCTGACAACAGCCAATCCGCTTGCCGCTTCTTCGGCCTTGATACCTTCAGCCAAGCGAATCTTGGCCTGAGCGCTCAACTCGGATGCTTCCATCTCGGCCTGAGCCAGCGTTATCTGGCGCTTAGCCTCATGCCCGGCGGCAGTCTCGGCTGCTTCTGCTTCCTTGATGTCTTTGACTAGGGCGCCCTGAGCCTCAGCTTCGGCGGCAATAACGACCGCATCACGCTCACGATTGGCCTGCTCAACAACCCGCAAGGTTGCGATCTGCTCTTCTTGTTCGGCCACCGTCTTCTCGACTGCTACCCGGCCGCGCTTGATGTCGGCGATGACACTCATCTCTTCTTCCAGGGCTTTCTCCGCGGCCAAGGTCTCGACCTGGCGGCTCATGTTCTCCAGCTCAGCTGCCTTGCGAACACGCTCGGTCTCGACCCCAAGCACCCGCTCACGATTCTTGCCTGCAACTTCGATCTCGCGTTGCAGGTTCTCTTGCTCAATGCCGAGTTTCTGATCAACTTCGAGGGTTGCCATTTCGGCCCTCAGCCGCTCCTCGGCCTTCACCGTGTCAATGGTGGCCTGCTCGCGATGACGTACAGCCTGGATCTCACGGTGCTGACGAGCCTCGGCATCGGCTTGCTGGCGTTCAAGCTCCAATACCGCTTCACGAGTTTCCACGTTCTTGGCCGTGATCTGTTTGGCTTCGTTGTTGGCGATGTTGTTGGTGGCAACATGCTCGATGGCAGTCAGCTCGGTGATCTTGCGAATGCCCTGGGCATCGAGAATATTGTCGGTGTCCAGACTGGACAGGGGGGTCTGTTCCAAGTAGTCGATGGCAACGTCTTCCAATGAGTAACCGTTCAGATCGGTACCGATTACCTCAATAATCCGATCACGGAAGGTGGCCCGCTCGGTGTAGAGCGAGACGAACTGCATCTGCTTGCCGACGGTCTTCAACGCCTCGGAGAACTTGGCGGTAAACAGTTCCTCCAACGTCTCACGTTCTGAGGCTCGGTCACAGCCAATGGCCTGAGCCACCTTGATGACGTCTTCCTCGGCCTTGTTGACTCGGACAAAGAAGTTGACCTTGATATCGGCGCGAATGTTGTCCTCACAAATGAGTCCTTCCGTGCCGCGACGATCGATCTCGATGGTCTTGACGGAGATGTCCATCATCTCTGCCTTATGCAACACAGGGACCACAATCTGGCCGGTGAAGGTCACGATGACCTTCTTCATAGTGCTCACAACCAAGGCCTTACCTTGTGGCACCTTTCGGTAGAGCCGCGAAAAGACCAGGCCGATGACGGCCGCCAACATCAAGAAGACGAAGACGACAACAAGAACAATTCCGATTGCTGTTGACACTATTTCCCTCTGTATCTCACTAGTAGGACCGGTTGGTATTGCATAACTGCTGGTATTGCGATTACTGGTTCATGATCAGATCAGCCCATCGACGTCTGGTGATACGAGGTAGTCGCCGTCCTCGTCCACCGAAACAATCAGAGCCCGAGATCCGGCACCAAGACGATTTGGGGTCTGGCACCTCACCTGGATGATGTGGCTGCCAGAAACGGAGTCAACCGCCTCGGCTTGCCCAAACTGCGTGCTGACGCTTCCGGTCCGGACGGTACAAAGGCGGCCAATAAGGTCGGCCCGACGGACGTGAGGCTCAGGCACGAAGACCGGAGCCAGCAAGATCGCCGTCTTACCGGCAATGAACATTCCCACGATCAGGCTGAGCAGGGTCAAGCCAACGCCGACCAGGGTCGCCGTGCTCCCCCCGGCTGAAGTGAAGAGCAGTGTGCCAAGGGCCGAGACCAAGAAACCAACGAGCGAGATGATGGTTAGCACGAGGGCCACCGGCATCAGATGCAAGTCAAAGGCCTGCAAAATCCCAACAAGGAACCCGCTGGAACTCGCGGCGTCGCTGCCAGCATCACTACCCAAGTCTCCAGCGTCAGCTCCGACGTCGCCGGCAACATCACCACCCAGGTCAAGATCAAGATCGCCGCCGCCGCTTTCAAAGCCAAGCAACATCGACAAAATCCAGTAGCCAGCGGACACCAGAAGGACCGTGGTGAAAATAGCTGTTGGATATCCGAATGCAATCTCTACAACCCGCATGCCGCTGCTCTGTCCTCCCTGGTTCGCATCATAGGTTCTCAGACCTAACGAGGGGGGCATCAGACAAGTTCCCAAAACTTCGGGCATTCGAACGACTGCCTCTAGCATCGACGAATGCATTACATCGATGGCTCATGGATTGAATCCGCCAACACGTTCGAGGTCACCAACCCGGCAACCGGCGAGACGATCGGCCAGGTTGCTGACGGCGGTGCAGTCGAAGCAGCCCAGGCAGTGGCAGCCGCCAACAAGGCCTTTGCCTCCTTTGCCGCGCTCACTGCCTATGACCGAAGTGCCCTGCTGTACAAGGCGTGGACGCTCATGACCGAGCGGAGCGAAGACCTTGCTCGCCTCATGACAGCCGAGCAAGGAAAGCCGCTCAAGGCCGCCCGCAACGAGGTCAAGTACGCCGCCGACTTCCTGCTCTGGTACGCCGAAGAGGCCAAACGGGTCTACGGCGAAACCATCCCATCGGCCCGAGCCAATCAACGTTTCATGGTCATGCGCCAGCCGGTCGGCGTCTGCGCCGCCATCACCCCTTGGAACTACCCGATCTCGATGATCACCCGCAAGATCGGCCCCGCCCTCGCCGCTGGCTGCACCATGGTGCTCAAGCCAGCAGAGCAGACGCCGCTATGCGCCATTGCCATGTTCAAGATCTTCGATGAAGTTGGAATCCCAGCCGGCGTTGTCAATATGGTCAACACCTCGTCGCCCGAAGAAGTCGGAAACGTCTGGTTGCAGGACAGTCGGGTTCGCAAGTTCACCTTTACCGGCTCAACCGAAGTTGGCAAACAGCTGGCAAGCCAAGCCGTGTCTAACGTCAAACGGGTCTCGATGGAACTTGGTGGCCATGCCCCATTCATCGTCTTTGACGATGCCGATCCTGTGCACGCGGCCAAGGGCCTTTCCCTGCTCAAGTTTCTCAACACCGGACAGGCCTGCATCTCACCCAATCGGATCTATGTGCAACGCACGATTGCCGAAGAGTTCTTGCAGACCCTGACTACCAGGGTGGCGGCCATGCAAGCAGGCGAAGGAACAACCGACGGTGTCACCATTGGGCCGTTGGTCGATACGGCCAGTGTCGACAAGGTGGAACGACAAGTGCAAGACGCCCTTGACAAGGGAGCCAAGCTGCTCACTGGTGGGCAGCGCCTGAACGAGGGCGGCCTGGACAAGGGGCACTTCTTTGCCCCGACCGTACTCAGCGACATCACGCCGGACATGCGAATCCACAACGAAGAGACGTTCGGACCAGTGGCTCCGGTTATTGTCTTCGACGATGAGAGGGACATCTTGGACAAGGCCAATGACACGGCCTATGGACTGGCCGCCTATCTCTATACCGACGACATTTCCCGGGCGTGGCGGATAGCCGAAGGCTTGCGTTTTGGCATCATTGGAATCAATGACATCAACCCGACTTCGGCCGCTGCACCCTTTGGAGGAATGAACGAGTCAGGACTGGGCCGAGAGGGCGGTCACGTCGGCTTGGATGAATACTTGGACACCAAGCTGGTTGGCTGGACTGTCTGATTACTGGACTGTCTAGGCTCGCCGGCTGGACTGGCCGGCGCTAGAACGACTCCTGTTGGTCCTTGGGGCTCATCCATCTTGGGTACAGGATCCCAAATGTTCAAGAACTGACAAGTAGCGGTCGTAGTGGTTTGTGCGGAATCATCCGCGTAGCGAGACGTTGACTCTGGGGCCAGTAGTGGTCGCCTTATCCCCAGAGGAGTCAGTGGCGAAACCGACGTTGATCCCATTCAACTGTCGGGCTATCCGACACATCACCTGATCGGTGGTCACTGCAACAACTAGCCGCTGGGAGATAGCTCCCAAAGAAGTTCTCAAAACCTATTCGTGTCATCTGCCCTCGTTTTCGAGTGGCCGATGACCACCTTCAGCTTCAAGGCACACATGTATGCCTTGGAGGGGAATGGTCAGCGATCTCGTATCGCTCCATTTCCCATCGCTGGCCACTGGTCTGGCTCCGGGTGGTGGATGAAAGTATCGCCCACTTTCATACGCATGAGGCATGGTGGTTGGTTCGGCTCCCGCTGGAATCAATCACCGACGCCGCATTGCTCCGCTCCCGGATGCCAGCCGCTGGCCCCAAATCTGAACTAGCTGTAGGAGACACCAAGGCCTGCCCGAGCATCCTGTTGCACCCCATAGGGCGGGATCGGATAGCGCAGACCATTGCCAGACAGCGCCTTCAGACCGGCAATTGCCTTGGGCAAGAACCCAGGAGGTGTCGCCATCAAGAGTTCGTCGTCTTGCACGCCCCCATAGCGCCTCTCGGCGAAACAAGGAATGGACACGCTGGGTTCCCGAGTCGCAAGGGCCCTGCCCCACGAGTCGGCACACGAAGACTCACCAACACATCCCCAGGAGAAGTTCTTGTATCCGCTCCACTGCAAACCATTGATGAGCAAGATCATCTGGGCCGGATTGGCGTAGATCAAGCAGATGTCGGGCGGTGTGAGACGACCCGAAACCAGGGGTGAAACCGCCATCGCAACATAGCGATCCTCGGGCACCGTATGCATGGCCGCTTGATGAATGGCCGAGTCCTCAAGGGTCTTGAACCACACGCCAGCCATATGTCGCCCCGATAGCCACTTGTCATCGCGTGGCCGAAGGCCAAGGACCGCGCCACATTGGTCCCCGACCAGGTCATCGTTGGTGATACCAACCGTGAAGTTTAAGCGACTGGCCATGCCAACAATCTGGTCAGCGGTATGGATGTCCTTCGGTCGTCGAATCCGCGGTATCGCCTCCATCTCCTCAACCGTGGCGAACATCGACATACCAATCGGGGTCGTCCTCAATCGGAGCAAGTGATTCAGCTCCGCCACCAGATGCTTCCAATCAAAACCGTCCCAGTCTTGCTGGCTCCAGTCCAACGCGTCTGTAGTCTCACCAAGGCTCACGGGTTGCTCGTTCATGGGTCCGAAGCTAGTTCACAACCAAAATCGGCACAGCATCGCAGCCGACACAGCATCTGACATCCAGCACCGGCGAGCTGCCCCCGGTGCTGGCGGCGTGGTGCCAGGCGGCGCAGCGTGGTGCCAGGCGGCGCAGCGTGGTGCCAGGCGGCGCGTGGGCCATCCGGCCCACTTACTCAAGATGGCTCCTAGCAGACCGATACTCAGAACGTGAGAAATCGTTTCAAACTGATGGTTGCTTGCGCCGGACTCGTCGTCACCACCGCGTCATGCGGTGCTGCTGAAGAAGCGACTGAGCCTGGCCCCGACCTCGCCTACGTCCAAGAGTCCGGCGAAGAAGCAACAACAGCACCAACCTTCGTCCAACAAGACCTGATCCTTGATCTAAGCGACGAAGAGGAGACCCTCGTTGCCTTCGAAGCAGCCTGGGTTTGTGATGTGCAAAGCCAAACCTTTGACTCCAACGGTGCCATCTCCAACGCACTTGAAGATCGTCTGACCGAGGCCGGGATCGATGAACAAACCTATGGAGAGTTTCGTGAGTCCCTCAACCAGAACGACAGCTTGCGGATTGCCATCATGTCCATCTACCAGGCTGACTGTTCAGGCAACTAACAGAGTGAAAAACCGGGCTTTCTAGGTTTCCTCCGGCCAGATCGTGTCGAGGAACATCAGCAGGTCGGGGGCAATCGAGGACTTCTTTCTCAATCCAACCTGAACCTGCCCACCCTCATCTCCGTACTCTTCGGACTTCCAAAGCCCCTTGGGGAACAAGCGCTCAAAGCGAATTTCTTGGCTGGCCTTCATACTCACGGGGCCAAGCTTGGCAATCCACTCTGGTCCCCCGAAACCTGGACCCTTCACCACCACGGCGTCTCGAATGCCAAGACGTGAACACGACGCACGAAGGAGAGCGACTTCAAGAAGACGTTCGGCAACTTCGGGAATTTTGCCGTAGCGGTCCTTCCATTCCACCCGAATGTCTTCGACCTCAGAAACCGAGCTCACGGTGGCCAACCTTCGGTACGCCTCCAGCCTCTGAGCCTCCGAGCTGACATAGCCAGCCGGAATGTTGGCATCGATCGGTAGGTCGATCTTGATCTCGGCTACTTCTTCAGCCACTGTTCCGTTGAGTTCGGCTACCGCTTCAGTAACAAGCTGGCAATACAAGTCGTAACCAACTGCGGCGATATGGCCGGTTTGGCCGACCCCAAGCAGATTACCTGCTCCTCGGATCTCCAAGTCTCGCATGGCAATCTTGAAGCCCGATCCGAGCGCTGTTGCCTCGCCAATCGTCTTCAACCGTTCGTAGGCTTCTTCGGACAGGGAGGCATCCGGGCGAGTGAAAAGGTAGGCATAGGCACGCTGGCCTGAGCGACCAACCCGCCCACGCAATTGGTGCAGCTGGCCCAGGCCAAGAAGTTCAGCCCGGTCGACAACAAGGGTATTCACCGTTGGCATGTCGATCCCGGACTCGATAATGGTGGTACAAACCAGAACGTCGTACTCGCCCTCCCAGAAGTCGAGCACCACCTTTTCTAGGCTGCCTTCGTCCATCTGGCCGTGAGCAATGGCGATTCGAGCCTCTGGCACCAGGTCACGCAGTTCATTGGCCACCTTCTCGATGCTCTGGACCCGGTTGTGGACGTAAAAGACCTGGCCTTCGCGCAGGAGTTCGCGTCGGATGGCCTCGGCTACCGCCCGGTCGTCGTATTCACCGACATAGGTCAAGATTGGTTGGCGATCGGCTGGCGGTGTGTTCAACAGGGACAGATCCCGGATCCCAGTCAGGCTCATCTCCAGGGTTCGAGGAATTGGTGTTGCCGTCAAGGTCAGGACGTCGACGTTGGCCTTGAACTGCTTGATCGCTTCCTTATGGGAAACTCCGAAGCGTTGTTCCTCATCAACAACCAGCAGTCCAAGTTTTGGCAGCTTCACGTCTTGGGAGAGCAGGCGATGGGTTCCAATGAGGACATCGACCTCTCCGGCTTCGGTGGCGGCAATGACCGTTCGTTGCTGCTTGGCGGTGAGGAACCGACTGAGGACCTCAACCCGGACCGGATAGGGGGCGTAGCGATCACTGAAGGTCTGGAAGTGTTGTTGCGCTAGCAAGGTCGTCGGCACCAAGATGGCGACCTGCTTACCGGCTTGGACCGCCTTGAACGTGGCCTGTACCGCGATCTCCGTCTTGCCAAATCCGACATCGCCGACCACCAACCGGTCCATCGGTACTGGCCGCTCCATGTCTTCAGAAATGCTGGCAATGGATGTGGCCTGATCCGGCGTCAGCTCATAGGGAAATGATCCGGCAAGCTCTCGCTGCCAGGGAGTATCTGGAGGAAAGGCGTGCCCTTCAGCGGCCATGCGTTGCTGATAGAGCACGACCAGCTCCTGGGCGATCTCTTCGACCGCACTGCGTACCTTGGCTTTGGACTTAGCAAAGTCGCTGCCACCCAGCCGATGCAGAGAGGGAGAATCTCCGCCGGTGTAGGGCCGGATCAGGTCAATCTGGTCTGACGGAACATAGAGCTTGTCATCGCCGCGGTACTCCAGCATGAGATAGTCACGCTCATGTCCGCCGATGGCGCGGGTAACCATGCCAGCAAACTTGCCGACTCCGTGCTGGTGGTGAACAACCAAACTGCCAACTCGCAGATCGTCAAAGAATCCTTCGCTATGACGTTTGCGCGGCCGGACCTTGCGGTGAGCTCGTCGACGCCCGGTGAGTTCGGCCTCGGTCAGGATGGCAATACCAACCGATGGAAGCACGACCCCTCGCTCGACTGCGGTCACAACCAGGTGCGCTCCTGGCCCAAACTCTTCCGGGACAAGGCGACCATGTTGCTCTGGATGGATCCCCCATTCGCCCAGCAGCTCCATGACCCTGCTGGCTGAACCTTCCCCGTCCGCGGTGACAATCACCCGGGCACCCTCAGACAGCAGCTGGTGAAGCCGGTTGGACAACGCCTCCCCGGGGGCATCCCAACCAGAAGCATCAAGTACCGCAACATCCGGGTTCTCTGGAGTCGCTGACACCGAGATGATTGGCGCCCCGGTCTTGACCAACAAGCGATCGAACGGGAGATGGAGACAAGGGAACTCGGCGTGTTCTTCGCCTTCAACGGCCGCTCCCCACGTCTTGGCCAACGTTTCGGCCAGGTCCGCTTCTTCTGCCATCAAATCCGCGCCCCGGTCGCGCATACGTCGAGGCTCAATCAAGACAACCAATGCATCATCTTGAAGGAGGTCAGGCATGACACGTTCTTCGGGGCTCAACCAAGGCAGCCATGACTCCATTCCGTCGAACTGCTCACCCCGAGACAATCGCTCCCATTGCTCACGGCCCCAGGGCTCTTTTGCGACGAGAGCGGCCGCCCGTTCTTGGATTTCCTCGGTTGGCAAGAGTTCGCGACAGGGAAAGATCTCGGTGTCGGCAATGTCGATGGTTGAGCGCTGATCCGAGGCACTGAACTCGGTCAGTCGATCGACTTCGTCACCCCATAGGTCAATGCGAATTGGCCCATCAGCGGTTGAAGGGAAGACATCAACGATTGAGCCCCGGATTGCCACCTCACCCCGGTGTTCAACCTGTGCCTCACGCCGGTAGCCACTATTGACCAGGTCGCTAAGCAAGGATTGCGGGTCGATCTGATCACCGACTCCAATAATGATCGGGTCGACTTCTTCAACATGTGGACCAAGTCGTTGGACCAACGCTCGGGCCGGGGCAACGACTACTCGAGGGCAGTTCTCTGGGTCTTGTAGGTGCCAGAGCGTTCGAAGTCGCTGACCCATCGCTTCGGTCGAAGGGCTCACGCGCTCGAACGGCAGGGTCTCCCACGCCGGGAAGGACAAGACTTCGTTCTCCCCCAGGTACAGGGACAGGTCGTTCACCAGACGGTTGGCCTCAGCCGTCGTCGGAACCGCAACCAACACGGGACGACGTTCTGATCCTTCAGCCAGCGCAGCAATAGCAAGTGCTCGAGCCGGTTCGGGCATGGCAAGCACCGTCACGGCTCGACCGATCACCCGCTCAAGAGCGGGGTCACTTGCTAACAATTGCGGGAGGCGTCGAAAACTCACTGGCTCAGACTAGAGCCGGATCGTCGGCCTCCCCTCAGGGGACACAGCTCAATGAGTGAGCGTTCCTCGAACCCATCGGAAGCCATCAAAGGTCATGGTCAACAACCAGCCTCCGATTACACCGAGGGTGATGCCCAAGACGTTGGCAATCAGATCTTGGTAGCTGGAGGCTCGGCTGCTCGAAAGCATTGGTTGCGCAAATTCAACGCCGGCAGAAATCGCAGAGAGGCTGGCAATCAGAAAGAGGCCACTATCGCGGCGCCCAATGGCGAACCAGCCGAGCAAACCAGCCAGCGACCACATGAAGAAATGGCCAACGGCGTCAAACCGCCAGGGAATGTCACCCCGGCTAATCAAATCCATACCGGCCTGGGCTTCGACCATTCGAGCGAACCAGAGACCTCGAGCAGAAGTGAACCCTGGTGCCCGGTCGCTGAAAGACAAGCCAGCAACAAGAAGCGCAAACCCCAAGAATCCCAAGCGGAACGTCCACCGAAGGGCGAAATGCATGGTTTTGCGGAACGCATCAACAACACGAGCAACTACTCGTGGTTGAGAAGGTGGTGTTGAGTTGCGCCTCGATCGACGTCGCTTGCTGGCAGTCACAAGATCTAGTCTAGGAAGAATACGGACCGCGTTGGGCGCACCCCGTTGAGCGCTTGTACCCACACCGTGCTCGCCATCTAGTTCGTGAGCCTCAACGAGCAGTCTCAGCTAGTCAGAATCTGGGCGACGATTCACCACGTTCATGGTGGCATCAAGACCTTGGGCCAACAAGAGTTCAACTGCGTCAGCGGCTTCCTCGATGGCGTGATCAAGAATCTGACGATCGGCTTTCGAGGGGCGCCGCAGCACCCAGTCTCGACCAGCCTGGGAAGCCGGTGGCTTGCCAACACCGATACGAAGACGGATGTAGTCAGTGGTACCCAGGTGCTGGGTGATTGATCGTAAGCCGTTGTGGCCGGCAAGCCCGCCGCCGCCCTTCATCTTCAGGCGCCCGGGTTCAAGATCTAGTTCGTCGTGGACGATGATCAGTTGCTCGCCGTCTTCAATTCCATAGCGGCGAGTGAGAATTCGGACGGATTCGCCCGAATTGTTCATGAAGGTCAGGGGGAAGGCAACAGCCAGACGTTTGCCGTCTACTCGCAGTTCAGCAGCCAGGGCGCGTTCCTTGCCCTTGCTGAGCTTTTATCCGTGGCGCTTGGCCAGGCAGGCAACGACGTCGGCACCAATATTGTGACGCGTATTTTCGAATTCAGGGCCGGGGTTTCCGAGGCCAACGAGAAGGAGATCGGCTGGAGTGCCGCGACGCTTTGGTTCACCCGGCGGGCGAGGCAACCGCGACACGTCAGGAACCTACTCTTCGCTGGAGGCCTCACCGTCTGCGGAGGCCTCACCCTCTTCGCCTTCGGCACCCTCTTCGCCTTCGGCACCCTCTTCGCCTTCTTCGTCTTCAGACTTGAGGCCACGAGGCACAACCGAAGCAGCGACAGTGATCTTGTCCAAGACCTTGGTGGTAACACCATCAGGCAAGTCGACATCAGCCAAGGATAGCCGTCCCTCAATTGTCATCTCGGTGATGTCGACTTCGAGGGAGTCGGGGATGTGGTTCGGAGCGCAAGAAATCTTGAGGCTGAACATCTTCTGCTCGACCATGCCCCCGGCCTCAGCGACCATGACAGCTGAACCAACAAGGTTGACCGGAATGGTCAGGTTGACGCGGTGGTCATTGGAGACCCGAAGGAAGTCGGCGTGGATGGCACGGCGCTTGAGCGGGTCACGCTGAACATCGCGGACAACCACGTCTTGCTCATCACCGTCGACACTGAGGACGAAGACGGTATTCAGCCCAGCATCTGTCTTGAGTGCATCACGCAGTTCGTCGTAGACGACCTCGACCGCGATGGGATCCTTCCCGAGACCGTAGAGGACACCGGGGAGTTGACCAGCATTACGGAGACGCCGAGAAGCGCTCGAGCCGGTGGTACGTCCTGTTGTAGCTTTGACGACTGTAGACATGATGATCCTTGAGAAAAACGAATTCTGCCCTAGACGCGGGCAGACACAGACGGGACAGACTATCGGGATTAGTTCTGGTTGTGGCCGTCGAAGATCTGACTTACTGAGGAATCTTCGAATACGGCTCGGATGGTCTCAGCAATGATTGGCGCAACCGATAGAACCTTGAGCTTGTCGAAGCGCTTTTCTGGCGGCAAAGGCAGTGTGTCAGTCACGATGACCTCCTCCATCACCGAAAGATCCAAACGCTCAACGGCTGGCCCGCTGAACACCGCGTGAGTCGCCGCGCAGACAACAGACTTGGCACCGCGCTCCATCAGGAGTTCGGCCGCAGAACAAATAGTCCCCGCAGTATCGATCATGTCATCAATGAGAACACAGACTCGACCATCAACGTCGCCGACAACGTCCTTGGCTTCAACCGCATTCTTCACGCCCTTCACCCGCCGCTTATGCACGATGGCAAGGTCGGCATTGAGTTTCTGGGTGTAACGCTCGGCCACTTTTACTCGCCCGGCATCCGGGGAAACAACAACCAGGTTGTCACCCTTGGTTTCCCTCAAATACTTCACCAGGACTGGCATGGCCGTTAGATGATCGACGGGGCCACTGAAGAAGCCTTGAATCTGCCCGGAGTGCAGATCAACCGAGACCAGCCGCGATGCCCCAGCCGCCTTGAACAAGTCGGCAATAAGACGGGCGGTGATTGGCTCTCGGCCTTCGGATTTTCGATCTTGTCTGGCATAGCCATAGAACGGCATGACGGCAGTGATTCGCTTGGCCGAGGCCCGTCGTGCGGCATCAACCATGATGAGGTGTTCCATGATCGAATCATTGAGGGTTGCTCCAGCAATGGTGGAGTGGCTCTGGATAATGAAGACGTCAGAGCCGCGAATCGATTCGGAGAAGCGACAATGAGTTTCACCGTTGGCAAATTGGGCCAGATGAGATTCGGTGATCTCAATCCCGAGCTGGGTAGCAACATCCTGTGCCAGCGCGAAGTTATGCCTGCCGGCGAATAGGTGCAGCTTCTTCGTTGTGACAGCTTCCATATGGTTCCCCTGAAGTGTGCACGAGTTCTCGCCGACTCTGTTCTGACGCCAACTCTACCGGGCGCCGCAAGCAGCATAGAGGGACCGGCTAGGGACGCCACTGAGGATTTATGAGCTCCCGGGGTTGGATTCGAACCAACGACGACCGGATTCAAAGTCCGGCGTTCTGCCAGCTGAACTACCCGGGAAGGATGAGCAACAACACTATCGGAGAGGTTGAACTATTTTGGCGAATAAACGGGCGAATAATCTGGAACAATTATTCTGAAACGTCTGGTGAGAGCAAAGTTCGCAGAGGTGAATTGCCCGACGCGTTGGAGCCACCCAGCCAGCCGCTAACCTTTCGCTCCTATGGGATCGCTGATTAAGAAGCGCCGCAAGCGCATGCGTAAGAAGAAGCACCGCAAACTCTTGAAGAGGACTCGCGTGCAACGTCGCAACAAGAAGTAGGCAGCAACAAGAGGGCTGCGGCTTGAGCTTGCTCAAGCCCCTCTTCTGACGTTCAATCTGTCGGAGACCACCCCGCTGGGGTGGTCTTTGTCGTTACCCGGCCCGGGCCAGGGAAGTGCCCACGCACAAACCAGGTCGAACCGCTGCCTGCCAACACCGGTTGCTCGCCTGTCGCTTCGGCTAACTGGTTTCGCCACTCCTGCAGTTCGGGGGCGACCAGGATGGCGGCGGCTTCAAGGTCATTGCCCCCATCGGGATTCGAAGGGCCGCCAAGTTCATCCCAAGCTTGGTAAACCAAGGGAGTTGAGCAGGCTATTGGTGGGGTGACCAGGGTGAAGTCAAGCGGGAGAAACTCCAGTGGGGTGACACGTTCTCCGATACCAGCGATATTGGCTCGACCGCCGGCAAGACAGAAGGCAATATCTGCCCCAAGGCCAGCAGCTCGATCAAGGTCATTCTGTTTTCGAGGATCGAACCCAGCCCAACGCAAGATCGCGCCAGCATCAGAGGATCCACCACCGAGTCCAGCCTGGGAAGGGATACGTTTCGTCAACGTGATCGCTCCGGACCTTCCTGCCAGCGCCATCGCTCGGTTTACCAGGTTCGTTGGACCCGTTGGGATATCGGCCTCTCCCCCGTATACGGTCAGGCCAGCCCCACCAACGTCAATCTCCAGAGAGTCAAAGAGATCGAGGGTCACCATTTCTGCTTCGATGAGATGAAGACCATCTGGGCGGACACCAACAACACGAAGCCCGAGGGTGAGTTTGGCTGGTGCTACCAGTTTGATGATTGAGGCCACACGAAGCAGGCTAGACGTTCGCCAGTTTGCCCCACTCGACTAGATCCAATGCTTCGGCCCGCTTCGTTGGGTCGATGCCAGCACTCTCAATCTGATCGCTGGTGAGGAAGGCGGCCAAGCTGCGCCGGATCATCTTGCGCCGTTGCCCAAACCCAGCGCGGACCAAAGCCATCAGGCGATCGAAACTGGCATCGACCATCGGCTCACGTCTCCGTTCAAGCTTTACTAGCACCGACTCAACCTTGGGCTTGGGAAAGAACACCTGGGATGAGACTGACCCAACAACGGTGGCCGATCCCCAGAACGAGGTGATCACCGAGGGGATGCCGCAACCCTTTTCGCCAGGTTCGGCCGCCAGTCGTTCCCCGACTTCGGCCTGGACCATAACCAGGTACCGCTCCAGCTGGGGCACGCTGGGCAGCATCTCCAGAATCAAGGGTGTGCCAACGTTGTAGGGCAGGTTGGCCACAACGCTCCACCTGTCAGACTGACCCGCTTCTGGCTGACGAGCTTCGGAGATTCCGCCAAGCTCAGCTTGCCAGTCAACGGCCATTGCATCGGCATGCAGAATGCGAACATCCCTCCCAACAACCACTTCCTCCAGAGCGGGAATCAAGTAGCGATCGATTTCGACTGCCAGGACCGACGCACCAGCATCGGTCAAGCCAAGCGTGAGCGATCCAAGGCCCGGCCCGATCTCCACCACCCGGTCACCAGGCCTCACCCCAGACAGGCGCACAATCTTGTCAATCGTTCCTGGGTCACAAAGGAAGTTCTGTCCAAGGGCACGACTCGGAGATAACCCGTGCCTGTCCATCAGTTCACGCACTGCCGTTCGTGTGAGCAGGCTCATCGAGCCAGCATTCGCGCCAGAGTCAGTGTCGATGCCACCCAGCCAAGCCTAGCTTGCTGACAAATAGCGACCGCAGTGCGGCCATGGGCTGGAACCTCGACGATTCCACAGCTCTAACGCCAACGCGTCTTGATCTGCAGGGCTGGCTTGGCTTGGCAAGACTCCAACGAGGTCTGTTCGGCCCATCGAAGCGGCCAGACCGTCCCAGGTGGCAACACCAAATTGGTAAGCACCGTGATACCGGCCCGAAGGATTCACCACGGTGTAACTTCCGCTGGCTTCGCACTGTCGGAGTGCCGCCCATTGCTCAGCAGTCGGGCTTCCTGAAGCCTCCGTCGGTGGCGGTGAGGTATCCACGGGCGCGGTCATTGTTGGCGCTTCGGTGATTGGAGGCTCAGTAACTGGTGCGGTTGGCGGTGCAGCGGAAGTAACCGGTGAAGTGGTTGGTGATGCTGTTGTTGCTGGCGATGTGCTTCTAGGAGCACTGGTTGCTGGTTTCGCCGTTGTTTCTGGCCCATCAGAGATTATTGATTCAAAGGTGGTTGGTGCCGCGATCAGAGTTGTTGACGCAGACTCTGGCAGCGTTGCTGGAGTGGCAGGTCGCGGTTCGATGCCCCTACTGGATTCCATGCCCCTACTGGCAGAGGGTTCAGGCTCGATGCTTTGACCGTAGGGCACCGCAACATTGGCTCCTGCTCGGAAAAGGTCTGAAGACTGAGACCCGTCGAAGAGCGAACTGCTGGTGGATTCAGCAACCGTGGTCGATGCGGTGGAGGACTCAGGGACTGCGACCGAAGCGGCAAGGATCTCACCGCTACCTTCAGCTCCGCCAGTCATGAGAATGGGGATAGCTAAAAAAGTCGACAGGATCGCTAAAACGATTCCTGTCGGACGAATTGATCGTGATTGCTCCAGAGGGAATTGCTGTGATGGAGCGAATCGCCGTTGTGTGGCCGGCACAGTTCGACTACGCACCCCGTGACCGTAACGGGGCCCGTAACACAACCGCAACATCGGCGTGTGGCCACTCGGTCACAGTCCGTAAAGCTGTTGTCCGTTTGCCCAACTGGCAGCGGCCATCTCTGTTGCCACAATTTGTTGCAAATTTGCCACTTATTTTCCAACAAGGGACACCAGAGCCGGTCGATTGGGCTGACCGCGGTGGGGAACGGGGGTCAAGAAGGGTGAATCGGTCTCGATCAATGTGCGTTCGGTTGGGGTTAGTCGGGCTGCTTCTCTCAGCTCTTTTGCGCTGGGGAAGGTCACGATGCCACTAAAGGACAGAAATGCTCCACGCTCCAAACAAGCCTCAGCCTCTGCCGGTCCGCCAGTGAAACAGTGGAAAACCGTCCGCTCTGGCATGCCGACCTCGTCCAGGATCTCGAAGGTCTCGGGCCAAGCTTCACGGGTGTGAATAACCAGGGCCATGTCCAGTCGCAGTGCCATGTCGATCTGGAGGCGAAAGACTTCGGCCTGCTCACGTCGGGGTGAGTTGTCATAGTGAAAATCGAGCCCACACTCGCCAACAGCAACGACCTGCTCATCAGACAAGAGTTCTTCAAGACCAGCTACTCCGTCCTTGGCCTCGTGAGGATGTACACCAGCAGTGGCCCAAACATTGTCGAAGCCACCGGCGATTTCGATCGCCCGCTTGCTGTCAGCAACATCACAGCCGACCGTGAGCATCCTGCTCACTCCCCCAGCAACCGCCTCAGCGACTACCTCAATGGGGTCACGCTTTACCGTGGTCAGGTGGCAGTGATTGTCGAACCAGCCGCCTATCTGGGAGTTCCCACCTACCTGGGAGTTCTCTGCCTCCTCTGGCGTCTGGCCAGCGGACTGCACAGTTTCAGACAGCACAGTCTCAGGCATCGGCTTCCAGCTCAACCTTGGCGAAGAGTGGGGTCGGCTTAGCAATCGGGGTGCCGATGACCAGTGGTGCTCGATGCCAACCCTCAATTGGGCCGAGGATGTCGGAGATCTTGGCCGAGGTGAAGGGCAGGAACGGGTCGAACATCACTCGGACCCCGTTGATAGCGCTCAAGGCGACGTGAAGCATGGTTCGACCACGCTCCTGATCAACCTTGATCACCTTCCACGGTTCGGTGGCATTGAGGTAGGCATTTACCGCCTGGGCGCTAGACATCGCACGGCGCAGAGCCGCCCGTAGTTCCACCGCACTGATTTGGGCTGCGGCGTCGACGATGGCCGCATCGACCAGATCAAGAAGGGCTTGGTCCTCATCGCTGTAGGGGCCAGGTTCGAGAATTTGTGCATCACAACTCTTGTTGGTCATGGACAGGACTCGGTTTACCAGGTTGCCCCAGGTTGCCACCAGCTCTTCGTTTACCCGGCGAGCAATCTCGGCCACGGAGATCTCGGTGTCAGACTGCTCCGGGAAGGCCGCAGCCAAGGCGTAGCGAATGGCGTCAGGCTCAAACTGATCCAACGCATCTTGGATGGTTAGCCCGATTCCACGGCTGGCTGAGGCCTTTCCGCCCTTAAAGGTGACGTACTGATTCGCGGGCACATTGGTCGGCAAGTTGAGGCCGCCGTAGGCCATCAATTGGGCAGGCCAGAAGATGGCATGGAACGGAATATTGTCCTTACCAACAAAGTAGTAGGACTCGGCCTCGGGGTTCTCCCACCAGTGCTTCCAGCGGTCGGGGTCATCGGTCCCAGCCGCCCACTCCTTGGAGGCAGACAAGTAGCCGATTACCGCGTCGTACCAGACATAAATCCGCTTGCCCTCGCCAAGGTCATCAACCGGCAGGTCAATACCCCATTCGATGTCCCGGGTGATGGCACGATCGTGCAGGCCCTCTTCGATCCAGCCAAGCGCGAAATTCAGGACATGGTTGCGCCAGCCTTTTCGAGACTTCAGCCACGTTTCCAACTCCGTTTGAAAATCGGACAGCTTGAAATAGAAATGCTCGGTCTCACGGGGTTCCGGAGTCGCACCCGAAAGCTTGGATCGAGGATTGATCAGGTCGATGGGATCCAGAGTGCGCCCACAATTGTCGCATTGATCACCTCGAGCGTCGGTGTAGCCACAGTTGGGACAGGTTCCTTCGACATAGCGATCGGGAAGGAACCGCTGGGCTTGCGGATCGTAGAACTGTTCGGAGATTCGCCGGTCGATGTGGCCATTCTCCAACTGCTTCATGAACATGTCTTGGGTGACGGCCGCGTGGTTGGCGGTGCCGGTGCTGGTGTAGAGATCCCAGGAGATACCTAGTTCCTCCCATTGGCGAACGAACTCGTTGTGGTAGCGATCGACAATGTCCTGGGGAGTCACCCCTTCTTCATCAGCCCGAACCGTAATTGGGGTACCGTGCACGTCGGAACCACTCACCATCAGCACCTCGTTGCCAATCCTTCGCTGAAAACGGGCAAAGACATCGGCAGGCAGGTAGGCGCCACCAAGATGTCCAACATGGCGTGAGCCAGAGGCGTAGGGCCAAGCAACGGCTACCAGTATCGG
This sequence comes from Actinomycetes bacterium, assembly GCA_024280015.1. Taxonomy (GTDB): domain Bacteria; phylum Actinomycetota; class Acidimicrobiia; order Acidimicrobiales; family SZUA-35; genus JAJRQY01. Next base: position 39,058 of record JAJRQY010000036.1, read on the forward strand.
TTTACTCATAAGTGTGAAGCGTAGCTACACCGCTTGCCAGAGAGCTGGGGTTTTCTGGTCTTGGTCGCTTCCTCTCGGGTACTCCTCAGATTGGACTGCCGGACTGGCTTCCTCGGCGAGCTCAGCCAGGCGACCATCGCGGACCGACTCCAGCTTGTCCAACTGCTTCTCAAACTGGCGAGTACGGGGACCAGTCAGATCGTCGAACCCCTTCTGGGCGGACGTGAGCCCACGACCGATCTTGTCGACCGAGTCACCAAATTTTTGCCATTGCTCACGAAGTCCCCCGATGGAGGACAAGATTTCGTCACTTCGCTTTTCGACCAGGAAGTTGTCGGCCGCTTGGCGGATAACGGCTAGCACCGCAAACAGGCTGGTGGGCGAACACAGCACCACTTTCTGAGCCAGCGCCAAGTCGACAAGGTTGGGGTCGTGTTCGTGCAGGAATCCATACACACTCTCGTTGGGGATGAAGAGCAGGAGATAGTCAACGGTGGTCTCCGGGTCAATATAGGAACGATCTCCTAGTTCCTTTACCCGCTGGCGAACATCGCGACGAAACAGCTTCAGATGCTGATCCTTTGCTTCTCGGGTGTCGACCTCGAGCCAGCGGAGGTAGTTGTCAATCGGGAATTTCACGTCCATATGGACCACCCGTTCCTGAGGGAGATTGAAGGTGTAATCGGGGATTCCTCCACCAGCTACCTGAACCTGCTTTGAATAGTTAATGCCATCGACGAAGCCAGCGAGCCGAAGAACATCCTCGGCCATCCGTTCGCCCCATTGACCACGAGCCTTGGGGGAAGCCAACGCCTGACGAAGCGACTGTGTTGTTTCGGCCAGGGTGGTTGTCACAGCAAGCGCTTGCTGCATGCCAGCAACAAGCCGACCGTCCTGCTCAGCTCGTTCTTGCTGAAGGTTGGTAACCAGGTCGCCGACTCGCTTCAGCTCATTCTGGAGCCCTTCGACCTGATCAGCTACCAGGCTGTGCTCGCGATCGATGACCTGCTTGCCGACAGTCATCTGGTCATCAAGCTTGGACGAGGCAACAGAGAGCACGGTTTCTAACGTTTGCTGCATCATCTCTGCCCGTTCACGTTGAGCAGCCCCAAAAGCAGCACTAATGGCCTCAGAGCGCTCCTCTTCAATAACTGCAGGATCCACCGCTGGAAGCCCTTTGGGCGCACGTCGCTGACCAACGACAAGGAATATGAGCAGTAGAACAGCGATGACCACAAGGAGAAACAGTGCAGGAAGAATCATGATGATGACCATAAACAAGGCCTGTGACAGCGACGTATCAGCGAAGTATCTCCACTAAGTCTTGCTAGGCCCTTGCTACACCAAATGTGTGAGTACTTCCGACAATTACCTACTCACGCCCGCGGAATTTTTGGATCTCCCGGCGGTCCTTTTTGGTTGGACGACCAGCACCTGGGTCGCGAATACCTGGATCGAATCCGGCAGCATCCCCACCTACGGAATCAGAGGAGTACGACGAAGGAAGTACGGGTGGCGAATGATCGTCGTAGGCATCAGCGGCCAATGCCGCACCGACTCGTTTCTCCAACAGCGCTACAACCACGTATATCGTTGTTCGTTCTTTCAATCTGGCTTCGACCCGGTCGCCGATTACCAACTTGGTTGACGGTTTGGCGATCTCATCATTGACCCGAACTCGCCCGGACTTACAGCCTTCGGTTGCCTGGGATCGGGTCTTATACACCCGCACCGACCACAGCCACTTGTCGACACGAACCGTTTTGGGTGCCATCGCTACTGTGTTGCTTCTTCTGTACTGATGTCCTCTGTGCTTGCATTCTCTGAGCCAGCCGCAACTCGGTCAGTAAGCAGTCGGTAGACACGGTTTTTCCCAACACCAGTATTGGCAACGACTGTTACTACCGCGTCCCGGCGAGATGACCCGGAATCAAGCTCGACTCGCAAGAGCGCGACCAGCTCATCATCAGTCGCTTCGGCGGCGGGCTCTCGCCCAGCAACAACAATGACGAACTCGCCCCTGGGCTCAGTTTCGGAGAAATGTTGGATGAGTTCAGCCACAGAGCCTCGAACCACCTGCTCATGCAGCTTCGTGAGTTCCCGAGCCAGGGCAACCTGATGCTCAGCCCCACAGTGCCGCTCAAGGTCCCTGAGTGTCGCCTTGATTCTCTTTGGCGACTCATAGAACACAACAGTTCGCTGCGACTGGACGATCTCATCCAGCTGGGTGGCCCGTTCCTTTCCCTTCCGAGCAAGGAACCCCTCGAAGCTAAACCGCGAAGAACTCAGACCACTCAGGACCAGGGCGGAAATGACCGCGGTCGGGCCTGGTACTACTTCGACTCGACATCCATTGGCGATCGCCTGCTGGATGAGCCGCTGCCCAGGATCGGACACCCCGGGCATCCCGGCGTCGGTGATCAAGGCGAATTGTTGACCGGACTGGATCCGCTGTATGACCTCGGCCGCTACTCGGGCTTCGGTGTGCTCATTGGCCACCAAGAACGGCCGCTTGGGGAGACCCAACTGCTGGAGCAACCGACCTGAACGCCTGGTGTCTTCACAAATGATTGCATCGGCCCCTACCAAAGCAGCCTTTCCGCGTTCGGAGAAGTCAGCAAGATTCCCGATTGGGGTTCCGACCACCAGCAACACCCCGGGCGCCGACAAGGCTGCAGCATGCTCAGCCTCCGTCACGGATCTCCAACTCATCACCAATCTTGAGTTCCCACTGGTTGAATGCGCCCGCTTCGGCTTCGAGCACGGAGCGAGCGCGCCACATTGGTGCAGTCACGCGATGGCGTCGAACCCGCAGGGTCTTGATCACCACAGAATCCTCATCCAGCAAGGCAACGTCAAGATCGAACTTCATGCCAACGGTGTGAACTGAGCAAGCAGGTCGGATGAGCATTGCCCCTTCCAGCCCCCGCCGACCGAGCAGGCCCTTGGCCTTGCCCTTGCGTCCAACAGGAACTTCGAGCGAAGCGAGCACACGACCGTCACGGACGAGCCAGCAGGACTCCGGCGTCTCACACGCAACCACCTCTCTCAAACCCATGTCGCTCTCCTGGACCCTGAATCCCTTTACCTAGGCCAGATCAAGTTCTGGCCAAGCCTCGTCGGCTAGGTGCTGTGCCGGATGTCCAGCACATCACCATCTTGCACAATGTAGTCCTTACCTTCTTGACGAATCTTGCCAACCTCTTTGGCTTTTGCCCACGATCCGAATTCCAATAGCTCATCCCAACGGATGGTCTCGGCCTTGATAAATCCTCGCTCAAGATCCGAATGAATCTTGCCAGCACAGACCGGGGCTGTTGAGCCAACCCGAAAGGTCCACGCTCTGGTTTCTTGCTCACCAGTGGTGAGGAAGGTCCGCAATCCAAGCACGTGATACGCCTGCTGGATGAACTGCGGCAATGCACCTTCGCCTAGCCCCAAAGCTTCGAGCATCTCGGCACGATCTTCTTCATCCAACTGCGCGGCCTCGGCCTCAAGCTGGATACTGGCTCCAAAGACAGAAGCAATCTCGCCAAGCTCGGCCTTCACCGGGGCGATCACCGACTCGATCTCCTCCAACTGCTCTTCGCCGACATTGACAATAGCCAACACTGGCTTATTGGTGAGGCGGAACCAGGGCCGAAGTTCTTCACGGTGCTCGTCACTGAGATCACTGCGGTAGATGGGAACTCCTTCTTCAAGGACCGCCAACGCCGCCTCTGCAGCATCAACCTCAGGTTGCAGCGATGCATCCGCACGCGCTGCCTTGCGCTTCTTGTAGATCTGCTTCTCAACCACATCAAGGTCAGCCAGCGTCAACTCGATCTCGAGAATGCGCAGATGTTCCAGCGGGTCACTTGGCCCCGGAACGTCATCGTCCTCGAACGCCCGCAACACAAAAACAATGGCATCAACTTCGCGGATCCCGGCCAAGAACTTGTTGCCAAGCCCCTCACCCTTGCTCGCGCCTTCGACCAGGCCGCCAATATCGTTGAATTGAACCGACGCATGAACGATTTTCTTGGTATTGCTCATGATCGACAGCGCATCCAGTCGCTTGTCAAAGACCTTGGCTACCCCAACATTAGGATCGGTGGTAGCAAAGGCATAAGGGGCTGCAAGCGCGCTCCCCCCGGTCAGTGCGTTGTAGAGCGACGATTTTCCCGCGTTGGGCAAGCCAACAAATCCAAACTTTTCCATACGCCGTGCAGGCTAGGTCTGAACTGAGCCTCCACCTCCCCCGCGGGAGAAGTCCGACCGGATCAATCAGCTTCTAGCCAGCAAGTGGCCCAACTCCTCTCCTAACCTGGAGGAGGTGAACGCCGATCAAACCATGAAGGCCACCTCTCCCCTGGATGCCATTGATCGGGTCATCTACTGTCTGGATCGCTCGTTGGCACCGGTCCAGAAGATACGGGCCTTCAGTAGGGGGCGGGCAATTCTGGCCGCCATCGAACCTGAGAGACTTCACCAATTGGCCGAGTCCAACTCACTCACCACGCTCGAAGGAATTGGCAAGTCCTTGGCCTCTGTCGCCTCCGCCGCCCTCCTCGGCCAACCAAACACCTACCTTGCCGAGCTGGAAGCGAAGACAACAATTGAACCCGAACAGGGACTCCAGTTACGACAGCAATACCGCGGCGACTGCCACAGTCACTCAACCTGGTCCGATGGCGGTTCTTCAATCCTGACCATGGCACTGGCCGCACGAGAACTCGGACACTCCTACCTCGTCCTGACCGACCACTCGGCTCGTCTTACCATCGCTCACGGACTTTCTGAGGACCGTCTGGAGGAACAGCTGACAGAAATCCAATCCATTAATGCTGGATTTGCAGCCCAATCAACAGGCCAGGCAGCCGGTCAGAGGACCAAGTCATTTCGAGTGCTGAGTGGAATGGAGGTCGACATTTTGGAGGATGGCACGCTTGATCTGTCCGATGAGATGCTGGCCAAGCTCGACATCGTCGTGGCATCGGCTCACTCCAAGCTGGCACAACCCAGCGACATCATGACCAAGCGTCTCGTTCGGGCCGTTGCCAATCCGCACGTTGACATCCTCGGGCATTGCACCAACCGTAAGGTCATCCCGGATCAGCGGGCTCGAGGCGGCAGCGGAATTCGCAAGCAGAGTACCTTTGACCCCGACTATGTCTTTGCTGCTTGCGCCAAATACAACACTGCGGTTGAGATCAATTGCCGACCAGAACGGCAAGATCCGCCCGATGACCTCCTCGACCTCGCCCTGAACTGGAACTGTGAGATTGCCATCAACTCAGATGCCCACGCGCCGGGCCAGCTGGAATGGATCAACTATGGCTGCGAGAAGGCCGAGCAACACCACATCGATCCAGACCGAATTCTGAATCTGTTGTCTCCGGAGGAACTGGTTGCCCGCGGGCGACAGGACTCATCACTCTGAGTTATCGGACCTCGGCTACTTCGCCGAAGCCAACCGCAATCAGTTCCCGCAGGTCCTCAGCCGCGACGGCCCCGGCGTACAGGAATCCCTGCGCCAAACGGCAGCCAACCGCCTGAAGCACATTCACTTGCTCCAGGCTCTCGACACCAAGGGCAATCGTGGTGATCCCAACGGTGTTGGCCGCCGACACCAATTCAACAACACGATCACGTCCAGCCAAACTTGCGGCTGTGGTAATGGAGCGATGCAGCTTCACATAGTCAATCGGCAAGGTCTCGAGCATCGAGGTTGACGACATCAAGATACCAAAACCATCGACGCCGAGGCTGAACTTGGGTCGCACCATTTCAGCCAGCCTCAAGAAAGCCCCACGGTTCTCCTCAACGACGGTCTCTGGAACCTCGACCGCGATTCGACCGGCCGGAATACCGGGATCCTCA
>JAJRQY010000037.1 GCA_024280015.1 Actinomycetes bacterium
CGGAGAAGGGAGTCCCCGAGTTCCTCGCACCGCCGAACCAGTCGAAGGAACTCCGGCCCTGCGACCGTGATAGGCGTCATAGAGGTAGCCATCGAGCGTGCCTTGAGTGATGAGGTTATTTGGTCGACAAGCCAGACCTTCTCCATCATGGGTGTCCGCCCCCAGGGAACGAGGGTTCGTTGGATCGTCAGTCATGGTCAACAAGGACGATGCGATCTCTTCACCGACACGATCAACAAAGGGAGACCGCTTCTTGTTGATCCGGTCTCCGGTCAGTGTTCCTGCGATCATGCCCAACAGGGTCGAGGCAAGGCGCTGGTCGAAAACTAGGTCAACTTTTCTCGTTGTTGGTTTGGTTGCCCCGATCAGGTCAACCGCCTGACTCACCGCTCGTTCTGCTACGGCTTCAAGGTCAAGCTCACCCGGATGACGAGCACCGTCACCGGCATAGCCGGTCTGTGTTCGCTCGCCGTCCTTGGCTAGCGCCTGGATACCAATCCCGGCCGACGTTGCCCGCGTTGTCGCCCGGATGCCGTTGGTGGAGGCCAGCGCAAAGGACCCGACACTGTCACCATAGGAGCTGGTGCGAACACCAGAAATGCGCTTGTCTGCTCCCAGAACTCGCCGCTCCAGCTCCAACGCCATCTCGATCTTGTCCTCATTGGACAAATCCGAATCGCGCCACAAGTCAATCTCGACCGGCGCAACCCCGTCAGTTTCGGCTAGACCGGCGTTGGGGTCAACCTCGGCAAAGGACGCGTTGTCTCGCGCGTCGGACAAGGTTTGGCGCAGTACCGCTTCATCCAAGGTGCCTGCGCTGGCGAACCCCTGCCTGCCCTTGGCAATGACTCGGATTCCTATTGCCTGGTTCGAGGCAGCAGTGAAGGACTCGACTGATCCGTCATAGACCCGAACGGTTGTCGTCTCGCCGGCTGAGACCGCGATCTCGATCTGCTCCCCCGGCTCGGACTGGGCAATGATGCGATCGGCTATACCAAGAAGTTCCTCAGGAGTCATGCTGCGGTGCCTCCAATGGTGAGTTCGGTGATGCGCAAGGTTGGGACCCCGTCCCCGACAGGAACACCCTGGCCGTCCTTGCCGCACATCCCTGGCGGGCCCATGGCAAAATCATTGCCGACGGCATCAATATTCTGCAAGACCTTGGGGCCATTGCCAATCAACTGACCTTCACGCAACGGCACGGTGATCTCGCCGTTCTCAATCAGGTACGCCTCGGTCATGCCAAAGACGAAGTCACCAGAGGCGGTGTTGACCTGTCCTCCGCCGAGCTTGGCAACATACACGCCGTAGTCAACCCCGGCGATGATCTCCTCGGGGGTCGACTCCCCCGGGGCCAGATAGGTATTGCTCATGCGGACCATTGGCAGATGCCGATAGCTCTGGCGACGACCATTGCCTGAGCTAGAGCGGCCATCGTCTCGTGCCCGATTGCCGTCCCACATATAGTCCATCAAGATGCCGTCCTTGATCAGAACATTCTTCTTGGCCGGGTAACCCTCGTCGTCAATAGTGAAATGCCCCCACTCTTGAGACATCGTGCCATCGTCGATGAGGGTCACCAGTGGTGACGCAACTTGCTCACCGATTTTGCCTGCAAAGGTCGAGGCCCCCTTGGCAACAAGGTCAGCCTCTAACCCGTGGCCGCAAGCCTCATGGAACAACACCCCACCAGACCCGGGCCCAATGACAACCACGTGGGTTCCAGATGGAGCAGGCCGAGCCTCCAGCTTCGTCAAGGCGCGCTCAGCTGCTGCCCTGGCCATGTCCTGGACCGAGACCTGATCAAACAGCTCAAAACCGATGGACAGCCCGGCCGATTCATAACCCGTTTGCAGGCCGGAGTCGCCCTGGGCTACACAACTGATTGACATATTGGTGTGGGTCTGGTCATCGGTTGCCAACAACCCGTCGGAATTGGCCACCAGGATCTTGCGTCGGGTATCTCCTACTCGAGCGCTGACCTGGGTGATAGCCGGGTCAACCGATCGAGCGATCTCATCAGCTGTCCGAACCAGCCTCACCTTTTCTGCTTTGCCAACCGACTGTGGTTCGATCTGGACGTTCGCAGGCTCGTTCTTCACGGGGGCCACTTCGACGACCCGAGCCACAGCATCTGGCTGGCGGGCCACATCCGCAGCCGAGGCAGCAGCAGCCAGCAGACTCTGTAGGGACAGGTCCGCGGTGTGGGCATAGCCCGTTGTCTCGCCAACAATGACGCGGATGCCTGCTCCGCGGTCTCGGCTTGAGGACAAGCTCTCGACTCTCCCATCATCCAGATTCACCCCGGACCGGACGGTCTCTTCGGCGAAAATCTCGGCGAAGTCGGCTCCACCGGCAATAGCGCTGGTCAAAACCTGGTCCAAAATCTCTTGATCGATCACGCGCTGAGCTTAGCGGGCCCCAACGGCCACCTCGGCCCGCTAACGTTGCCAACGATGATTCTCGATTCCATCAATGGCCCGGCCGACCTCAAGACACTTACTCCTGCCCAGTTGGATGTCCTGTGTGGCGAGATTCGCGAGTTCATTGTCGAGACAGTAAAACGGATGAACGGTCACCTTGGGTCCAATCTTGGTGTGGTCGAACTGACGATTGCCCTACACCGCACGCTGGACACCCCCCATGACGTGTTGTTATGGGACACCGGGCACCAGACGTACGTGCACAAAATGCTCACCGGCCGAACCAGCCATTTCGACACCCTTCGCCAAGAAGGTGGGCTCTCCGGATATCCCAGTAGGGAAGAATCCGAGTTTGACTGGATTGAGAACTCCCACGCCTCAACCGTCTTGTCCTACGCCCATGGGCTAGCCACGGCCTATGAAACCCAGGACATCGACCGCCGAGTCGTTGCCGTCATTGGTGACGGGTCGCTCACCGGCGGCATGGCCTATGAGGGCCTCAACAATCTTGGAGTGTCTGGTCGCGACGTCACCGTGATTCTCAACGACAACGGACGGTCCTACGCCCCGACCGTGTCCCTCTTGTCCGAGAGCCTGGTCAAGATTCGCAACAATCCCATCTATATGAACCGGCAGCGCAAGCTGGAAGCCTTCACCGAGAAGCTCCCAGTTATCGGCAAGGCCTCCTTACTTGGCCTGCAAGCATCCAAAGCCGCCATTCGTGAAGCATTGGAACCTCGACCGTTCTTCGAGACCCTCGGATTGCGCTATATGGGGCCATTCGATGGCCACGACATCGAAGAGATCGAAACCGCTCTAGAGAACGCGCTCCAATTCAAGGGGCCTGTCGTTGTTCACGTCATGACCAAGAAGGGTCGTGGCTATGCCCCGGCCGAGAACGACTCCATCAAGCACATGCATGACATGGGTGGGGTCAAGCCAGGCAGCTACACCGCGGCTTTCACCGAAACCCTGGTCAAGTTGGGTGAGGAACACCCTGAGCTGGTCGCCATTACCGCGGCAATGCCCGACTCAACCGGCCTCTTGCCGTTTCGGGACCGATTCCCAGATCGCTGCTTCGATGTCGGCATCGCCGAACAGCACGCAGTCACGGCTGCGGCGGCCATGGCCATGGGTGGTCTTCGGCCTGTGGTTGCCCTCTACGCCACATTCCTCACTCGGGCCTTCGACCAGGTCAATCTCGATGTTGGACTACACGGCCAACCAGTTATTTTCTGCCTGGATCGTGCCGGCATTACTGGCGATGACGGAGCATCTCATCACGGAGTCCTGGATCTGGTTCTGCTGTCCAAGGTCCCAGGCATGACCATCTTCTGCCCGTCCTCCTATCAAGAGCTCGGTCAGATGATGACTGATGCGCTGGCGATCACCGACGGTCCAGTTGCCATTCGCTGGCCAAAGACAGCCGCTCCTTCGGTCCACGAAAGCCTGGTTGGGCGCGGCCTTGCTGGCCGAAAGACCCGTGAGGGCTCACAAGTTTGCTTGATCGGAGTCGGCAAGATGCTGGCAGCGGCGGAAGAAGCCGCTGACCTGCTCATGGCCGATGGGGTCAACGCAACCGTCTGGGATCCGCGAGTCGTCAAGCCTCTTCCACCCGAGATGCTCGAAGACGCTGCTGGACACAGCCTTGTCGTCACCATTGAGGATGGTCTACGCCACGGTGGGATTGGCAACATGATTGCTGATGCGGTGCGAAGCCTTGGTACCCAGGTTCGAGTTCTCGGAGTTCCGTCAGAGTTCATTCCCCAAGCCAAGGCCGATGACATCCTGGCTCGGCTCGGTCTCACCGGGGTTGGCATCGCAGACGAAGTGCGATCCCTTCTCAGTCTCTAGCGATACTCAGTCTCTAGCGGTGCTCATCTCGCCCATCGTTACCGCCGCATCCGCTACAAGGACGCCAACGACACGTGAGGCCTGAGGGTCACCATTCTTCTCAACCCTGCGATGTCGCCCGGCTATAGATTTCCGCCGCAAACTTCGCAAGCTGAACGGTGGCACCAAGCTCTTGCGCCACTTCAGAACCGTGGACCGGCCGACCAAAGAGGAATCCTTGAACAAAATCGCATCCAAGCTCAGCTAGCACCTCAGCCTGGTATTCGGTCTCGACTCCCTCGGCAACGACGGTGCAACCAATCTCGTGGGCCAGGTTGATTAGGGAACCGACAATGAGGCGATCCTCCTCGGCGAGTCCCAATCCCCCAACAAACACTCGGGGAAGTCGAATCACATCAAAACGGCAGCGTCGAAGCAGGTCAGGGGACCCGAACCCAACCCCAAAATCTTCGAGGGCAATCCCAACTCCTTCTGCCTTCAATTGCTGCAAGGCTGGCCACATCAGATGAAGCTGAGGACCCGCAGTACTACCATTGACATCCAGCAGGACCTGGTTTGGTCGAACCCCTAGGTCTGCGATGGCTGAGGTGACCACTCGCGAGAAACGAGAGTCAAGAACAAAGGAGGGATCAAGATTCATGGCAGAGAAAAGTCCCGGGTTGCCAAGCTGACGATCCCATTCCGCCACCTGACCGATTGTCTCTCGCAAGATCCAGGCATGTAGAGGGACAACGATTGGCGAGGTGCGGAGCGCTTCCATGAAGACGGCAGGCGACATCAACTCAGCCCCCTTCGCTCCACCGCTTGGAGCGAGCCAACGCAGGAATGATTCAAATCCGACAATGACACCCGAAGCCAGAGAAACGACCGGTTGGAAGAAAAGCTGGAACTCGTCATTTTCGAAGGCCTGCTGAAGCCGGACGGCCAGAATCTCCGGTTCCCGCCCTCGACCGTAAACCTCGTCTCGAATCAGAAGATTGGAATCGCCGGTTCTGGCCTCGACCAAAGCCGATTCGAGGTCAACCAGGAGGCGACGCTCATTGCTTTCAAATTCGCACAACAGCCCGGCCACGGTGACTTCTAGCGGCACAACAAATGACTCGAACGTGACCTGCTCAGGCAAGACAGACATGAGCTCGTCCGCCACCCGGTGAACATCATCATTGGCAAAGACGCCCGGCCACATGACGGCAAACTCCGAGCCGAGGTAGCGAGCAGTCTGGCCACGGTTGCCAACCGAGGTTGACAACGAGTCGGCAATTGCTTGCAGAACCTCGTCACCAACCGCACTGCCATAACCAGAATTTATCCGGGTGAGGTTGGAGACGCTGAAGAGAAGCAGCGCGCACTTGTCACCGGTCCGCCGATTTCGTTCCAGCTGATTGGAAAGCCACGCCTCGAACTGCCAACGATCGGCAAGACCGGTTAGCGCATCAACGTGTTTGTCGTCTTCTTCTTGAATGTCCAGTTGTTCGACTACGTCGGACGCCCTACGGATTCCCATGTTCACCCCTTCAAACATGTTCGTCGGCAGACAATCAGCGAATCTTAAAGGTTTCGGCGCTCCCGCATCAGGACCTCTTGCACCACACTGGCCTTCTGAATCCCGTCCATAGCAAAGAGGTTCCCAACCGCAAGACCACGCGCCCCGACCAGCCCGTGACAGGTGACGTCGGCCAACAGCCACTGGTTGGCATCGATTGCTCGCTGGAAGTAGAGCGAGTGGTCCAGACTGGCGTTGACGAAATGCTCACGAGCCTTGGACCGGTTGGTCACATTCAGCGGATGAGAAGCTCGGATCACACTGGTGACAACCGAGTCGGAGAAGAAGGCGGTGGCGCAGGCATGCAGTTGCTGGTCGTCGGGAAGTGGCTGGCTCATGCGTACCCAAATCGCGCTACGGCCAGTCTCCAACAATGCGACTCTTCGCTCGATCATCGATCCCCAGCCGATGTCCTCCTCAATAGCATCAGGCCGAGGCAGACCGTGCTCCAACTCCTGAATCTGGACGTCAGCTGCTTCCTCTCCCTTCTGAAAGCTGCAAGACAGGTTAAAAATTGCTCCGCCAGACTGCCGGGCAACAACCCGCCTGGTCGAGAACGAGCGACCGTTTCGGATCCGGTCAACTTCAAATCGGACCGGTTCTTTGTTGGTCCCCCGACGGATGAAGTAGGCATGCAGCGAATGCACTTGATACTCCGGGTCCAGCGTGTGTTGGGCAGCTCGCAGAGCTTGGGCCACGATCTGGCCACCAAAGAGTCCACCCCAGGGATAGCGAACTGTCCGGCCGACATAGGTGTCTGGTCCGTGCGGTTCCAACTCCAGAAGGTCAAGGAACGAAATATCGGAAATGGTCAATTGATCAGCCATGAGACCCGAAGGATCGTACCGAGCGCTAGTGTCTGCCACCGTGAGCGGTACGACATTATTGTGGAGACTGCTATCGCCCCGGTTAACGGTGCTCGTTATTGCTACCGGTTTGGCGATGCTGGCCTCGTGCTCCAGATCTGGCGCCGAGTCATCAGAAGATGCGACCGTCCTTGTTTCAGTAACCAACGACCAGACAACCACCTCGATCGATCCACCGAGCACCAAACCTCCAACCATTCCTGGCCTGCCCGTAACGATCCCCGCCTGGCTCTACACCCGGCCCCTCCCCACCGATTCCAACGGCATTGCCAGCTCCCAGCCAACTCCCCTGGAACTCGTCGACCGCAAGCTCCCACCCCAAGATCTTCTGCCTCTGCCAACAACGTTGGACTTCAAGGCCACCATCAACCCTCTGGATGGTGAGCCGTTGGCACGATCAACCTGGCATGAGGGTTGCCCCGTACCTAGCGATGACCTCCGTTATGTACAAGTCACGTTCTGGGGATTTGACGAGCGGCCTCACCTGGGCGAGATGATCCTGCACAAGGATGTCTCCCTTGACATTGTCCAGGTTTTTCGGCAGATCTATGAGGATCGCTTTCCCATCGAGGAGATGCGAATTATTACAACAGCTGATCTGGATGCTGATCCAACCGGTGATGGCAATATCTCCGCCAGCTTCGTCTGTCGGGCGGTAACCGGGGGAACGAAGTTCTCTCAACATGCCTACGGCTTAGCCGTCGATATCAATCCGTTCCACAATCCCTACATCAAGGGAGAACGACTGTTACCGGAACTCGCAACGGCCTACAGCGATCGGACCCAGGGGCTCGACGGCATGCTCGATGGCACGAGTGTGCCAGTGCAGGCATTCCTGGATATTGGTTGGGGTTGGGGCGGCAACTGGAACAGCCTCAAGGATTATCAGCATTTCTCCCAGAACAATCGCTGAGGCGGTGCTGCTTGGGAGTCCTAGTCAAGACCCGTCCAGAATCAAGCCTTGGTCCAGGGTGATTGTTCGAGAGACCTCAACTGCATCCATGAATGATCGATCATGTGACACAAGGATGAGGGTCCCAGCAAAGTTCAACCTCAATCTCCCCAAGCAGCAGCCGAATCAGGGTCGACTTGCCCGAACCATTCGGGCCGGAGATCCCAAGACGATCACCACTCCACAGGGCAAGATCAATTGGTCCAAGTCGAAAATCCCCCAAGCTGGCGCTAGCGCTATCGAGCTGGGCGACCAGGTCACCCGATCGCGAGACTTCGCCGATACGGAACTCAAGACGCCACTCTTGCCAGGGCTTGTCGACAAGTCCTGAGATGGGGATCGATGTCAATCACACCATTCACGATTCGCTGCATGAACCGCCGGTCATGGGAAACAACGACGAAGGGAGAGGACGAATTCATGAGGAAGGCTTCCAAGGTCTCCAATCCGTGTCCGTCGAGGTTATTGGTCGGTTCATCCAGCAGCAGGACATCAAAGCGGGACAAGAGGACGGCGACAAGTCCAACCCTGGCTTGCTCACCACCGGACAAGGACGAGGCAAGCTGGCCAAGGTCTTGGGCTCCCAGTCCCACTGAGTTCATGGCCGAGCAGCAGCGGGCCTCCAAATCGGGCCCTCCCAGGGAAAGGAAACGAGAAAGAGCCAGGTCATATCGTTCCTCAGCTCCGCCGGATCGAGACAACCCTATTGACGCGGCTTCAAGCTCGGCCTGAGCGGCGGTCACCCCGGTCCGCTCTGCCAACAATCCCAGGACGGTTTGGTTCGGAGTTGGTTTCAACTCTTGGCTCACTAAGCCAACCGTCGGAACCAGAGCTTTTGGGAGTCAGCGCTCTCGAATCAGCGCTGCTGAACCTTGACGATGACTTCGATGTCACCCGCTTGAGCCAGGGTTAGAGTCAGCGTCAGCTCTTCACCTTCGACCAGTGGCGCAGGGAGCCCAAGGCACATGAGGTGCAGGCCGTTTGGTTCCATCAGCAATGTCCCGCCGGCGGCGATGCTCATCGCATCGGCCTCAACCGCAGGCATCGAAGAAACATCGCCCGTCAGAACCGTTTGGTGAAGCTCGAGTTCTTGGCACACCTCAGCCGAAGCCGAGATGATTTGGTCATCGATTCTCGAGGAGTTCTTGAGGCTCACATACAAGGCAGCGGTGTTGCCAACTGGAGGGGTTGGCCGCGCCCACGCATCAGTAGCAACCACCCCATCAGCAGAGCCAGAACAGGCGACGAGAGCCAAGACAGCGGCGCCGGTGACAAGCACGATGCGCCAGACCAAGCCCAATAGTCCTCCAGCTGACACGATCAAGACAAGAGTTCGGCGATATCAGCGCGTAGCAAGTCCGGTGAAATGTCGGGCGGCCAGACAATTCGCAAGACCCCGTCCGGGGTTATCCCCATCAGGGTCGCCGTATGGTCCACCAGGTAATTGTCTGGTTGGTCGGCTGCTTCGGGTTCGCGAATGTCGTAGTAGATCCCATACAAGCTGGCGGCGCGATCAATAGCAGCAACGTCGCCACTGGCTCCGAGAAATTGCGGACTAAAGAATTGGGCGTAGCGGTTCGTCGTCTCCGGGTCATCACGAGTCGGGTCGACCGAAACCATCAGCAGGTTGACTCGTTCTTGAGTGTCTGCATCGAGGCCCTCAATAGCTTGGGCAGCCCCCGACAAGGTGGTTGGACAAACGTCAGGACAGAAGGTGTAGCCAAAGAAGACCAGAAGCAACTCGCCTTCATAGTCGGTCAGGTCTACCTCGCTGCCATCAGCCAGGTAGATGCCTTCAAGCGGTGCCGCTGGTTCATCAAATTGGAAGACGGTCCCCGCATAGAGATGAGGATTCAGCGATCCAACGAGAATCCTGAACCCCAATCCGACAAGCAGTACCGCGGCCACGGCACCGAGCAGTATTTTGGGCCAACGCCCAAGGCCCGAGGGCTTCCCCCGGACTTTGTCGCTCTGGTCAGGTTGATCGGCCGATTCTCGAGGATCGGCTTGAACGGTCATCGTGGTGCCTTAGGGATAGCAAAGGAAGAGGTGGGCGGCTTCATAGGCAATGGCTGTCGCTCCGTTGGCGTAGCGAATTTCATCAGC
Source organism: Actinomycetes bacterium (assembly GCA_024280015.1). Classification (GTDB taxonomy): domain Bacteria; phylum Actinomycetota; class Acidimicrobiia; order Acidimicrobiales; family SZUA-35; genus JAJRQY01. Next base: position 9,745 of record JAJRQY010000037.1, read on the forward strand.
CAAGATCTGCAGATGCGACGTCAACTTGTCACTGTCATCAGCCAGCGTCTGGTAGCGGTAGTCGCCTCGCACGACGCCATTGCCGTCGACCAAGACGTATCCGGGGTCGAATCGGATTGAACCATTGTCTTGAGTCTCAAAGAAACGGCGGAACCCGGTTCCGGCCACATTCTCAATGGTTGTTTGATCTCCACCGATCCAGATCCAATTCACCCCATCGCTTCCGGAGCGAGCCGCGGCCTCAACCAACTGATCGGAGTTTTCTACCGGATCCAGCGCAATGGTCACCAGGCGAAAGTCGACATCGCCCAGATCCAGATCAGCCCGGACCCAAGCCTGAACATCGGCCATGGTTTGATTCATGTCCTCGCATTCGGTTGTGCAGTCAGTCGGGGCGAAGTTGTACAAGGTAACGGTGCCTCGGGCCGCTTCGCTGCTGACCGAAGACCCATCTTGAGACAGCATGGCGTAGCCCGGAGCAAGCCGAATTCTCGGCAAGACCTGAATTGGTTCGAAGATCACGAACGCCATGGCACCAACGATGAAAAGAACGAAGACTCCCGCAAGAATCTTTAATGATCGAGGGAGTGAAAACTCCTCATCAGGGTCGATCTGCGGTAGCGGCGACGCTTGGCTTAGGTCCTGCTCACTCGAACCCCGACCATTCGTGACCTTCGACCGGCCGAGGTTGGCAGCTCTGTCTCTAGACTGCTCAGAATGAAGTGGATCTGGAGAGGTGTTGCGCTCATTGCTTTCCTGGTCATGCTCTACTCGTGCGCCCTGCCCGGCGATCTGCCTGTCGGACAAAGCAACAGCGACGGCTTGGCTGGGACCTACACCATCAACGGGGTCGATCCCACCGGCTTTGACTACTCCGGAACCGTGGTCATTAGTTCGACCGATCAACCCGACGTGTTCGAAATGGACTGGATCGTTACTGGATCGCTGGTGCACGGTGTCGCCACCCAAACCGGTTCGGAGCTGGATGTCATCTGGGAGACCACCAGCGCCGTCGCTGCGGGGTCCGGCACCGCTAACTACGTCATCCAACCCGATGGCCGGCTGCTGGGTACTCGCAATATTGTTGGTTTCGATTCGCCCGGGTCCGAAGAAATCTTCCCCGACCCCTGATTGTTGGCGGGATTCACCATCGCTCATCGTTTTCGCTCCGTCATTTTCCGCGCTCGATACCAATAGCTGATCGGCAAGACCGGTAAGAGAAACTGTAGCCAAGTTTGCTCACGAATCGCCTTCATCTGCCTCGTCTTGGGAGGAGTCCTTGAGCGTCAGCAAGTAGACAAGGAGATCCTCTAGCTCAGACTCTGAGAGCGCATCTTGATAGATCTTCAGCATCTGCCCCCCAGAAAAATCTTCGACGATGTATTCGTCAGGCAACAAGATCGATTGGCGGAGGTAGAGCTCAGCGTCGAGTCCAGGTACTCGTCCGCCAGCAACCGAGGCGACCCCAGCAAGGTTTGGCCCGACCAGCTCGACTCCAGGGCGGGTTGAATGGCAGACCGTACAGCCAGCAGCCCGAGAATTGAAGACCCGTTCCCCTTCCACTGCCCCAGGGTCACGTGGAACGTCATCAATATCCACAACCAGGCGCTCACCCGCCGACAAGGTAGGAGAGCTGACCGGGAACAAGACATCCCCATCGTCGGTCGAGAGTACGAGGTTCACACTCGTTGTCCCCACTTCAAGTGGCTGGTCAACAATCCCAACCGACCGGTTTCCGCTCTGCTTAATGGGGACAACAATGGGCTCACCGTCTCCAACCGTTATCTGGATGCTACGGACCGGTCCGGTCGCGCTGGTTTCGGTCGCCGCATTCTCATTGTCTGCAGCGACACCAGCAATGGCATGGCCCTCGACATGGTCAATGACTACCCGCAGGCCAGCACTACTAGTGTCAGAGGAAAAGGGGGCGCGAGTGGCGAATGCCACCCCAACCACCGAGGCAATAATGACTAGTCCAGCCCCGACCAATGCCTGGCTGGCGGCCGAGGTTGCTACGCGAGACTGGGGCTGGCCAGAACTTGACTGGACAGGACTTGGCTGGCCAGAAGCTGTCGCTCCAGAATCCGGACCTACGTCGCCAACTTCTGGGTGACTTCCGGGGTCGGTTATTGCCTTCGACAGGTCGATCGGCGCTACCCAGTCCTGGCTGACAGCGGCAATCCATTTGCGAGGAAGGCGGGGGGCACGATCACCAGAGAACCGTTCAGAGGCGAGCGTATTGCCAAGGCCGTAGCGGCAATCATGAGGCGGGCAGCCAACAAGCTGAACGTCGGCTGCGCCATCATTGAGGAACCCCTGCACACCAGCCGCGGACAGGGCTCCAGCGCAGCGAACGGCAACGATAACGGGAACGACCGATTCGCCATCTCCGGAGATGCCAAGGTCAGGCTGCCCCTCTTCGCTTATGGTGAGTTTGGAACCAGCAAGGTGCCGCTCACATGCAACCACGACGGAACGACCAGCAATGTCATCGGGGATTCGAGAGAGCAGTCCCGGAATCTCCATTGCTCCAAAGGCGCATGAGGCCACACAGATTCCACAACTCACGCAAGCGGAAGGATCAACCTCAGCAATCATCTCGCTGACGTGTCGTGGCCGCCCGCTGTCCAATGAAACGTCAACCGGCGTGTCAACCAGGAGACGCGGAACCATGGACAAGGCGTCATAGGGGCAGTCAATAACACAAAGATCACAACCGGTGCAGCGATCAGCTTCGATCTCCACAATCGGGTCAGGCTTGCGATCCAACAGCCAGGGCAGCACCGTGAGTACACCAAGGAACAGGGTGCCTCCCCCGACGACAAGCCAGCGAGATCCTGACAAGAGAGGCGGCAACAAGAATAGGACAAAGGGATCAAGGGGAACCTGACCAACCAGCCGTTCCGCATCTGCTGGTTCCAACATGCCAAGTGGCAAGACGAGGGACACAAACAGGAGTGATCCGCCCATCAGAACCATCCAGTGCCTCGGCGGGAACCAAGCCAGTTTGGAACCACGGAGATGGCGAAAGACAAACCAGCCGATCACTGCAGTCAAGCCGATGTGCACGAACCAGATCACTAGAAGCAGTCCAGATCCGCTTCCCTCCCCCGTCTCGGAAAGATTGTCGGCGGCCAAGCTGGATGCCCAACCCGACACCGAAGAGAAGCCGATGAGAATCTCCGAAATGGCTTGCGCCCGCCGGTCCCAGATCAACCAGTAACCCGACACTCCTGCCAGCCAGACCAGCAAAAGGCTAACGAGCCCCGTTGCCCAACGCCAGTGTCGCGGCCGCCCCGCAAACCGTCGTGCCGAGAAAATCCGCCATCCATGAACCACGGTGGTCAACACCATGGCGGCCGAGGAATACCGATGCAGCGCCCGCACAACCCGTTGCAGGGGATGATCCTGGATCGAGGCAACCGAGGCGTAGGACGCCTCGCGACCAAACTCAAAAAACAAGGTGATGTAGAGCCCACTGACCACAACAACCATGAGCAGGAACACACTGATTGTTCCCGCATGAGGAAGTGGATTCAGGCGATTGGAGCCAGCGATACTGCGAACAGGTCGCTCAATCCACAGGGTTGCTCGATCCAGCGCGTCAAAGCCACGGTGACCAGAACCAGCTCGGCTACTCAGCCCAGCACCGGAATTGTGGTGAGATTCCGCCAAGCTTTCCTCACCAGGCCCAGCCGGATTCTCTAGCTCGGCCACGGGACGAAATCGGTACCCGGAGCGTTGAGGTTCATGTTGAATATCTGGTCAATGAACTGGGGTCCATAGGCAACAACCAGAAGCAAGCCAGCAGCAATAAGCCAGGGCTTGAAGCGATCCAACCAAACCGGAGTGAGCTGGGGATGCCGGATAGATTCCGCGATCGGAACCGTTGGAACGAGGTGCGCTTCGACCTTGGGTCCAAGCGCAGTCCGCAGCATCACCCAGCCGTAGATCAGGACCGAGATCAACAAGATTCCACCACCGATGGAGACCCTCAACAGGTGGCCGTTCCACTCTTCGGGAACATAGGGAGCACTACCAAGCGGGGTACGACGAGGCGCACCGAGTAGACCAAGCACATGCATGGCGTTGGAGAAGATGATCATGCCAACAAACCAGGTCCATACCTGGACCAGCGCCATCTTCGGACTCCACAACTGCTTGCCAGCCAGGTAGGGAACCATCCAGTAGCTAATTCCCATGAACGAGAGCGTGGCTGCGGTGGCAACCGTCAGGTGGAAATGCCCGGGAACCCACGCCGTGTTGTGGATGACCAGGTTGAGGCTGTAGGAGGCGTTGGTCAGGCCACCGATGCCACCGAACATGAACAAGATTCCAGCCAGAAGCTGGGCGGCGACCGAAGGGTCGCCCCAAGGCAGGGTTCGAATCCAACCAACCAGTCCCTTGCCTCCTTGGCGTCGGGCGGCAAACTCGAGCGAAGCAACGACGGTAAACAGGGTGATCATCGAGGGGAAGAACACCGAGTAGGTCAAGGCCGCATGGATGAACTTCCAGGTCTGTGGTACTCCTGGATCGGTGAACTGGTGATGGAACCCAACCGGAACCGAGACGATGAGGAAGAGCCAGAACGCCAGGCGGGCCAGCGAGTCACTAAAGAGCTTGCCTCCAACCTGCTTGGGCAACATGCCGTACCACGACACGTAGGCGGGAAGCAGCCAGAAGTACACCAGCGGGTGACCGGTAAACCAGAAGTAGGTTCGGGCAAGCTCGGGATCGGTGTTGTCGATCAGGCCAAGCGACCAGGGCAACAACATGGTGAGGATCTCAACGGCGATACCGAGGGTGGCGATCTGCCACATGGCCATATTGATGATTCCGCCCAAGGCAATGAACGGTGATCGGACCCCGCGATGATCCTTGCGCCAGGCCGCCAACGTCAGGTAGAAGCCAAGGCCTTCAATCCAGCTACCGACAACAACCAGGGTGAGACCAAGGTAGAAGGCCCAGCTGGCCTTGAGCGGCGGGTAGAAGGTGTAGAGCACGGTGGCGCTGTTGGTCAGGATCGGGATGCCCGTCATGATCAGGCCGGTGAGCATTGTCCAGAACCCGACCTTATTGATGACCGGATGGCTGAGCGAGCGCCCGAGACCCTTCATGGTGGTCAGGTTGGCGAACCCGACAATGAAGAAGGTGGTGTAGACCAGTGCGTTGAGCACACCATGCAGGGTCAACCCCTGATAGTACGACTTGATGACTGGTTCTAGGTAGGGGTAGAGATCCAACCCGGAGAATTGGAAGGACTGGATCGGCCCCATCATGCTGCCAATCATGAGGGCAGTGATGGCAACAGTTATGTGCCAACCAACGAAGCGTTTCTCCTGAGGAGAAAGGTCAAATTCGGGTTTCTCCACTCGCTCGATGGTGAGATCGGTTGTCTCAACATCAGGGGTCTCAATCGGTTCATCAATCGTTGTCATTGCGAGTCGTCCTCATCGCTGTTCGCCTCGTTGTCCGTATCGCCACCTGTATCGCCGCTCACTTCATCGAGCGTGCCTTCTGGAACGACCTTGACTACACCAAACATGGTTGCATGACCGGTCCCGCAGTACTCATGACAGATGTAGGGGAAGTCACCAACCGTGTCAAAGGTGTAGGTCACCTTTGACACCTGCCCTGGGACAACCATGGTGTTGACATTGGTATCGGTGATCTTGAAACCATGTTGCAGATCAGGACTGGTCACCAGAATTGTTACCGTTGAGCCAACGGGAATCTCTATCTCGCTCGGATTGAACGACCAGGTTTGGGCCACCACATAGGCCTCGTATTCCTTGTCGCCGATCTTTCGGAGGCCAGGGGTTGCCCACGGTTCAGTGTCGAGCACCGTGCGAGGGTCGACTTCCTGATAGGCACCAGTTACCTGGATACCCATGGCAAACCCGGCTATGGCTACCGTAGTGAAGAACATGACGAGCAAGGCAACGGTGAGCCTCATCCAGTTTCGCTCGTAGGGGTCAATACCCATGGTGAGCGCTGTTTCGTCGAGGCCGTCACCTGCGGGTCCTGCGCCGGCGACGTTCAGATCTTCGCCGTTACTCATGTGGTCACTCCCCTGCTCAGCAAGATCAGATAGACCGAGGCCCACAGCATGATCAGTGCTACCACAAACATTGCCAGAATAAACATGGTCCCTACTGGCTTGAAGTGCTCATGCTCATCTGTCTGTTCGTGGTCGGCTGCTCGCTCGGAATTAGCTACAGAGTTAGCTGACACGTCGTCAGTGGTCACAAATCTGCTCCGTTCGGGGAAGGTTCGTTTGAGAGTCCGGCCGCCGACCCAGAAATGGCGACGGCGCGTTAAATGATAGCCCACCGAATCGTCCCCGAGTGGGGTCTTAGGACTCTACGAGTTTTCTTTCGACGGTCGCTAGGCTCCGCTGGGTGAGCCGCTTCTCGAACAATCGGAACAGTCAAAGATCTACCGGTTTCAAGGCCATGGGCCTGCCACTGCTTCTGATGGCCTTGACTCTTACCTTCGCGTCGTTGCTTGGAGCGCCCGCATCGGCTCAATCCACCGACGATTCCACTGACGAGTCCACAGAAATTGACACCGACACGGCTGAGCCCGAGACCGTTGACACCCAAGCCGACGATCAGCTTCGCCTTGGAGCCGAGGTATACGGTCGCATCTGTGCTTCTTGCCACCAAGCCGGCGGCGTCGGAATGCCAGGCACCTTCCCACCCTTGCTCGACAATCCGCATACCGATGACGCCTCCTACATCGAAGAGGTCATCAACGAAGGCCGCAGCGGCGAACTCACCGTTGCTGGAGAAACTTACAACGGCGTCATGCCCAAGTTCTCCACCATGTCCGAGGACGACAAGGCGGCGGTCATTTCCTATATCCAGAGCGGCTTTGCCGAACCAGCTGCCGCAGTAGCCGAGACGGCAGCACCGACCGGACCTGTTGCTGGCACCGAGCTTCCACTGGCGGCCAACCTCACGGCCCTGATCGCCTATCTCGCTGCCGCCTTGGTCGCCACTCTTGTTCTAGCCCCTAGGCTGGTCGGCATGAGTGATCGACTGGAATCGACCTGGCTTGATGCGTGGATGAAGGCGGTGGCCATCGTGGTCCTCGTTGCTCTTCTCACCATCTTCATCCCGAACTGGGCTCTAACAAGCGGCACAGTCTCCAAGGCGGACGGCATTATCCAAGATCTTGTTGGAGTTGGCCTGTGGAGCGGTGGCCTGGCAGCTGTGCTCGGCGGCTTGTGGTGGGCCCACAAAGAAGACCGCATCTGAAGACCCAAACTTCCGGTTTGGTCAACGGGGCCTGATTCGCCTTCAGTCCTATCAGCTGGCACGATGATGCGATGATGCGCGCCTGGCAAGTACACGAAGTTGGAGAACCGGCTGAGGTACTCCAACTGGTTGAGGTTCCCGTCCCGACAATCCGACCCGATCAGGTCTTGATCAAGGTCGCGGCCGTTGGCCTCAACTTTCCGGACGGATTGCAAATCCGCGGCGGCTACCAGATCAAGGCCGAACTGCCCTTCATCCCTGGCTCAGAAATCGCCGGAACAATCGTCGCCGTTGGTGAGGATGTTGGCAGTAGCGAAACTGGCAGTCGCGAAGTTGGCAGCAACGAGTCCACCTGGAAGATCGATGATCGCGTGGTGTGGATGGGAACCGGCGGCTTAGCCGAGTTCGTAGCTGCACCAGCAGCGGCACTATTTCCCATGCCAGACAACCTGTCGTTTCAGAAGGCGGCCTGTCTGCCCTACAACTATGGAACTGGTGTCTACGCCCTGGAGAATCGAGCACGACTTTCGCCGGGCGAAACAATGCTGGTCACCGCCGCCGCCGGAGGCGTCGGATCTGCCGCGGTTCAACTGGGCAAGGCAATGGGCGCCAACGTGATTGGCCTCGCTGGCGGCCCGGACAAGGTAGCCACCGTCTATGAGTTGGGAGCCGATGCCGCCTTTGACTACCGAGAGGTCGACATTGTTGATGCTGTTCGGGCCGCGACCGACGGCCGTGGCGTCGATGTCTGCTACGAAGCAGTGAGCGGCGACACCTTTGACCAGGTCCGCCGCTGCATGGCCTGGGACGGGCGACTCTTGATTATTGGCTTTACTAGCGGACGCATTGCCCAGGCCCCGACCAATCACATCTTGTTGAAGAACTACTCAATCGTCGGCGTGCACTGGGGGGCCTATCTCGATAGGAGTCCGAGCGCGCCACGAGAGAATTGGGATCGCATTATCGAGCTCTTCGATACAGGCAAAATCGATCCCTTGATCTCATCAGTTCGACCCCTCGACCAAGCCCGGCAAGGCCTGGTCGACATCGGCGCACGCCAGACCGTTGGCAAGGTTGTCATCGCCATCGACTAGTCAGACCTGAGTTTCTGGCACCGCTGGAGTACAACCCAGCGTGCTCCAGCAGGGCTGGGACGCGAGCCCTTGCTCGCCAGTCAACCACGTTGAGCGATCGCTTAAACTTTTGCTTGCCTTTATTTCGATTTGAGCGTACGCTCAAGTTGTTGTTTGAGCAATCGCTCAAACAACTCAGAGACAAGGACAAAACAATGCTCAACACGCTCACCCTCCTCACTGCCCAAGCCAGTGGCCAACTCAGCACCAAGCTGAGCAGTGGCCAGTACAACGATCCGCTTGAGGCGGGAACTCTCAGCGATCGAACCGCCATCAGCTTCTACTTCGCCTACGCCATCATTGCCGTTGGCCTCGTCATCTGGCTTGCCCGCACCCTCTTCAACAACGGCAAGGTTTTCCTGGCCGATGTCTTCGAGAACGAAGACATGGCCAAGGCGGTCAATCATCTGTTGGTTGTTGGCTTCTATCTCCTCAACCTTGGCTACGCCTTAACCCTGTACAAGGTCCAGACGAACCTCAGCCTGACGGGGGCCTACAACGGGCTGATCAGTCGAATTGGGATGCTCCTGCTCAGCCTTGGAGTCATCCACCTCGTCAATATGTTCGTCTTCTGGCGCATCCGCAATCACCGCGGCCGTGCCCAACAAGCCGCAAAGCCAGCCCCACAATTCACCGCCCCTGTACCAGCTTTCGCCGCTCAGCCAGCCCCACCTGCGGCCCCTGGCAACCACTACGCCAACTAGCACCGGCACCAACAATTGAAAGTGAAACGAGCCATACCGCCTCATTCGCAGTGTCGACCTAGTCTTCACTAGACACTGCGAATGACAATCCCCCTCCAGCCCCTTCGACCTTTACCGCTTCGCTCAAGATTGAGACCACATGAAAAAGCCAACCGACACAAGCCCGTCTCGAAAATCATCGAAAAGCGGCAACGACACCAAGAACAAGATCCTCGACGCCGCTCTACAGACAGTAAAGAACGAAGGCCTTGTTGGCACCAGTGCCCGCTCAATCGCTCGAACAGGAGACTTCAACCAGGCCCTGGTCTTCTACCATTTCGGTTCGATCGAAGGACTGCTCCTAGCCGCCCTCGAACGGGCCCACGAACGCCGCATGGACCGTTTCGAGCACGATCTCGCAACCGTCACTGAGCTGCAAGGTTTGACAAGAATTGCTCAAGAGCTACACGCTTCGGCGGAAGATCCTGATCAAGCAGCGCTGGCTGCCATTGTCGCAGGCTGGTCAGCAACCAGCGACAACGGCAAAACCGTCTTGGGCATTCTCCAACCCTGGAATGACATGGTGAGCAAAGCCCTCAAGCGCGTGCTCGGCGATCATCCGCTGGCCAAATTCATTCCGACCGATGATCTCGCTCATGCCATTGCTGGTCTGTTCCTTGGCATTGAAATCCTTGGGCGACTGGACCCCAGCAACCAGCAAGCTGATCGCATCTTTGCCGTCCTGAATAACCTGGCATCCTTCGGCACTCCTCTATTGCATGCGATGGAAAGTCAGCTCACCGATCAGATTGATCCGTCACCTGCCTGACCCAGACGGACCCCCCTAGCCGCCTAGCTAGGGTTGACGCCCGAGCCAGGCGACAAGGCGATCCATGGCCGGAGCATCCAGCGCTACTTCAACGACTGCCGCGAAGGGAACCTCGCCCCCCCGAGGCTCGGCTGGCAGTCCAAACTGCATGGTTGCCAACGCACCCTCGGCCAGGTCCTCATCCCAGGCCACATTCAGACCAAGGCCGCGGGCCAAATCCCAAGTATGGACTAGGACCTCACTGCCATAGATGGCAAGAGCAATCGCCCCAGGCAAGGTAGCGAAAGGAAGGACCAGCGGTTGCGCGAGGACCGAGTCATTGGACCACACCTCTGCTTGGACCGCTACGGCCGCGTTCCAGGCCGCACCGAATCCAGCGGGCTCCAATCCCGCGATCTCCTGAGGAACTGAGAAGGGATCGAGGCCCCGGGCTACGGCCGTAATCCGTTGCACGACAGCCACCAGATGAGCAGCAACCTGGCCGACGTCGTACTGGTCACAAGGAGTCGACAGTCGGAGTGAGGCTGGATCAGTTGTGCTCATCTGATCCACTGCCTCAACGATCGGTTTGGCCTGAGAAAGAGCGAGGGCGAAGCCTGGCCGCGGGTCCGGCATCTGATCGCCCCCACTCGGCGTTGCTTGGCCAGAGTCAACCGGACTGGGATGCTCATCCACATGCTCGCTGGTCTGGTTGTTCGGCTGGTTCTGTTCTGCATTTTTGATCATGATGACATCTTGATCCTCAAAGTGTCCATCTGATGGCCACTTTGATAGAAATACTGCCAATCATGCGAGCCGACCGTCTTCTAGCCACCCTCCTCTTCTTGCAGAAACAAAGCAAGGTCACCGCCGCCGAGCTCGCAGAAGAGTTGGAAGTCTCGGTGCGAACTGCTCGCCGAGACCTAGAGGCGCTGGCAATGTCGGGGGTGCCGCTCTATCCCCAACCGGGCCGAGGAGGTGGCTGGTCACTGGTGGGTGGCGCCCGAACCAACCTCACTGGGCTCACCGAATCCGAGACCCACGCCTTGTTCCTGGCAATCGGGTCATCAATGACTGGTGATCCAGTCCCTGATCACGCCGGACTGCCTCCTGCTAGTTCCCCCCTACGTCTCGCCATCGCCAAGCTGACCCAGGCCTTACCCGAAACCTTCAGATCCGAAGCAACCCTGGCCTACGATGCAATACTTTCTGACCCGCAAGGCTGGGGACGCGAGGAGGTCCACGAGCAATCGGTCTTCGTTGAGCAGCTACAAGAAGCGCTGATCAAGCAACGCCAGGTCAAGCTTGGCTACACCAAGCCTGGAAACGTTGTCTCCAGTCGGACCATTGACCCCTTAGGCCTGATCACCAAGGCGGGGATCTGGTACCTGGTGGCCGGAACCGAAGCCGGCCAGCGAACCTTCCGGGTGAGCCGCATCTCCTCAGTCGCTCTCCTGGACATGCCCTCCCTCCGTCCTGATGATTTTGACTTGGGCGATGCGTGGGCTTCCATCACCGTCGCCGTGCAGGAAGCCAAGAACACAACCACCGTGACGGCCTTGGCCCAGCCTTGGACCCTGGCGCCCCTGCACCATATTGTTGGCACCAGGCTCACCGTTGGAAAAAGTCCAGTCGGCGGCCAAACAGATGAGCACGAGGCCAGCAGTCGCGTCAAAGAAGGGAGTGAGGTTGAAGTGACGATCACCGGTGTTTCTCCTCGTATTCTTGCCGGAGAGTTGGCCGGGCTCGGGTCTGGGATCGTTGTCGTCGCTCCCCAATCTGTTCGAGTCGAACTTGCCCGAATCGGCCAGGAACTTCAAGCCGTCTACCCCGCTTCGCCCTAAGAGCCCAGTCAGGGCAAGCCAGTTATGCTGTCGATCAGGGATCGAAGCACGAGCCTCGACACAGTTCCGGTGAACAACCACCGGCACATAGAGGGAACACAGAGGAACACTATGGTCGCAGTAGTCATCACCGGCACCGGACTTTTCACACCGGAAGAGTCCATTAGCAATGCCGAACTTGTCGCTTCGCTGACCGAGGCAACAACTACATGGAACACCGACAATGCTCAACGGATCGAAGCGGGAGAACTTGAAGCCCGTCATGTGCCGGTTGAGGAGTTCATCTTCAAAGCCTCAGGTATCAAGTCTCGCTTCGTCATGAACAAGGAGGGTGTTCTCGACCCGACTCGTCTTCGACCAATTCTGGAAACTCGCTCAGAAGACCAGCTAGGAATCCAAGCAGAGATGGCCATCCCCGCCATCACCCAAGCACTGGCCCAGGCCGGGCGAAACGCCAGTGATGTCGATGCCATCATTGTCGGCGCATCCAACATCCAGCGGGCCTATCCAGCCGTTGCCATCGAGATCCAGGACTCCATCGGGGCCGGTGGTTGGGCCTATGACATGAACGTTGCTTGCTCCTCAGCCACCTTCTCCATCCAGGCCGCCGTCGATGCCCTTCGAGCGGGTTCGGCCAACTGCGTCCTGGTCATCAACCCCGAAATCACTTCGGCCCACAACAACTTTGAACTCCGCGACTTCCACTTCATCTTTGGTGACGCCTGCACCGTGACTGTCTTGGAACGTGAAGCTGATGCCATCGCTGCTGAGCAATGGTCAGTGCTCGGAACCAAGCTAGCTACCAAATTCTCCAACAATATTCGCAACGATTTTGGTTTCATGAACTCATCGGAGGCTGAGGAACGCGATGCCCACGAACTGATCTTTCGCCAATCCGGCCAGCGGGTGTTCAAGGAAGTTTGCCCAATGGTTGCCGCTCACATCCGCGACCATTTGGAAGCCACCGGGCTCCAGGCAACAGACGTACGACGCTTCTGGCTTCACCAAGCCAATCTCAAGATGAACCAGCTGATCGCCAAAGGGGTCCTCGGCCGAGTCCCGGACGAGGACGAAGCTCCCGTCATCCTGGACACTTATGCCAACACTAGCTCAGCAGGATCGGTGATCGCTTTTCACAAGCACCGTGACGACCTGGCCAGCGGAGACGTCGGTGTGATTTGCTCCTTTGGTGCCGGCTATTCCGTCGGCAGCGTCTTGGTCCAAAAGAGCAACAACTAGCCAGAGCCAGGTCCGGGGCGACGCCCAAGCTAGTCCGATTCCGGAATCTGTTCCTCAACCACAGGCTTCGGGCGGTCAGTCTCACTATCTGGCTCAGATGCTGCGCTGCCAGATTCGCTAAAGGGACCAGCAAAGGGATTCCGACCGTTCGCCGGGGGAAGCCACTCGCCATTGGTTGCCGGGACCAGTTCGCTCTCGAGTAGGGAGAGACCAACAGGGGCACCAAAACCAGGGTCCGCTGCTGTCGTGGTATCTCGGAAGGCCGTGGCGTAGAGCACCCCAGCCAGCACGACTCCCAAAACCACGAGCAGGACGGCCTGTCCATTAATCTTTGCGCTCATTCGTCGTCCTCGGTACTGGCAAGGAACTCCACTATTTCTGACTCGCTCAGACCTGGAGGCAACACAGGCGTTTCCACTGCACCCTCCCCCAGGTCTGGGCCATCGACCAGCGCCAGCGCCTCATCAACAGGGGTGTCAGTCAGGTTTGACTGATCGATCACCGCAGAGGTGAATATCCGCAAGACGATTTCCGCTGTCAAGCCAAGTGAGCTGTCCGCATCAGTATGGAGATCGACTGAATCAAGCAGGACAAGCCGATCCAGCCGCTCCAGTGATTCCAAAAATCCGACCATGGATCCGTATTGCCCTCGAGCAACCAAATCAATCGTCACTGACGAAATTCCCTCTGGCATGGCGTCGGAGGCCAAAAGCGTGGAGCCGTCATTGAGTCGAGATGGCGAGAAGTTCTCAACTGCCACTCCATGCGCGATCCCAGCCTGGTCCACCAGGTGGATCAACGAACCGAGCTCAACACCATCCGGAACCAAGACTTCTAGCTCGTCCATCTGCTGGAAGATTTCCTCCTGCCGGTCGGGTAATCCTTGGACTGCTTCAAAGGAGGCCAGAAGGGCTGCTCGTTCGGTGGACGCGAGGTCCAAACGTTCGTCGGCCGCGCCAAGGTCTCGCACCAACGGGTACCCGGCAATGGCCGCCCAGATAACGACAACAGCGAGAGTCGGAGCACCATATTGCGCAAGCGTCTTCGGCGTCATGATCCTCCTCCATCACTCACCGGAGAGGGCGAAGAAGATGATCCTGCAGCCGTTGACTGTGCCGCTTGAGTGATGACGCCTTCCATCGAGAACGTGGCCCCAACCCGATCCGAACCGCCGATTGGACCGATGGTGGATTGGTTCAACCAGAATCCGGTTGCCAGTTCTGAGGCAGACATGTCCAAAACAAAGTCGCCAACGCCACTCAGGTCCTCGGCCAAACCGTTCAACGAGAGAACACCAACAGAGGGGGGTCCGAGGTAGCCCGGGACATCTTGACTGGAGTCTGCGCGACTCATCCTGATCGAGGTCAGCTGGCTCTCGGTGGGCATAGCCGCGGCTACTTCTTGCAAAACGAGTGGAAATCGAATCTGCTGTCGACGAATTGTGCCAACTTGGCCAGCCTTGAATCGGACCAGATCCGCCTGAGCGACCAAGCCCTCGTAGCTAGCAATTTCTGCGTCAAGGCCAGCGACGCTGTTCTCAAGGCCTGTCGCTGCCGCTTCCTGATCACGCACGATCTCACTTCTCGTCGCAGTGAGGCTCACCAAGAACCCGGCAACGGCTACAGCGGCTGCGGCGCCAATCAGCATTCGATGTCTATCACCGCGCCGTTCTTGATCTGCCCACGGTTCTAAGGAGAATGTACGTTGATCCC